>JAFSKT010000140.1 GCA_017448845.1 Lachnospiraceae bacterium
CAGGCCGCGCCTTCGTACTGGCTAAAAAAATAGCCGCCCACAATACCGAAGTACTGAAGGCGGACGGTTTCAATATCGTACAGAATAACGGAGAGACTGCAGGGCAGACTGTTTTCCATTTCCATCTGCATCTCATCCCCCGTTTTAAGGACGACGGCCAGAAGATTGGATGGAAGCCCGGTAAGCCCTCTGACAGCGAGCTTAAGGAAACTGCTGAGCTCCTCTCTCTTTAAGCCCCGTTTCCGGTCCCGTTTCCGAAGGGAAATACCGTATCCAGCATACGGAGCATGCGGAAATCTCCTTTAACCTGCATATCTCCGGACATGAAGGCGTGCTGGAAGGTTTCCTTTCCACCGGTTATATCCTCGAGTTTATCCTTAGAGACCCTGCAGAGTACTGCGGGGTCCTGTCTTTTTTCAAAGACTGCCGTGAGACTGTTATTATCCACATCTAAGATAAGGGGCAGGTCAAAGCCCGTGATCTCCATGAGATATACACTCTGGAATGAAGTCTGGGGACGGAAGGCCTTCTTAAAGGTATTGATGAGCACTTCTTCTTCGGACATGCCGTCGTTCTTTAATAAGGTCTTGAAATGGCTTGCCAGTTCCTTTAAGTCCTCTTTCTGGGTCTGGATATATTTGTCATCAGATGCAAATCTGCTGAGCTGCTCTGTCTCCTGAGGCGTAAAGTCTATAGGCGCCTCCCTTGTGACCATCTGCTTTACTTCCTGGCTGCTGGCGGGCAGTATCACCGCTTTCCTGGAAATCGTCCTGTAAAGGTTCTCGGCGGTGCGCTCTATCACGTTCACATATTCCTGGTTGAGCTCAAAGGCCACAGAATCCCTGACATAGGCTGACATTCCGTTGCAGGACCGCCCTCCAAGGGTATCCCAGGCGGTCTGCAGTGTCATCACGCCCTGTCTCTCACCGTAGGTGGTGGAGATGACCACGGGACACATATACAGCTCGGAGATCTTCTGCTTATTGCCGTATAACCAGCAGGAATCAAGGAACTGGTACATATAACCACCCAGACCGTACCATTCCACGGTGGAGGCCAGTATTATCCCGTCCGCGTCATTAAGGGTGCTGGGCAGGGATGTGATATTATGCTTTCTCTCATAGAGATTGATCCTCTCTATATGGACATTCAGTTCCTCCAGCACCTTCTGCATCTTTGAAAGCACAAAAAGTGTGGAATCACCCACTATTCCCCGTCCGCCGTAATAGATGTTTATCTTCATTTAAGGCGCTTCCTTTCCTTCGCTGCTGACTTCTTCCTCAGGTCTTTCCTGTATCCTGTACAGAATGAATCCTATGATAAGTCCCGCTGCCAAACCGCCGATATGGGCGGCATTATCTATCCCTTCACCGGAAAATCCGGAAAAAACACTGTACAGTACTAAGAGGATCGCCCGTCCTCCCGTAAGCTCCGCATACTTGCCCCTGTTCTTGATGACTATGGCAAAGAGGGCTCCGATTATACCGAAAACTGCGCCGCTGGCTCCCGCAGATACCACATTCTGTCCCGAAAGATAGGAGACCGCCAGGGAACCCCCGTTTCCCGCTATCCCGCTTAGGAGATAGAGGAATAGGAACCTGCCCTTGCCTAAAGCCTTTTCCACCCTTTCTCCGAATACCCAGAGGGCCAGCATGTTTGCTGCCAGATGCTCCAGGCCGAAGTGAAGGAATACCGCGGTTATCAGCCGGTACCACTCAAAATTCGCCATGATCCTGGATAAGGACAGGGCCCCGTGCTCCACCATAAAGGCGGAATCCGTTGTGGAACCCATTAAGGACAAGGTCACAAATACTATAAGGTTAAGGAGGATAAGGCTAAGTGTCACGGGAGCCTTAGTTAAAAGGAAGAAGCCGGAAAGGGCCTGGCCAATGGTGCGCCCGGATCCGCGGTCTTCCTCTAAAAGCAGCTCCAGTCCGTAACGCAGCCCGTCAAAATCCACCACCTGATTATCAAATATACAAAGCCTGCCTGTAGAAAGGTCTATTATCCAGGAGAGCTCTTCCCTGGCCCCGATGGCACCGAAATTCATGACATTCAAGGTCAGGAAGATGGAAAAGAGCTTGATATTCGTATAACCCTTGGCCTGAAAGAGGCTTTCCGTCTTTGCCTTTATGGCCCTGAATGCCTCGGGGCTCATTATCATGTTCCTGCCGTCTACCAGCATGACCACCATGGCCAATCCCCCGTCAAGCCTGAAAAAGACCTTGACCTGGGGTATGGAGGATGAAACAGAAGTATAACCTCTGCTGATCAGATATTCAGCTATTTTCACTTCCACGATCCATTCCTCCCAATAAGCCCTATACAAATATTCTCACCAATTCTACTATCTGCAAAAGGGATATGTCAATTATCCGGGTAATAGAAAACAGCTAACGGAAACGCAAAAAGTCAAATTATCTCATTCCCAGGGATAACTACTATTACAGATCATATCATTCGTGACATTATACTCCGGGACTATACCCGGCCATGCCGGGCCGGTCATTTTCCCTGTCGGCTTTCTCCTTTCGCCTTTTGTTCCACATGTAGATACCGGCGGTTATGAAGGCGCCGGAAAGGACGATGACGCCTACGCCTACCCTTATATAGTCCTCATCGGAGAGCCCGAGAAATCCCATGATCTCAGGCCTCATGAAAACGATGCCGTAGGCCGCGGCTGAAAAGAGGGCAGGAAAGAAGGCAAGAATAAGGAGAAATCCCTTCCAGCTCTGCTTTTCCTCCTGCTTCTCCGGGATACTGTCTTCCATGTAATAATTGTCCCTGTTTTCGCTTTGAGTTTCCTTTAAGGTATAATCTTCCTCTTCCCCTGCGGGGACCGCGCTGATCGGCAGTTCCCGCTTCACCTCTTCTTCCGTGGGTTTTCCGTTGCTGCTCCCTTCGGAAGAGGGCAGTTCTCCCGGCAGCAGCACTCCTTCACAGATCCTGTCAAAGTATGCGTATGCTGCCTCTGTGGCCTTCTCATCCTCTTTATCCGCAGCGTCCATGAGGAACTGCCCGAAGGAAGAAAAACCCTCCTCGTCTGCGGCTTTTTCGGGATAATAGCAGAATAAGGGTTCCTCCTTATCCGTATCCCAGAATATGTGTTCCGGCTCCATCAAAAGATCCTTTATATCAAGGAGGTACTTTTCCAGTTCCGAGGAAACTGCCCTCAGTCCGGAGAGCAGGGACTTCATTTCCTTAAATGACATGGGATTCCCGTCAAAATAGTTTTTTAAGGTCTGACAGGTGCCCATATCATAGCTGTAATAGGACTCCCCGTTCATATACCTTATACTGACCATGGCAGTTCCCCTGATCCTGTTTTTTATGGCCATCTTCTCCCTGAAGGAACTCTTTACCGGGTTGCCCCGCTTCACCACCATGGTGCGCTTTAGTAGATCCTGTCTGAATTCCGCTTCCATTAATTTATATACTCCTTCCTTATTTCCTGAGATCTATAGTATCAACTCCCCCTGCTCAATCCCTATCCACATGTTCCTCTACCACCCGGCAGTTCCTTATAAACTCTGCCGGATCTAACCGGCTGCTTAAGGCGCTTACCTTTATCTCTGTCCCATTGCTGTCTATCCCCGGTGCAAGTATCACTCCTCTGGGGATCACAAAATCACCGCACACCGATACCCTGACCTCTTTAGCATCCACCCTTATGTCTATGGCCTTGATCCGCGTGGAGAGAAGTCTCCCCTTCAACTCCCTCTCGCCGGTCTCCTTTGTTTTTGCATATATATCACCATGGGGATCCGTTATCTCACTTCCCCTGATGGCAGCTTCACAGGCTGCAGCACTCATCACTGCCCTGTCATGTATAAAGAAGGACGCATATATCACCAGTACAATGACCGCTAATATGAAGGGAAAGAGAAGGGATGCCTCCACTGTAAAAGAGCCCTTTTTCATGTCAGCACCTCCAGATCTGTATAATGAATGCTGCCAGCATGAAGGGGACAAAGGGGAGCTCATAGTCCCTTTTAACTTTTCTGATGATAAGGGCTGTGGCCGAAACCACTGCGGACAGGAAGAGCGCTAAAAGGAGCATGCCCACATTTCCCGCAAACCCCTGATAAAAAGCAGTGACAATGAGCACCAGCCCGTCACCTGCGCCGATCGCACCCTTTGTGAGCCTTGATATTATCATCAGAGCCACCCCTGTCAAAGCGCCAAAGAACGCCGAGATAAGGCTCTCCTTACCCTGAAGGGCCGCAAACACTATTCCCGACAGGATCAATACCACCGCCGGTTTTATATATATCTCCCTTCTTTTTATGTCAGAATATGAGCAGAGCGTGAGAAACGCTCCCGTAATGATATTTCCTGCCATAAGAATCTCCTTTCCCCTGAATCCTTTACCTGTCATCAATGGCGTACAATAAAGCCTCTGTTTCACCCTGCATCTAATACCCGCATCGGGAACAGGGCCCCCGGCCTCCCACCTCCGATATCTTTACACAGTGTATGGTGCGCTTGAGGCCGGGACAGCTTATCTTGCTGTGATACCTGTCCCCGTCTTCGGTTATATAGAGGGTGCCGCTTTCTTTACCGCAGTATTCGCAGGGGTAATACTTTCCTCCGGAGGAATTCCGTTTGCCTTTCACCGCATCCGCAGTGGTGGTGGAAATATGGATGTTCAGATGACTGCAGCTCCGGTCCCTGTGATATACGGTACCGGTCTCAGTCACATAAACCATCTCCTCTTCCCCTGCTGCTCCTCCTCTGCCCTTAGTATTGTCATAGCCCGTAAAAGCACGGATCCGGGCCCGGTCTATGACACGGAAGCCCTGTACTCCCGGAAGAGGAAATTTCACCTTCATCCTCCAGACTGCATTCAGGTCTATCATCTGATCCGGACCCATCACAGTTGAGTGGATAAAGGAAAGCCCGGACTTTCCGCCCTCGGATAAAAGCTCTCCTCCGTAAGACTTTTCAAGCTCCTTTACCGTCATGCTCTTTCCTAAGGTCAGGGATACGGCCTTTCCTCCTATCCCTCCCGCCTTGCTCAGAAGATCGCTCCTGTTTCCGGCATAGGCATAGACGCTCAGTTTTTTCGCGCTCTCCATAAGCCCCGCATTAACGTTTCCGGAAAACCTCACAGCCTCCCCTGCCATCACGACTATCAGCACGGCAAAGATAAAGACCGGCAAGGCTATTGCGCTCTCCACCGTCAGGCTTCCTTTAAGAAAGGAGAATGCGGATCTCTTCCTGAGGGTTTTAGTAAAGGAGTAATCTATGTCGGATTTTTTTTGGGGAAACTCTCTGAGAGATGATATTGTTGTCTTTTTTTCGGAATCCATCCGCATCCTCCTTTCTTAAAGGATAAAATAATAAGTTTTTCTTTATTCGATTATGGGTTCGTAGGAATAATCCCTCCTTATGGTGA
The DNA here is from genome assembly GCA_017448845.1 of Lachnospiraceae bacterium. GTDB lineage: Bacteria > Bacillota > Clostridia > Lachnospirales > Lachnospiraceae > NK4A144. The sequence goes on from JAFSKT010000140.1 coordinate 5,399, forward strand.
AGGTATATCCCTTCTTTGCGCTTAAGGTCACATCCGCCTCCGCATAGTCTATACAGCCGTCCATGCGGAATCCCCGGTTCCCTTCCTTTGTCCTCATGTTCATTTCAATGACGTCCATTGCCCTCATCACTTTTTTTCTGCCGTTCTCCATGGCGAGCAGCATGATAAGGTAGTCGCCATAATCAAGACCGTTCCTGCCGTCCGCCTTTGACACGGGAAGGCTCAGGAAAAGCACCACCTGGCCTATATGGCTTAAGCGGAATTCCTCTCCCTTCTTCATAAGAGGGATCCTGCCTCCCTTAAGGAGTATCCGCATATCCACCACGCTTTCCGCAAAACCCCAGGTAAAAAGCAGCATTTTGGTCAGGGGCTCGATTATCTCCGGATTTAAAAGGATCGCAGCCACTACTGTAGCAAGGGCTTTACATTGGGATTCTTTTCCCGGGTCCTTGAAAACCGCCATGGTATCAGCCGCCTCACGGATAGTGAAAAGCTTAAAGACCGTCTCCCTGAAATTGGCTTTGTCCGTATTTTTGCCGTTAAGGATATATTCAAGTTCATAAGAGCAGGAACTGTGGTGCAGATCATTGATATAGGAGCTCATCTTCCATCTGAGATACTGGTCAAAAAGACGTTCGTTCAGGATGGAATCCGGATCCGAATCCGGCCTCACCACGCCTGCGCCCTGTCTTAATTTCCTGTGGGACGCAGTATTATCGAGCTTTAAGTGCTTATCGGATACAGTTATGCCGTTGGAAACAAGCCTCTCTATTATCCCGGGCCTTTCATCAAAAACCTCATCCACCGGGCATTTATCCACGTTGAGGTCTATCCCCCTTAGCTTCTTTTCTACCGCAGCCCTTTTCCTGTCCACATCATAGGAATCAACGCCGCTCTGTTTATAATCCTTGACGCTGTCTCCTATCTTTTTTGCAATACCGGCACCGAAGTGGTCTTTTACCGCATGTATAGCCTGCCGCTTAAACTCCCTGCCCCCCTGATCCGACGCATAGGAATAGAGTGTGAGCTTCGCGTCCTTCACATCCATTGCCATCATCTCATCCAATCCAAAGGAAAGGAGCCCTTTTCCGGGACGGGAATTATACTGTATATACTTCTTTAAGTGGTCCTCCGTAGCGGCTATGTCCGCGCTTCCGGTCCCATAAGTGGTGTCTATGAGGAGGAGATCGTAATCTTTCAGTAATTCCCTGTTGTATTCCGCAAATATCGACATGAGTCCCATCTGCATGACCATTTCGGTCCGCATTCTTAAAGCAGAGTATCTGGCGCTCTCAACGACCGTCAGTATCAGTGACAGGACGATTGTCAATGTAAGACTTAAAAATACAGTTATTGTTCCCCGCCTCATAGATTTCACCTCTTAATTAGTTCTTCAGATTGAAGTTGCCTTGCTGTTGATCGTCTTAAAGATCTTGTTTACGAGATTTGTAAGCTGACTTTTGAAAATGATAACGAGAGAGATAAGAACTACCAGAATAAGTATCATTTCTACAGTGCCTATGGCATCGTCTTCTCTAAGAAAGTTCCTGAACATAGCTTTTTCCTCCTTTCCTGAATATTTGATCTATCCCAGACATAGTCTGTATATAAAAGCCGGAACTATCCGGCTCTTATACCGTGATAAAAGACCCCGCTGCAGGCTACAGTGAGAAGGACAGAAATGCGGGTAGGATTACCATTATCATCGCCACCATGAGCATTATCCCCATGGGCAGTAAAAGCTTGGTCCCCGCTTCCTCTCCCACCTTTTTGGCATTGGCCTTCCTTTCCTCAAAGGCGTCCTTCGCCTCGGCTTCTAGGGCCTCCATAAGCCCGGCGTTGCCCTTTTGCAGGTTCTGGGAAAGAAGGGTGCCCAGTTTTCCGTATCTCCTGATGCCGGATCTGGCGCCGAAATTCTGATATGCCTGGGATTCCGTAACCCCGCCCTTCATTTCCCTCAAGGTCACAAGCATCTCCTCAAAGGCAAATCTCTTTTTGATCTTTCCCGCTGCAAGACGCTCCTCATAATCCCCGGCGATCTTTTCAAAAGCTCCCCTTATGGTCATCCCGGAGAAAAAGAAGAGGTTGAGCCTGCTCACTATATCGGGGTAGTCTGTAAGCATTTCCTTTTCCCTTATATTTATCAGCTTGTCTAAGTCCCTGTCCCTGCCATACCAGATAACAAGGGCCGTCACAAGAGTCGCGGCCAGGATAAACACCCAGGCAGGGCTCTCCGCCCTCTTATAGCTAAGATGACTGTCCCCTATCTTTTCCGGAAGGATAAGGGTATCCGCGGACAGGGTAAGGTCGTCAAACTTAAGTATCTTTTTTAGTACTATGTCCCTTATCTTTCCCGTTATCTCCTTGTGTCTCGGAAAGACCATGACGGGAAATTCATAGTCCGCATACTGTCCCATGTAATTCA
>JAFSKT010000012.1 GCA_017448845.1 Lachnospiraceae bacterium
CGTTATGGATGCGGATATCTTCATAAGCCTCAGTCACTTTAAGGGACATGAGCAGGCCGGTTTCGGCGGAGCCATCAAGAATATAGGCATGGGCTGTGGCAGCCGTGCAGGAAAAATGCAGCAGCATAACAGCGGACACCCCCATGTGATAACGGATCTCTGCAGAGGCTGTAAGAGATGTGCGAAAGAATGCGGATCCGACGCCATAAGCTACGGTACCGATAACAAGGCCTTCATCGATCCGGATAAGTGTAAGGGCTGCGGACGCTGTATCGGAGCCTGTGCATTTGACGCTATTGAAAATGATAACTGGGATGCGCCCCAGATGCTGGGACGGCGTATGGCGGAATATACAGCGGCTGTCATCAGCGGCAGACCCAGTTTCCATATAAGCCTTATTACGGACGTATCTCCCAACTGCGACTGTCACGGCGAAAACGACGCCCCCATCCTTCCGGATATAGGAATGCTGGCATCCTTTGATCCCGTGGCACTTGACCAGGCTTGCGTAGACCTGTGCCAGAAGGCCGAACCCATAAGGAACAGCCAGCTTGGTGACAATATGGCAGGGGAACATTTCCATGATCACGGAGATGTGTTCTTAAACAGCAACCCCAATGTTTCCTGGGCGGAAACACTGGAGCATGCTGAAAAGATCGGTATAGGAACAAGACAGTACGAACTGATCACCATGGCGTGACGGGGTGCGTCAGCCGAAATTCACGGATTCAGGGCTGGGAGGCAGCAGAAAGGCTGCTTTCCAGCCTTTCTGCAAAGTTGTCGAAACTTTCATTATCCCGTCTTATATCGTAATTTACGGAGAGTTCCGCCCCCTTCTCTTTGGCGTCATCTGTTATGTTCTGCAGAAAGAGCTTAAGGATAGACTCGGGCTGGGGCTCTCCTATGAGAAAATACTTATTTTTGTTAAGACGGACGATCTTCATCTCTTCGGGCTGATCTTCCTTTAATATAGCAGGCAGCGCTCCCTCCGGGTCATCGGCCTTTATCAGTATCCCCATCGCCCTCTCATAATTCTTATCATCACGGGTTAAAAGCTTTAAGTATGCCCGGGAATGGAAACCACTCTCCCTGTCTAAGAAACGGCGGTTCTTACGCATGGCAAGGAAAAGGAGAAGAAGTCCGATCCCTATTGCCAAAGGGATAAGGTCCATTGTTCTACCGATGATCATGGAGATCACCACTGCCAACACTATGGGGATGATGAAGAACAGTCCCCGGTAATCCGACGGTCCTTTAACTCTTGTATTATACTCGGCAAGCTTCCGGAAGGCCCATATCAGGATAATAAGCTCCACCACTCCGAAGGCATGGCGGAAAAACAGGGTCCTTATAAATTCCGCCAGCTCTGTATTCAAATTGGTAAAGAATCCGCTGTACAGAACCACCACGGACACCACCGCATCGAATGCTGCGATGATCAGCATGATCCTTACAATGGGCGGCGTTTCCTTTTTAAGATGATCCCTGCTGTGGTGCAGCATAAAATCCACAAGCAGTATCCATTGAAGAAGGATCGCAAGCTGTATCATGTCATCTACAAAATATACTACTACCCGCAAAAGCCTGCTTCCGTCCACCGGAATACCGGTTAAGAACGTATCGGAAGCCAACCTTACCAGTGCGGATACAATGGCCATGATACAGATCCGGCCGAACATTTTCTCATCATCATTCTGTTCATGGGTTTCCGCCCTGTTCCAAAAGAAGGCCACTGCGATGATAAGGATCGCGCCTATATTAATGATCCCTGTGAAATTACTCATGCCGGCCTCCTCTCTTCACGCTCACCCTGTATCGCCTTTTCTCCCGTTCTTCCGGGGAAGAGCTTTTCCACAAGGGCACGCACCAGGTCGTTATGCCTTCTGAGCAGGACCTTTGTTTCCGGCGGGTATTTTTCAACTGCTGCCCGGACAGCGAATTTTATCAGTTCAACCAGATCCTTTGTGGCGTCAATGCTGAAGGCAAACAGCAATTCCACCACCAGGACACCGCTTTCCGTTTTATGAACCAAAAGAAAGCCCTTAGCCTTTTCATCCATTACGATACAGGATGAAACATCGGGCTCAAACCAATCCGCGGAGATCCACGCCAAGTCCTCCACAAGCCCTCTTCTCCCCTGGAAAAGGCAGTCAACTATGCCGTTCCTGTACTGACGGGTAGTGAGTTCGCTTATGGGCTTGATGTAAAAGGGCGGTTCCTTCTTTGATAATTTCATTTCGGAGAGATCCTCTACCGTCACATATACATCCCGGCTTTCACTCTTTGAGGTCTTAAATCCTTCTTCCAAAAGGAAGGAACAGATACCCTCATGCTCTTCATCATCGGGAAATTCAAAATAGGACCTGACTGCTTTCTGGGCCGAGATCTGTTCACAATATTCTTCAAGTAACGGCTTATAAACCTCTGTCCCATAGCCGTAAGTCCAGATAATCTCTGCCTCGGTAGTCATATCATCCCTGTCAGCGTTTTTGAATTCAAAGACAAAGGCTGCCAGTATCCTTTCATCACTGTCATCCTGAACGACAACGCCGTGATACCAGGTCCTGGACAGATTTTCCATTACGTCCCCGGGTGCCAGATCCGATAGCATATCCATATTTACCTGATCTATTTCAACTATCTTCATGGAATAAGGATCACACCCTCTCAACGATTCCCATAAGTTCATCCAGCGCAGGATCCACAATGCTCAGAGCATTTCCGATTACGATATTCATCTCTTCGTAGAGATCATCTTCCTTTATTTCGCTGGGAAGCGGCACACCCAGTTTATAGAGCAGCCGTCCGCCTTCGTAATCCACATAGAACACTCCCACCGGTGAAGTGTGATTAAGCTTGGAAACAGCTTTATTCAACGCCTCCATATCCGCGTTTTCCAGATCATCGGCAATCAGCATGGCGCAGATGAAATAGGAAACCTCCGCATCTTCATCCGGATCCGGCATGAAAAATATCTCACCGAAAACATCGCCGGAACTCATTCCCAGGGAATCAAACATCGCCGATACCAGCCCCCCGGGCAGCCCGCTGTCTTCTTCGGAAGTATATTCGGCAGCTATAAGATCACTTACCAGATCGTCCCTCAGCCGCTCTAACAGCATACCCTTCATCTTAACATCCATTACTTTATGCTCCTTTCGTTTTCGAGACTATTTTCCCATTATCTTTCTTGTGATCTGTTCCAGTGAAGGTTTGCCTTCCTGTTTCCCCTTCGGTTCCTTATAGGAAAGACCGAAAGCTTTCAGCAGTTCCTTATAATAATCCCCGTCCTCTCCCGGTTTCGGAAACAGCTTATCATATATGAATTTTGCGTATTTCCCGGCTATCAGTGTGGCAGCGCCCTGATATGAGGCGTGGTTATACTTTTTCGCTATCCTGTTCCTTACCAGCTTTTTTATCTCCTCAGCCTGAGGTGATCTCTCAATCTCGCTTTCCTCATGGAAAGCACCGTTTTTGTCCCGGTAAAGGGCCTTTCCGGTTTCGGGATTCTCCACCTTTTTCCAGCCTAAATGTTTAGCCATGACTGACACTCTCAGCCTGTCAACTTCAAAGTACTTGTCAAACATGGATACCATGGCGGTCTCTCTTCCAGAATCATATAAACTGCCGCCCCCCGTTACCAGTCCTATGGAACCCACTGTAAGCAGCATACCTGCCGGAGGAACAAGAACTCCCGCAAGACCGATAAGAGCTCCCACAAAGGTTACGGCTGAACCCTTGATCTTTTCCTTCGCAAGCTTTTTGCTGAGTTCCAGCATGTTTTCATCAAATTTCTTCTCTCTCTTATCCTTGTCCGCGGTGCCGTTCTTATACTTTTCCTCTAAAAGTTTTTTCGCGCTTTTCACATGGGAATAGCGTTTTACGTTGACGCCGATGTTCACTGCTCCTGCGACAACGCCTATGCCGGAGGAAACAAAACCCACTGTCTGAGCTGCCGCTCCGGCAGTATCAAATACTCCATTGATACCGGACATTACCCCTGATGCCATCGTTCCTGCGCTGTTTATGATATCGGTAGTCTTTCCCGCGATCTGAGATGCGCTCAGATGGGGGCTTTCAGTCCAGAGTCCTATGATCTGAGTCAGCATGGTAACGGCGGTGCTGGCGCCCACCATGCCTATCCCCACTCCGGAAACTCCGGTACCTAAAAATGATATGCTGGTAAGCCCTTTTCCGGACTTCAAGGCAAGGGCCAGCTGTTCCATACCTTCATCTTTAGCATCACGTTTCAGGGAAGCTCCGCCGGCTCCGGCAGGAATGCTGTTTTCCAGCATATCCCTGAAGGTTTTTTCCACATTGGAGGCAGCCGCCTCTATTTCATCCTTCCTCTTTTCCTGCTCTGCCTGATCATCACCGCACTCCTCTATCAGCGACTTATATACATCCAGGGCAGCCTGTGCAGCTGTGGCCTTTTCCTTACGAAGAGCCAGCTCGGCGTCTTCAGGTTTCGGATCCTTCTTCATTTCCTTCGGCTCATAATCCGCTTTGAAGGACATACGGTTTCCGTCGCAGATATCCATGGCCTGCCTGAGTTTATCCCAGTAAATATAGGATCCGTCCGAACGGCTTAATAACTTGAACCGGGTTTTAATCATCTGGTCCTTAAATTTCTTCACATCCGGAACATACTTGTCCTGGGATTTTACATAACCCTCATGGGTGGGATTTACCCTTTCCCGCGTTTCGATCAGATAATAGATATAGAGCCTTTCCCTCTTTGTTTTCTGTAAGAGCCTAGTGGCAAGCTCACTCTGATCTGTAAGACTCCCTATTATCCGTTTGAAACCTCCGTTATGGATATTCCGGAGCACCCACTGATCCACTTCCAGGACCGCTTTTGTCTGCGCACCCTTCAGGCCCTCATCCACCTTCTGGTCAAGGGGAGCTGTCTCTTCTATACCGTCGATCTCTTTTAATTCCTTATCTAAGGTCTCATCTACGCTTTCTTTCTGGATCTTTTCCCCGTCGCCCTTTTCCCTGGACCAGCGGATAAAAGCCAGTTCCCGTTCTACACGGGTGTACTCGGCAAGCGCTTCTTCAGCAAATTTAATGGTCTTTTTACCTGCATACTCCTTGAAAAGATCCTTGTTTGAAGCATAGACTTCCAGGGGTTCCCTGTAGGTATCAAAGAGCTTTTTATACCGGAGCAGCCGCTCTTCAGGCGTATCAAGGATGTTCTGTGAAAGCACATCCTTCCAGTCATTCCAGGCGCTATTAAGCTGCTTAATCTGGCCTTCCGACTTGGAAACCTTTTCCTTCTCCACATTTACATTGTCCGAATATATCTTCCTCTTCTCAGAGGGCTCCACTGCATTTTTCTTCAGTTCCTCCGGAAGACAGTCTTCCATCAGCTTATCCACGGTTTCAAGGATGGTCTCTTCCCGTTTACGCCGTTCCTTTCCGATGGAAGTGTATTGCTTCCCTTCGTGGGTATATCTGTAGCCCCGGGCAGCGGAAGAAAGCCGGAGAAGGGCGTTTACCTGATCCTCCAGGGATACCTCTTTTCCTTTTCTGCCTTCAAGCCGGCCCAAAATATGGGCATAATTATTTGCCGCATCCTTAAATTCCGCCGAGGTAACGCTGAACACCCGGCCTTTGAAGAACTTACTCCTGCCCAGATCTTCAGCCATATCCATAAGGGCGTTCTTGAACTCATACTTCTTATCTTTTGGAATGGCTTTAAGCTTCTTCTTAGCTTCCCGGTATTCTTCGTTTTCCGGCGTATCCGTACGCTCGGCTTCCTTCTGCCTCTCTTCCCGGTCCTCCATGTTCAGCTTCTTAAGCCTCATGGTAAATTTCTTTTCACCGAGCTGGGCCAGTTCAAACTTGTCTTTATTTTCCTTGATCCGTTCCTTTATCTGATCTTCCGAGCTCAGGCTCTTATTTCCCTTATAGTGGAAATCCCGCTTTATGTCTAAGTTGTCAAGATCCAGCCCCTGTCTTTCAAAGCCGGCAGAAAGCGCGTCCCGGAAAGCGTTTGCGGCTCCAAGCCTGCTTCTCACCAGTTTTTTCATATCATCCGGAAGTTCATCCCTGAACCAGTCATTCTTTTCATAGAGATCCTGGAATACACGGAAGCGTTCCAGCTTCTCAAAAAGCTCATCTCCGTGGTCCGCCATCCAGTGCTCATTAAGCATACCCCAGGCCAGATCTTCCGAGAGGATCTTTGCCATCATATCCTGAAGATGGGGACGCATCCGCTCCTTATCCTGTGAAGCAAAATCATTTAAGAATGCAAGGTTTTCTTCCCTGGCGTTCTCTTCGGTTTCAAGGAAATACATGAGGCCCTTGTCCTCTTCCTCTAAATTAATACCGCCCCCGGAATTCAGCTGTTTCCAATAAAAATCACGGGTCTTAAACTGCTCCAAAGCCCGGTTCATAAAACGCATGCCGTAAAGCCCTATATGGGCGTTTCCCATCCTCGTACGGAGCTCCGAGAGTTCCTTCTCATCCTTCTTACGCTGTTCCCGTCCAACGGATCCCTTGCTTTTAGGCTTGAATTCCTCCTTGGCCTTACCCTCGCTCTGCTTGAAACGGCGTTCCACCAGAGGATACCTCTCCGCACAGATCCTGTAGATACGTTCATTGAAATTAAGCAGGCTCTGTTCATCCATTTCCTGGACCTCGGGCATGTCCCCCTGCCGGAGTGCCTGAACATTATCCTGCTGCTGTACCTGTGTTTGCAGTTGTGACTGCCGCTGTTGCTGCTTTTCCTGTAATTTTTCTGCGTCCTGCGCCATATTTTACCCTCTCAAATATTTACAATCGATCAAAAAAGCAGTACTGCCTCATGCTGTATCTCATAAGCACCCGGGAGATACTTTGCGAGGTCCTTCAATCCCAGGCGGCTGTGGATGGCAGCTGCGGGAAGAAGTACCGAGGCATCCGGATAATAGCTTCTGAAGCATAAGTCAGCGAAGGTCTTCATCATTTCCGCCGCTGTATCTTCAAATCCTTCTTTTAAGTAAAGACTGTCTATAACCAGTAACTTATCTTCAATTACGTTGGCAGTCATAAGATGGGCAATGGCTTCCCCGTCTTTTATTCCCCCAAAGGACAGCCAGGGCAGGATCTCATCGGACTTTTCCATGATAAGCCGCTGGTTTATACCGAAGGCCTCCGCAGAACGCGCTGTTCTTCTCAGCTCCTCATCCGAAAGCTCTTCTAAGGGTAAAAAGGTACCGTTTCCCGAACCCATTTTTACACTTCCCGGCTTTACCA
>JAFSKT010000141.1 GCA_017448845.1 Lachnospiraceae bacterium
ATGCGATAGATGAATTAAAGAAAATGTATCGGGCTGATTGACGGGGCGGGATCTGTTCAGACACTCTTTGAGATAAAGATCCCGATGATCGCTCCTACCATCACCATATGTACTTTCCTTACACTTACTTCTTCCTTTAAACAGTTTGATGTAAACCTGGCACTTACCAACGGGACCTGTTCCGTAATGGACTTTATGGGTTCGTATCTCACAAACGGAACTGAGATGCTGGCGCTTAATATCTATAAAACTGCAGTGATAAACAATAAATATGCCCTGGGGGAAGCTAAGGCCGTGGTATTCTTCATTATCCTTGCTTTTGTTTCCATCCTGCAGGTTTATATATCAAATAAGAAGGAGGCGGAGCTGTAATGGAAAAGAAAGAGAAACCTGGTGGTCATCAATTCCTGTAAAACAACAGATGATATTATTGCTAACCCCATAGGATTAAAGGGGATAAGCCTTACACAGCTGTTTTCAAATCTGTCGGATGTAATAAATAACACCCACTTCCTATTCTGGTCAGCCTTTGGCTCGTCTCTGGTGATAACGGGCCTGTCCCTTCTGCTGCTGTCGGTCTGCGGGGGGATGGCTGCCTGGGTTATCTGCCGTAATATGAAGAAAAAATGGGCTGTTATTATATACTATGTTTTTATTGCCTCCATGACCATTCCCTTTCAGGTGGTGATGCTCCCGCTTATCTCGTTCTTCCGTGATATGGGGGATTTCACCGGCCTTCAGACGCTCCATTCCGTGCCGGGTATAGTGTTTGCTTACTGCGGTTTTGGCGGAGCCATGACGGTATTCATTCTGACGGGCTTCATAAAGGGGATACCCATAGACCTGGAAGAGGCGGCGTCCATCGACGGCTGTTCCCCGGAGCAGACCTATTTCATGATAATCTTCCCGCTCTTAAAGCCGGTTCTTACCACAGTGACCATCTTAAACGGCATGTGGATCTGGAATGATTACCTTCTTCCTTCCATGATGTTAGGGCAGAGCGGAAGATTAAAGACCCTTCCTGTGGCGGTCCACGCCTTTGTGGGATCCTATGTTAAGGAATGGAATATGATTCTGACTGCCGGACTTCTTGCTATCGTTCCCATGATAGTCCTGTTTCTTCTTGCACAGAAGCAGATCATGCAGGGCATGATAGACGGCGCAGTTAAAGGATAGTTCTAAAGAAGTAGCCTGTAAAAACAATAATAATAAGGACTTTAAGAAATTTTAATATTTTAATACCGCTTATATATTGATTTTTGAAGAGGGATGTGTTAGTATTTGTTACAGCTCTTAACAAAATTGTAACAAATTGTTCGAAAGTGAACACAAGATATAGAGGGTTCTATATAAATGCATCGTATTAAAGCACAATTTATAGCGGGTGTTCTCATTGCGAGTCTTGCCGTTTCGGGAGGCTCCCTTTCTGTGCTTGGCAGCAGCGTGACGGAAGCTCTTCCGGCAGCAGGTGCCGCAAGGATATTAAATGAGGGAAAATCCGCCACCGTCATGAGGGCTGAAAAGATCAAGGCCACAGGTAAGGTCGACGCCCTTGACGTTGCAACGGTTACCAGCGCGGCAATGGAGGCTACCGAAAAGGCTACGGATACCGGAGTCATTACCATAGCATCCGTTGATACCAGCTCTTATAAATTCTTAGAAGACACTACAGATACAGAGACTTCTACCGAGACTCCTTCAGCAGGAGCCGGTGACTACGCAGTGGAGACTGACGGAGACCAGAGTCACAAGACCAGCTCCAAGATTGCATCCACCGAGAAATCCCAGAGCAAGGACAAGACCGTTTCAGCCGATTCCTTAGACATGCTTTCAGCCGGAGCCGGCAGCGAAACTCCTTCCAATGAGGAAGATGATGATGAGATGGATCTGGTCAAGGCTGTCATGGATAATGAAGATGAGACAGAGGATTTCAGCAATCTGGTAGTTGCCAATGTTTCCGATTTCGTATATGTAAGGACCGAAGCTTCGGAAGATGCTGAAGTAGCCGGTAAGCTCTATAAGGATTCCGTAGGTGAGGCTCTTGAAGAGCCCAACAACGGTTGGATCAAGATCAAGTCCGGTAACACCGAGGGTTATGTAAGCCTTGAGTTCGTATTCACAGGCGACAGAGCTGTTTCCAAGGCCAAGGAAGTTGGCCGCAGAAGCGCTAAGGTTACCACTACCACCCTTTACGTTAGACAGAGTCCCAGCACCGATGCTGAAGTGGTTGGTCTGGTTCCCATGGACGATATCCTTTCAGTCGAAGAAGAAACCAACGAAGACTGGGTTAAGGTTTCCATAGAAGAAGGTGACGGATACGTAAGTACCGATTACGTTAAGCTCTATACAGAGTTCGTTCGTGCCGAGTCCAAGTCTGAAGAAGAAGCCAGACTTAAGAAGGAAGAAGAAGAAAGGCAGGCTGCTGCAAGAGCTGCTGCCGAGGCTGCAAAGAGGAACAGGAAGAACAACACCAATACCGGCAAGGGTAAGACCGGCAAGACCGGCGGATCTTCCGGCGGCGGAGTTGCCTATGTTGCCAGCGGAAGCGGTAACGGATCCTCAGTTGCCAACTTTGCTCTCCAGTTTGTGGGTAACCCTTATGTTTACGGCGGTTCTTCTCTTACAAACGGTACCGACTGCTCCGGATTCGTAATGAGCGTATATAGAAACTTCGGTGTATCGCTTCCTCATTCCTCCGGTGGAGACCGTGGTGTGGGCTACGCCGTTTCTGGTGGACTTGCCAATGCACAGGCCGGTGACATCGTATGCTACTCCGGTCACGTAGGTATCTACATCGGCGGAGGCCAGATCGTCCACGCTTCCACCAGAAGCACAGGTATCAAGGTTTCCAACGCAAACTACAGAACGCCTGTTGCAGTAAGACGTATCTTCTAAGTCACAAACTCATATGCATTCACACCCCCGGGGATTTCCCCGGGGGTTTTCTTTACTCTGACATCTTTACTTCTTTAACAAGCCCAGGTTACGTATATTCATAGACTAATAGCCAAGGTTGTGAGGCCCCGAGGACGACTCTCCGGGGCCGCTTCAGTTCTTTGGGAAAAAACAGCCAAGCATGGAGGTCGTATATGCAGCTTCCGGGCTAGCGACAGATAAATCCCCGAGGACGTATTGACGGGGCGTCATAGTAGCCATATATAAAGGGTGATGTGTAACGATTGTTGTCGGGTAGAGGGGAGGAGAAAGTGATATATACAGTTTTAGGGGAGGGAAAAAGGGGTAAATTTAAAAATGCACAAATTTTTTAAGCAAGGAAAAATGTATTCTTATTACAGAAGTTTTTTATTTTTTGTTATCCACAAAATCAATGTTGAAAAGACACTTATTCACAGAGTTATTCACCTTATCCACCGAACGGGCGTTCTATTTTGGCGGTTTTGTGCGGATTGTTATGTTATTTATGTTTTGTGGAAAAATGACAAATAACAATCGAAATCACAAAATCTTGAATTTGACTATTGACAATTGAATTGTAGATACAATATGTGGAAAAGGCCGTTTAAGTAAAGCCACTAATATTAGATAAAACTTAAGGTAAAGTAGTGCAGTTTCGGGCTTGACAATCATTTGCGGGATTTGTAAAATAACACGGTATGCATAAACCCCGTGCCAACGTGTCAGGCCTCGGAAAAAGCATAATCAATATTCTGAGGATAAGGAGGTAAAGAAGATTGGCAAATATCAAATCTGCGAAGAAGAGAGTCCTTACCAGCGCAAAGAGAGCTGAAAGGAATAAATCACAGAAATCTGCTGTCAAGACTTATATTAAAAAGGTTTATGCAGCTATAGATGCTAATGATAAGGCAGCAGCCGATGCAGCTCTTAAAGAAGCTATTTCACAGATGGAAAAAGCCGGATCAAAGGGACTGTTCCATAAGGGAACTGTTTCCAGGAAGGTTTCCCGTCTTACCAAGGCTGTAAATAAGATCGGCTGAGTTTATTTTTATTAATATCATTTGACCCTTACCCCTGCGGTATCCCTCTATACCCCAGGGGTTAGTTTTTATCAAAGGAAGTTAATGTGAGAGAGATCGAATTCAAAATGGAGATTGAATATTCCCACATAGTGCCGGGAGCGGAAGTGGATGTGGAGGAGTCGGAGCTGCAGGGTGGTCTTGTGGTCTACTACACCATTATCCCCGCTATTGCCATGTCGGGAAATTTCAGTAAAAGAGAGGCTTTGAAGACCCTCCACGGAACAGTAAGCTCCGTGAGGGAAGGAAACGGCGGAGGCTGGTACGTAACCGTCGGTTTTGAGGAATAGGAAGCCGTTTTGAGCAGGTTATTATTATAAGATAAGGATTCAGGAAAGTATGGATCAGCAGCATATCAGAAATTTCAGTATCATCGCGCATATCGACCACGGAAAGTCCACTCTGGCGGACCGGATCATTGAGAGTACCGGGCTCCTTACAAGAAGGGAAATGCAGGAGCAGGTTCTTGATAATATGGATCTGGAACGGGAGAGGGGCATTACCATAAAGAGCCAGGCCGTGAGGACCGTATATAAGGCTAAGAACGGGGAAGAGTATATCTTTAATATGATAGACACTCCGGGCCATGTGGATTTTAATTATGAGGTCAGCAGAAGCCTTGCAGCCTGTGACGGAGCGGTGCTGGTGGTGGACGCGTCCCAGGGGATAGAGGCCCAGACACTGGCTAACGTTTATTTAGCTTTGGACAATGACCTGGATGTTTTTCCGGTACTTAATAAAATAGACCTTCCCGGCGCGGAGCCTGACAGGGTTGCCGCTGAAATTGAGGATGTTATCGGTATAGAGGCCATGGATGCGCCCCGTATTTCGGCCAAGCAGGGTATCGGAATAGAAGATGTGCTGGAGGATATAGTACATAAGATACCGGCACCTTCGGGGGATCCGGAGAAGCCGCTAAAAGCTCTGATCTTTGACTCGGTTTACGATTCCTATAAGGGAATAATCGTATTCATAAGGATAGTTGACGGTTCCGTGAAAAAGGGTGACAGGGTCCGCTTTATGGCCACGGGAAGAAGCGATAACGTGGTGGAAGTAGGTTATTTCGGAGCCGGGCAGTTTATCCCCTGCGACGAGCTGAGCGCGGGCATGGTGGGATATATCTGCGCAAGCATAAAGGACCTTAAGGAGACCAGAGTGGGTGATACGGTCACAAAGGATGACCAACCCTGCGAAGAGGCCCTTCCCGGCTATAGAAAGGTGAATTCCATGGTGTACTGCGGTATTTATCCCGCTGACGCCGCGAAATACAGTGATCTTAGGGATGCCCTGGAAAAGCTGCAGCTGAACGACGCTTCCCTGGTATATGAGCCGGAGACCAGTGCCGCTTTGGGCTTTGGTTTCAGATGCGGATTTTTAGGACTTCTCCATTTGGACATAATAGTGGAGAGGCTTGAGAGGGAATATGATCTGGAGCTTGTGACCACCGCTCCGGGCGTAGTATATAAGATCTATAAGACTGACGGGGAAGTTTTCGAACTTACAAATCCCGCCAATATGCCGGATCCGGCGGAGATAGAGCATATGGAGGAACCCATAGTCTCTGCGGAGATAATGGTTAACACCGAATTCCTGGGAGCCATAATAAAGCTCTGTCAGGAGAGGAGAGGTGTCCAGACAGGCATGGATTACATAGAGACCACCAGGGTCCTCTTAAAGTACGATCTACCTTTAAATGAGATCATATATGACTTCTTTGACGCCTTAAAGAGCCGTTCAAGAGGCTATGCTTCCTTCGATTATGAATTAAAGGGCTATGCGCCTTCAAGCCTTGTTAAGCTTGATATCCTGATCAACAGGGAGTATGTGGACGCCCTTTCCTTCATAGTATTTAAGGACAGCGCCTATGAGAGGGGAAGAAAGATGTGCGAAAAGCTTAAAGGTGAGATACCAAGGCATCTTTTCGAGATTCCCATACAGGCGGCGGTGGGCGGCAAGGTTATCGCAAGGGAAACCGTGAAGGCAGTGCGGAAGGACGTGCTTGCCAAGTGCTACGGCGGCGATATCTCAAGAAAGAAGAAGCTACTTGAAAAGCAGAAGGAAGGAAAGAAGAAGATGCGCCAGATCGGCAGCGTAGAAGTGCCGAAGGAAGCATTCTTAAGCGTTTTGAAGCTTGACAGCGAGGATTGACGGACAGTGGACGGAAGCATAAGTATCTACATTCATGTTCCCTTTTGCGTAAGGAAATGCAGATACTGTGATTTCCCTTCCTTTTCAGGCCTTTCCGGGAGAATGGAGGAGTATTTTTCTGCTCTTTTAACCGAGATCCGGGAGGAGAAACTTACAGAGGGAAGGACTGCGGAAACCGTATATATAGGAGGCGGCACACCATCATGTGTACCGCCTGCTTTTATTTCCGGGATAATGGAGGAACTCAGTAAAAAATACCGGATCTCTCCCGATGCGGAGATATCAATGGAAATGAACCCAGGCACCGTGAACCCTGAAGCTCTTAAAGCTTACAGAGAGGCCGGGATAAACAGGGTGAGCCTGGGCTGTCAGTCCTTTAACGATCAAAGCCTTAAAAGACTTGGCAGGATCCACTCCTCGGAAGATATCCTTAAGACCTTTGACCTGCTCCGTGAAGAGGGTTTTGAGAACCTGAACATAGACCTTATTTCCTCCCTTCCCGGGGAAAAAAAGAAAGACTTAATAAGAAGTGTAGAGGCAGCTCTCAGCCTGAAACCTGAGCACATTTCGGTCTATTCCCTGATACTGGAGCCCGGAACGGAGCTCTACAGAGAATATGAGGAAAACAGGTTAAAGGATCTGCCGGATGAAGATGAAACTCTGGAAAATGACCTGGCGGTAAGGGAAATGCTTAAGGATGCGGGCTACAGCCGTTATGAGATTTCCAATTACTCCCTGACCGGAAGGGAATGCGCTCACAACAGGGTATACTGGAACAGGGGAGACTACAGGGGTTTCGGCCTCAGCGCAGCTTCACTTACCGGAAACAGAAGGTTCGCCAACACCGACGATCTGGTTTACATAAAATCCCCGGGCAAAACCCTGAAGGAAGACCGTATACTTTCCGACAGAGAGGCCATGGAGGAGTTCATGTTCCTGGGACTCAGGCAGTGCAGCGGGATCTCCGAGGCCGGTTTCATGAAGGCCTTTGGATACAGTATTACCGAAGTTTTCGCCAAAGAGCTGCAAAAACAGATAAAAGACGGCTTTATGGAGCATTCCGGTGACCGCTATTATTACAATGACCGCGGCCTTGATGTGTCCAATATACTCCTCGCAGAGTTTATAGCTTATGATAAGATATGAATGATTGATGAGAACGACATTCAGCAAGCGGAGGCATATATTTATTGTTTGCAAAAGACCGTGTTTATTGATACAATAGAATAGATTATTTGCGGGGATATTCAAAATATGGAAACAATTGTTTTTGAATATGATATCCAGTCAGATGTGATGAGTTTTTCCAGAAATGTGACGAAATTCATCCCCTGTCAGGTTAAGATCTTAAATTACAGCGAATCCCTTGAGATCGCCGGGAAGGTATGTCCCGACGATGTTAAGCGCGCTATCACCTTTTTCAGGCCCATGCGCTATGATCACCCCGGACGCAGGGAATTCTTCAGGTGCATGGATTTCAGCGGCTCATTCAGATGGTATAAGGTAAGCGGGAAGACCATAATGGACGAGAATAACCGTCCAGCCCTGCTCTACGGCACATATAAGGCTGTGGACTTAAATGATGAGGCTGAGGGTTCCGAGGTCAGGAGCGTGGCGGATGAGCTTACCGGACTGGACAGCTGCAAAGAATTCTGCCTTAAGATGAACAATGCCTGTGAAGACAGGAAGGTGGGAGAGATCCCGAACCTTATCCTGGTGGAGCTTCCGGGATATTCAAAGCTTGTGAATCTGGAGGGAAATGACAGGGCTGATTCCCTGATAGTCGATATTTCAAGGATATTCAGGCGTTCCTTAAGGGCAAGCGACATTATAGGAAGGCTTGATAACAACAGATTCCTTATCTATATGCGGGGCGTAACGGACCCCGGCATAGTTGCGGATAAATCCACTTATTTCAGCAGGGCCATTAAAACTCTCTGGTCCAATACCTTTGTGGAAAATCTGGATAACGTAGTTCTTATCGGTGTGGCCATTGTTTCCGATGACAGCATCACCGATTATGATGCCATGCTCTCCAAGGCTGAGACTGCACTGCAGGAGGCCTCAAAAGAGGGCAAGGGCGGATTAGTCATCTACGACACCGTCATGAGGGGCAGGAACGATCTCGGTGATAAGCCTGAGGATATCAGCGACATAAGGCTTATTAAGAGCGTTTTAGATCCCATTATGTCTTTAGCTTACGCTGTGGACGAGGGACATAACCTTCTCTATATCAACGACGCACTGGCGGAAAGGGATCCCGGGAATACCACCGGGTTCTGCTACGAAGTGCTGAAGGGCAGGAAAGAGCCCTGCGATGACTGTCCCATGAAACTTCTTGATGACAGCAATTCTTCCCTTGATGTGGATGTTTATTCGCCTTACTTAAGGACCACCATCCGCACCAGGATAACCCGAATTTCCACCGGCAATAAAAAGAAGGCCTATGTGCTCCTGGATGTCAATGAGGACATGAAGACGGAGATGCAGCATATCCGTAAGAGCATGGAGCGCTTTAATGACGCGATATACAAGGCTTCCGACCTTATCTGGGAAATAAATATCACCAGGAATAAGTGTACCAGGGTAAGGGAAGAAAACATCATGTACGTCCTTGAGAACCATGTGGCGGACTATGAGAAGCTGAGGAAGCAGTATTTAGATCATGTTATCTACTATGACGACAGGGAGGACTTCCTCTACGTGACAGATCCCGGTTATTTCAGGGAGTCAAGGAAAAAGGGAGAGTCCGAGCTCCACAGGCAGGTACGTTTCCTTCACACGGACGGCACCTACCACTGGTATGACATAAATACGGTGTTCATTCCCATGGAAGAGGATGAGGAAGACGAGCTGGTATTTATAACTGCCAAGGATATAAATGATATTAAAAAGGATATAGCCAGGGCAGCAGCGGTCGAGAATAAATACAAGGCCATGCTGGACAACAACGTGTTCTTAAACGAACTGGCTCAGGATAACGAACGTTATGAATTGGTAAATGAGCTTACCGGCATCTATGTATTCGAGTACAATGCGCCGGAGCACAGCTATTATATCTGTACCACCTTTGAAGATATGTTTTCCCATACTCCCGAGATGGAGACGGACGCCTGGTCCCTTCTGGAAAACCTTAAGACCGTTGAAGAGGACAGGGAAAAGTACGAGCGTTTCATCGAGAATGTGAAGACACAGCCCAATACCAATAAGATCACGGTAAGGCTTATCAATAAGAATGATGTGGCAAGGTGGTTCACGGTTACCGTTAAAACCCTTAACGGCTTGAATAACGAGCTTACCCGTGTCACCGGAGTACTCCAGGATGTAAATAATGAGATGGAGGTCAAGGCGGAGCTGGAATTCAGGGCGGATTACGATTCCCTTACCAAGCTCTATAATGCGGAGGCTTTCTACAGGAACGTATCCGAGAAGATCCACTTAAAGTCCGATACGGAGTTTGCCATTGTGGGAATGGATATAGAGCATTTCCGTATCATAAACGACCGTTTTGGCGTGGAAACGGGGAATAGGTGCCTCGTTGCCATGGGACAGGCCATAAGGGAAAGCCTTTCCGAAGACGGCATAGCAGGCAGATACGAGGCGGATATGTTCTCCATCCTTATAAGCTATAAGAGGGATCAGGACATCATCGACTACATAAGGAAGCTGGATTCCCTCTTTGATTTCGAAGAGGCGAAGCTCTGCGGTTCCACCTTAAGCTTTGGTATTTATAAGATCACAAACCGGGATGTGGCTATACGTCTTATGTGCGACAGGGCCCGTCTCGCAAAGAAGGATATAAAGGGCAACATGCTCACCAACTTTGCCATCTATGATGACAAGATAAGGCTTATGCAGAGGAAGCTTTCCCAGATGGAGAGCGAGATGCAGACCGCCCTTGATAACCATGAATTCGTTATGTTCCTGCAGCCGAAGATCGACTTAAAGACTGAGAAGATCTGCGGTGCGGAGGCTCTTGTCAGGTGGCAGCATCCTACCGGCGGCTTAAGGCTTCCCGGTGAGTTCCTTCCCTACTTCGAGAATAACGGCTTTATCAAGAAGCTGGACGAATATATGTGGCAGACTGCAGCCGAATATCTGGCCCGCCTTAAGGAAAAGGATGTTACGGTACCTATTTCCGTAAATATCTCAAGATATCACGTAGGCAGCAACGACCTCATCAAGACATTGCTGGATCTTACAAACAAGTTCGGCATTGACAACAGGAATCTGGAACTGGAGATCACAGAGACCCTGTTTACCGAGGATGAGGAAAAACTATATGAATTGATGAATGCCCTGAAAGCCGAAGGGTTCGTAATAGAGATGGATGACTTCGGTTCAGGTTATTCTTCCCTCAATATGCTGAGGGAGGCTCCCGTAGATGTTATCAAGATAGACAGATACTTTGTGGATGAGATCATGTCCACGAAGAGAGGGAGGATCATTATTGAAAATTCCGTCACAATGTCAAAGCAGTTAGGGCTTATGGTAGTTGCGGAAGGCGTTGAGACCAAGGATCAGGTGGACTTCCTGAAGGCTATTAATTGTGATGTGGCCCAGGGATACTACTATTCCAAGCCCGTTGACGTGGACGAATTTGAAAGGATGCTGCTGAAGATCAATAAAGGCATAGGTTGAGAGTATGATTTTTGTTAAACAGGCTAATCTGAAAGAGGGAATGAGGCTGGCAAAGCCTATCTACGACAAGAAGGGAGTCCTTCTTTACGAAAGGGATTCAAAGCTTACAAGGCAGGGTATAGAGTCTGTCCATAATTTCAATATTATCGGGCTTTATATTCTTGAGCCGGCTGAGCCCCTTCCTCCTTTATCGGAAGAAGATATCCTCTTTGAGAAATTCCAGATGGTTTCCACCTTTGCGATACAGGAAGAGTGGAAGACCATGAGGGAGAAGAACAAGGCCCCGAATATACCCAACCTTGTTTCCCAGATAGTAAAGAATTACGGCAGGCTGGACCACAAGGTGAATTTTGTCCAGTCCTTAAGGAGCCAGGAAGATAAGCACTATAAGCATTCCCTGAATGTTGCCATACTCTGTGCCCTTATTTCCCATAAGATGAACATAAAGCTTGCGGAGCAGAACGATCTTATAACCTGCGCCCTTGTACATGACATCGGAAAGCTTGATATTCCCAGGGAAGTAGAGATGAACGCAGCGGATCCCACCGAGCAGGATGAGGATACCATGGCAAAATATGAGGCCTTAGGCTTCCAGTATATAGAGCAGACCTTTGACAGTATGCCTCAGGTAAAGCGTATCGCACAACAGGCCCAGAGGCAGAGAACGGCTATAAGGAAAGGCAATCTTGACCCCAACGCCAAGATGTCAATTGGCGCAAAGATCTTAATGGTGGCGGACAAATTTGATTCCATTACAGCCATGAATGAGCATGCAGAGCCCACATCGGAGATCTCCGCTGTGAGGTATCTTTTAGATCACCCGGAAGAGTATGATTCCACCGTGGCTGACGCTTTAGTAGACAGCATAAATCTCCTTGTTCCCGGCTGTACCGTGGAGCTTACCAACGGAGAAAAGGGTCTGGTTATTACGGAAAACCCGAAGAATGTGCTTAAGCCCGTTGTCCTTACCTTCTCGGACAATTCCATTGTGGATCTGGGACAGGAGCTTATTTACGGACATCTTGATGTTAAGGATGTGATGAAGACCATGGATAACAGGGTTGCTGTAGACAGAGGCGCCATGGAATCCATGTTTGGCATGAATTCGGGCAGCAGCGGCGGAGGCAGCAGCAGCGGCGACGGCGGAAGCTCCGGCGATGGTGGTAATGACGAAGCCATAGATCCCGCTGACCTTGCTGATTTTTGACCATATTAAAACCTTTAACTGATATCTATGCTTGATATACGTGTTTTATTAACAGATGCCGCCTCAAAGGGTGCATCGGACATACATTTGGCCGTGGGGGCTCCTCCTTCCTACAGGATAAACGGAGTGCTTGTCCCGGCGGTTTTTCCTGTGATGACCCCGGGGGATACCCTCGAGGTCTTATTAAATATCATGGGCCCGGACCAGAGAGAGGCCTTTGAAAAGAAATACGTTATCGATATCTCCATGTCTGTTCAGTCTGTGGGAAGGATCAGGGTAAACGCCTATAAGCAGAGGGGGTATATTACCATTACCATGAGGCTTGTGGATGTGAAGATACCGGATCCCGAAGCCCTCAGCATACCTGAGGCCGCACAGGGTCTCTGTGAGGAAAAGAGGGGACTGGTATTTGTGACAGGGCCTGCGGGCTCCGGTAAATCTACGGTTACCGCTTCCCTTATCGACAGGATAAATGACACGCGTTATTGCAACATAATAACCATAGAAGATCCGGTGGAATACCTTCACAGGAATAAGAAATCCATTGTAAACCAGCGGGAGATAGGCGTTGATGCCATAGACAGGGTTTCCGCCCTGACTTCGGCTCTCAGGCAGGACCCCGATGTTATCGCGGCAGGAGAGGTAAGGGATGAGGAAGAAGCCTATCTCATCCTTACGGCGGCGGAGACGGGGCGTCTTGTATTCTCATCCCTCTATACCATGAGCGCTTCAGGCACCATAGAGGCCTTTCTTGATCTGTTTCCGGAGCAGAAGAGGAGACAGGCGGCAAACCGGCTTTCAAATGTTCTGAAGGCAGTTATCTCCAGGCAGCTGGTCACATCCCTTGAAGGGAAGTTAGTACCTGCCTTTGAATTCCTTATGTCCGATAATCCCGTTAAAAAGATGATCAGAGAAAACCGTATCTCCGAGATAGACGGATATATGAAAAATAACCCGGATAAAGGTTTCATCACGATGGATGATTCTTTAACCGGGTTATGTAAGAACGGTGTTATAAGTTCTGAAGAAGCCATTCAGGCTTCAGTGGATCAGGAGCAGATGGCTCTCTCCCTTTCCGATCATTAAATCCCTTAAAGATTCTTTTTTAAGCGCTCAGGATGTACTGCGTAGCGCTCTGCAGTCTCCTGGGAGATTATTCCCTGACTTAAGAGCTTGCTTATGCTCTCGTCCATGGATACCATGCTCTCGTCGGGGCTGGAATAGATGACACCGTCGATCTGGTGCACCTTGTTGTCACGGATCATGTTTCTTATGGCCGGTGTCATGGTCATTATCTCAAATGCCGGAACAACGCCGCCCTGGATAGTGGGCAGGAGCTGCTGTGAAACAACGGCGTGGAGCACGGATGAAAGCTGTACCGTGATCTGTCTCTGCTGGTTTGCAGGGAATACGTCGATGATACGGTTTATGGTAGCGGAAGCTCCCATTGTATGCAGGGTTGAAAGCAGGAGGTGTCCTGTTTCAGCTGCTGTCATGGCTACGGAGATGGTCTCGAAGTCACGCATTTCTCCAAGGAGGATAACGTGAGGACACTGTCTCAGTGCTGCACGAAGGCCGGCCACATAGCTCTTGGTATCAACGCCCACTTCTCTCTGGCTCACGATACTCATGTCATGCCTGTGAAGGTACTCGATAGGATCCTCAAGGGTGATAACATGGGATTCCCTGGTCTTATTGATATGGTTTATGATGCAGGCCAGTGTTGAGGACTTACCGCTTCCTGCAGGGCCTGTAACCAGTACCATTCCGTTAGGCTGATTTCCTAAGTTTACGATGTTCTCCGGTATGCTGAAGGATGCGGGATCCGGCAGCGTAAATGAAATAACACGAAGTACTGCCGACGGGGTTCCACGCTGCTTATAAGCACTTACCCTGAAACGGGAAAGACCTGCAACGGAAAGAGAGAAATCATCATCTCCGCCGTCCGTAAGCCTTGAATAATCCCTGTGGGCAAGGTCATATATCTCCCTGACGTCTTCCTCCACTTCATCAGGGGAGAGCATGACAAAGCCTTCTTTTGTGATGACGCCGTTCTTGTAGAAAGAAACCGGACGTCCCGGTACCAGGAAAATATCCGATACCTTTTGTTCAACTGCTTCCCTTAATATCTCCTGAATCATTATCCGTCAAATACTCCTTTCTGTATTTTAACCCGTATCTATTTACTCTGAAGGAGCCTGGGGGCCGCCCGAAGGTGCCTGAGGTCCTCCTGATGGAGCCTGAGGGCCCTGGGGTCCGCCGCCGCCTTCACCCGGAGCTGAAGGACCCTGAGGTCCGCCGCCTCCGGCAGATGTGGGAGCTTCCCAGCTGGCTGTATCCGCGATCACCCATTCAGTGATCTCAAAGCCCTTTTCGTTATCTGCAGGGACTACGGAAACTATAAGCTCATCCATGGCAGTGCCGAAGGGGAAATTATAGGTGGCGCCCTCAGCGGGTACGTCACTTAAGGTGGATAAAAGCTCTTCGGCTTCACTGCAGGCACCGTAATAATTCTTTGTCCTCTCCACCATGGAAACACTCTGCTCATAGCTGTGTCTTGCGGTGGAATAGGCGATGCCGCTGAATGAGAACAGACATATGCTCATCAGTACTACTATGAGCATCGGAAGTCCTATATTTCTGGGTGTGTTATCTCCCATCTGAAACTCCTTTTAACCGCTTACTTGCTTAAAGCGTGCTTTATGGAAATATCGTATATCGATGTTTCCGGCTCTGACTGTTTGTAGCAGTTTATAACTGCGGTGTAGAGCTTTCCAGAGACGGAAACCTCTATATCTATCTTGTATTTACCGTTGTCATATTCCTTTGCGTATGATCTGAGGGCCGCCCCGGTGTATCCTGCGGAAGCAAAAGCCGCATCGATGGCCTCTGCTGAGTCTCCGGAACGTATGATCTCAATTGCTGAATTTGATTCACGGATGGCGCTGTCCAGGCTTTCGGCCTTTGATGACATCTCGTAGGCGTTTCCGAATACCGCCATGGAGGCTGACATTGTAAGGCAGAAGAAGATGATGGCGAAAACCAGCTCTAAAAGCAGAAGATCGCCGGATGTAAGACGTCTCTTAAACTTCATCCTTAGCTACCTCCTTGCTCATTACCGACAGGCTGGTATCCATACTGCCTCCGGCCTTGTCCGTAAATGTGAGATGGAACAGCGTGTCTGAAGGCTTTTCCACCTTGAAATCATTCATTTCGAGGATGGCTGTACCGCTATCCCCGTTACAGCCCGCAAGCTGGCTTTCTTCCACATAGAGCTCCCTTAAGTAGCCGCCGTGGGCATATATAATGGTCACGTAGGTCTCGTCCAATACGGTATCGGTTAAGATCAGGGCATTGTTCCCTGCGAATTCCGTGGTACCGATACTTCCAAGGGAGTCGTGGCTTCTGAATTTCTCTGTCACATAGGCCACAGCGATCTCCATATCGTAGCTTTGCTCTGACTGCTTCAGTATCTTCTGGTAGATCTGAACGGATACCATTACGATACCTAGTGCAGAGAGTGTAAATACGAGGAAGAGCAATATGGGGAATATATCATTTATCCTGCTGCTCCTGTTTTCCATCTTTTAATCCTTTTCTGATACGGCCGGAATGATCCTCCGGACTGTTATTTTTCCTTTTCTATCTGAGTGATGATAACATCGGGGGGAATACGGCTTCCCTTCACCACATATTCAACGGAGAACAGCTCCTTATCATAGGTCAGACCGTACACCCTTTCAATATAATCAAGAGTCTTCGGATATCTGCCCGTGGTGGCGTAACAATATGTCACATCCCTCTGAATGGCCTTTTCCAGACTTTCCTTCTGGCGTTCCACGTTACCTGAAGAGGCGAGGTGGACGGATACCAGAAAGGCAATCATGATGGCCGCAAAGGTAATGAGTGTAAGTATTGTTTTTTTGCTGTTGTCCTTTTTTCTCATATTGACCAACCCATCAGTTTCTTATGGGGCTTAAAGTTTTTATATCGAAGAAACCATTCCCAGGAAGGGGAATATAACCGACATAAGTATTGCTCCGATGATAAGGGAGAGAGCCACGATCAGCACCGGCTCAATGGTACCCAGGGCACTGTTTATGCTGTTATCGATATTTCTCTGGCTGATATCGGATATCTGCTTCATAACAGTATCAGCGGAACCTGTACGGTTTCCGATGGTCATCATCCTGGCGGGCACGCCGGACAGGATCTCGGATTCCTTTAAGGCCTCATCAAAGGGAGCGCCCTCGTTGAGCCTTGTCTGACATTTTTCGATCTTCTTAAGGAAAATCTTGTCATCTATGATCTCTGAAACCATCTCGATACCGAAATCGGGTGAGAAACCGGACCTTAAAGCCAGAGCCAGGCCGTCGGCAAAACGGCTGGTGCTTATGTCGTTTCTAAGTTTCTTAAAGAACCTGAAATTGGTAAGGAATGCGATCCCGGCTTTCCTTCCGCCCTCTGTCCTTAAGCAGATGATGACCACAAGCATAATGGCTGCAAAGACAGCGACTATCACTATGGCGTACTGCCTTATGATGTCACCGGCGTCGAACATCATGCCCGCGAAACCGGTCATTTCGGAACCCAGCTGCCTGAATACCTGACGGAATACAGGCATTACCTGAAGGAGAAGTACCAATATAACCACCATGACCATGCCGGACATGACGATAGGATATGTAACCGCCTGCCTTATGGACTGGCGTATCTCTTCCTCTCTGTTATAGTGGATCCTCAGGGCATCCATAACGTTATCCAGTGTACCGGTCTCTTCACCGATACGGGTCATATTAACCATATAGGAAGGGAAAACTCCGACGCCCTCGAGAGCAGTATGGAGATAACCGCCTTCTTCCAGTCTTCTCTGGAGATCCTTATATAGTTTCTTTTCATCCGGGGAAGCTTCGGAATCCTCTGCCATCATGTGAAGTCCTTCTATGGAAGAGATACCGGCTCTGATGATCATGGACATCTGTCCGCAGAAATAAGATAGTTCAGTGTTGCCAAGCTTCTTCATATTTAATTCAAGTCCCTTCTCAGACTGTTTTCCTTAAAGCCGCACAAGCAGATTGCACGACATAGGTTCGGAAAGTAAAAAAACCAACATTTACATTTTATCACGCTGAAAGCCTGTTGACAACGGTAAATCATTCGGGGACGGGGTTAGTGGTCCATAATTTGGGATCAGATATTCATCTTCAGTATGTAAAAACCCTGTCCGGCCTTTTCCACACAGCCGTACAGCTCCAGTTTCAGCAGCTCCGGCATAAGGTCCGAAAGGCCGTATCCGGTTTTTGAGGCCAGCTCATTGACGCTTATGGGATCGTAGTCCAGATGTTTTATGATCTTTAACTGCGCTTCTGACAGATTTGAGAATTTTTGCAGGTTTATCTTTTTATATTTACGGTTTTCTGTTTTTATAAGGCCCAGGGCTTCCAGTATGTCTTCGGGACAGGTGGCGATGCCTGCCCCGTCGGCAATAAGCCGGTTGCATCCGCAGCTTAAAGGGTCCGTAACTCTTCCGGGCACGGCAAAAACGTCCCTGCCCTGCTCAAGGGCGAAGCGGACGGTTATTGCTGTGCCAGACTGCTGTTTTGCTTCTATTACAAGGAGTATGTCTGAGAGAGCGGATATTATACGGTTTCTCTGTGGGAAGAAAAAGGATTTTGGGGGTGTACCGGGAGGATACTCGGAGATGAGGCCTCCTTTTTCCAGAATGCTTTCGTATAATTGTCGGTTTTCTTTCGGGTAGACCTCGTCTATACCGCAGCCCAGCACCCCGAAGCTCGCACCCCCTGCTTTTACGGCGGCGTTCTGTGACAGTCCGTCAATACCCCGGGCCATTCCGCTTACTATCTGCACACCGTGCTCCGAAAGGGCTTTTGCAAAATAGACTGCCATGCCCCTTCCGTATTCGGAGTTATTCCTGGAGCCTATTATGGATACCACGCTTTTAGACGGATCCGGAAGCCGGCCCCTTACGTAGATACCCTCCGGAGGATCCGGGATATTCCGGAGCTTTTCCGGGAATTCAGGCTCTAAGGCACATATATACCGTATATCTTTATCACACATTCCATACACCCCTGTCCATGCTTCTGTAGCCTATGGCTTCGCTTAAGTGCACTGCATTTATCCGGTCGGAGTGGCCGAGATCCGCTATGGTGCGGGCGCATCGCAGGATCCTGTGGTACCCTCTGGCTGTTAAACCCAGTACATCAAAGGATTCCTTTAGCAGAGCCTCTTCCTCCGGGCCGAGAGGGCAGTATTCCCTTATATCCTTTATTTCCATTTCGGAATTGAATTTTATGTTCCTGTGCTTGAAGCGCTCTTTCTGTATCTCAAAGGCGTCACAGACCCGCTCCCTGATCTTTTCCGAAGTTTCCCCGTTCTGCCCGCTGCCGTTAAGCTCATCAAAGCCCACTTCGTCCACATGGCAGAGGATATCTATCCTGTCTAACAGAGGGGCGCTTATCCTGGATAAGTACTTTTTTACATCTTCTTTTGAACATTGGCATTTTTTCGTGGGATAATAGCCGCATTTACAGGGATTCATGGCGGCGGCCAGAAGAAAATCCGCGGGATATGTATATTTGCCGGAGGCTCTGGAAATATGTATCTTTCTGTCCTCCAGAGGCTGTCTTAAGATCTCCAGGGTATTCCTGTCAAACTCCGGCAGTTCGTCCAAAAACAGCACTCCCCTGTGGGACAGGGAAACATCCCCGGGTTTAGGTATCTTACCTCCTCCGGAAAGGGCCTGCTTTGAAACCGTGTGATGGGGGCTTATAAAGGGCCTTTCCGTCACAACACCTTCTGATCTCAGTATCCCCGCTACGCTGTGGATGCCTGTTATCTCAAGGCATTCCTCCACCGTAAGGGGCGGGAGGATGGAGGGGAGACACTTTGCCATCATGCTCTTTCCGCCTCCCGGAGGACCTACCATAAGGATATTGTGCATTCCCGCCGCTGCCACCTCAAGAGCCCTTTTTGCCGCTATCTGTCCCCTTATGGAAGAGAAGTCGAAGGTAGCTTCCTTTCTCCCGGTTAAAAGCTTCTTTAAGTCTATCCTGGAGGCTTCTATGGATTCGTCACCGTTAAGGAAACGGAAGGCTTCATCTAGGCTTTTTACCCCTATGACCTCTACCCCTTCCACGGCTCCGCCCTCCGCTGCGTTCTCTGCAGGCAGGATAAAGCGTTTATACCCCTTTTCCCTGGCTTTCAGCACCATGGGAAGGATACCGTTCACCCTTGCCATTTTGCCGGACAGGCTAAGCTCCCCGGCGATCACCGTATTCTCCACGCACTCCGGTGGGATCAGCCCCATTGCGATCATAAGGGATACCGCCACCGGAAGGTCGAAATGGGAACCTGTTTTCTTCATATCCGCCGGGCTTAAATTCACGGTGATCCTCTTCGGCGGCAGGTAATAGCCGTTGTTTCTTAAGGAAGTGCGGATCCTTTCCCGGGATTCCTTAACTTCGCTGCCTAAAAGCCCTACCATATCAAATACCGGGAGGCCGCCTTCGGAAATATCCGCCTCCACGGACACTTCACAGACATCCATGCCCTGAAGCGCCATAGTTAATACTGAACTGAACATACTTCGCTCCTGAATATAATATTGTTTGTCAATTGGAAACCGACATGCAGAACACATGTCCTTACGAATGGGAATAAATTATCACCTAACGGGGCGCTTGTCAACTACCGGTAAAGATAGAGGCGTTTATCCCTTTTCTCTATAAGTAGTATGTTGCAAACGGGAGAGAAATGGTGTATATTGCTTTCGTTTCGTATATTTACGGATTTGTTTTGATGTCCGGAAATATGCGGATCATCAAGAATAACAGTATTAAAAGGCGGCATTCGACTGAAATGGCAAAGAATTTAGTTATAGTTGAGTCACCTGCAAAGGTAAAGACGA
Organism: Lachnospiraceae bacterium; assembly: GCA_017448845.1. Classification (GTDB taxonomy): domain Bacteria; phylum Bacillota; class Clostridia; order Lachnospirales; family Lachnospiraceae; genus NK4A144. Next base: position 19,922 of record JAFSKT010000141.1, read on the forward strand.
TCAAAAAATTTCTGGGCAGTAATTACCAGGTTATGGCATCCATGGGACACGTTAGGGACCTCCCCAAGAGTCAGCTGGGCGTGGATGTGGAAAACGATTTCGAGCCCAAGTATATTACGATCCGGGGAAAGGGAGAATTGCTCTCATCCCTGAGAAAGGAAGCGAAAAAAGCGGACAGGATTTATCTTGCAACTGACCCTGACCGGGAGGGAGAAGCTATCTCATGGCATCTTATCAAGGCGCTGAAGATGGACGATCCCGACAGTAAAAAGGAAGTGGACAGGATCACATTTAATGAGATAACAAAGACTGCGGTGAAGAATTCCCTGAAGTCCCCCAGAGAGCTGGATATGAACCTGGTGGATGCCCAGCAGGCAAGAAGAGTGCTGGACAGGATCGTGGGATACGGGATCTCGCCCCTGCTCTGGGCTAAGGTCAAGAGAGGCCTTTCCGCAGGAAGGGTGCAGTCCGTGGCTTTGAGGATAATCTGCGACAGGGAAGAGGAGATAGACGCTTTTATTCCCGTTGAATACTGGACTATAGACGCTTCCTTAAATGTGAAGGGTGAAAAGACCCCTTTGAATGCGAAATTCTACGGTGATCTTTCCGGCAAGATGGATATAAAGGATAAGAAGACCGCAGACGATATAAAGGATTACTGCGAAAAGCATGATTTCAGCGTGCAGGAGGTAAAGAAGGGGGAGAGGATAAAGAAGGCTCCCCTGCCCTTTACAACCAGTACATTGCAGCAGGAAGCTTCATCCGTGCTGAATTTCTCAACCCAGAAGACCATGCGTATAGCCCAGCAGCTCTACGAAGGCGTGGATGTGAAGGGCCAGGGCACCGTAGGTCTTATTTCTTATTTAAGAACCGATTCCACAAGGATATCGGAAGAGGCTGCAGCCGCTGCAGATAAGTATATAGAAGAAACCTACGGAAAGGATTATCTTCCTGAAGAGGCCGCAAAGCCCAAGGAAAAGAAGAGCGAGAAGAAGATACAGGACGCCCATGAAGCAATAAGGCCCACAGAGACCGCAAGGACGCCCCAGTCTGTAAAGGATTCTTTGAGCAGGGATCAGTTCAGGCTGTATCAGCTTATATGGAAGCGCTTTGTTTCAAGCCGCATGGCTCCCGCTAAATACAGCACCGTAAGCGTGAGATTGAAGGCCGGCGATAAATATATCTTCCAGTCTTCCGCGTCAAAGCTTATGTTCGAGGGCTTCATGTCCGTTTACAGCGAGCAGTCTGATAGGAAGGAAGAGAGCAATGTCTTAAGTGCTGACCTCTCCATGAAGTCTGTGCTGAAGCTTCAGTCCATAGAAGAGAAGCAGCATTTCACCCAGCCTCCCGCCCACTATACGGAGGCCAGTCTGGTGAGGACGCTGGAAGAACTTGGCATCGGACGTCCCAGTACTTATTCGCCCACTATTTCTACCATAATCGCCAGGAGATATGTCACAAAGGAGCAGAAGAATCTCTATGTCACAGAGACGGGAAGGGCAGTGAACAATATCTTAAAGGAAGCTTTCCCCGGGATCGTAGACGTGAATTTCACCGCTAATTTTGAGGCCCTTCTGGACGGAGTGGAAGAGGGCAAGGTCTCATGGAAGACCATTATCGAGAATTTTTATCCGGACTTAAAGGTGGCAGTAGAGAAGGCCGGTAAAGAAATAGAAGAGATAAAGATAGCAGATGAGGAGTCAGAGGAAGTCTGCGCTAACTGCGGAAGGAAGATGGTCATAAAATACGGGCCCTACGGGAAGTTCCTGGCCTGTCCCGGATTCCCGGAATGCAGGAACACCCTTCCTTTCTTTGAAAAGACAGGCGTCAGCTGCCCGAAATGCGGTAAAGACATAGTCATGAAGATGACAAAGAAGGGCAGACGTTACTACGGCTGCATCGGCTATCCCGATTGCGATTTCATGACCTGGAACGCGCCTTCAAAGGAGGCCTGCCCGAAATGCGGCGGCCTGATGGTGAAAAAAGGCAGCCGCCTTATGTGTATCAACGAGGATTGTAAGACCGTTATTGAGAAAAAGGAAGAGTAAGTGATGAGCCGGATCGAACTTCTGGACAGGATAAGGACCGTAAACGGGATAATACAGAAAAGCAAGGCCGGTAAGGTGGTATTTACCGATATCTGCGACTGCCTGGGACGGTTGCTTTCCGCTGATATCGTGGTTCTAAGCCTTAAGGGCAAGGTAATAGGAAGAAATGTGCACCCGGGCGAAAAGAGCCTGGTGCTTGACGGTGTAAAGGTGGGAGAACGTATAGAGAAAGCCGTAAATAAGCGGCTTCTTACAATTCTTTCCACACAGGAGAACGTAAATCCCACACTTCTCGGACTGGAGAACGTGGAGGGGATGATGCTCCTTGTGACTCCGGTGTCCATTGCGGGTAAAAGGCTTGGGACCCTTATAGTTTGCAGAAGGGATGAGGTATATTCAATAGATGACATCATCCTCTGCGAGTATGCCGACACGGTGCTGAATCTTGAAATGCAGAGATCCGAGACCGAGGAGCATGAGGAAGAGGACAGAAGAGAGAAGATGGTGAAGGGCGCTTTTTCAGCCCTGTCCCATTCCGAGGTGCTTGGGGCCGTGAGGATATTAGATGGTCTCTCCGGGGAAGAAGGCACCATAGTGGCTTCCAAAGTGGCAGAATCACTGGGGATCACAAGATCCGTTGTGGTGAACGGCTTAAGGAAGCTTGAGAGCGCCGGAATCATTGAAACCAGCTCTGCCGGCATGAAGGGCACCAGGATCAGGATCATCAACACGGAGATTTACGACGAAGCGGAGAGATGGAAGGCTAATTCGTCGTTATGAGGTACTTATCCGTCAGTTCATCTTATTGACAAACCCGGCGGATATACCTTAAACTTTAAATAGTATGTCTTTTTGGCTGAGAAGGCGGCTAAAAATAAAAAAACCGCCTGATACAGCCTTAAAAATATGAAAAGGGGCAGGACTGATGTCTAAGGAACTTAGTAAAACATATGACCCGAAAGGGATGGAAGACAGGCTCTACAGGAAATGGCTTGATAATAAATACTTTCATGCGGAAGTAGACAGGAGTAAAAAGCCCTTTTCCATCGTCATGCCGCCGCCGAATATCACCGGCAGGCTTCACATGGGCCATGCCTTAGACAATACCATGCAGGACATCATCACCAGGTTCAAGAGGATGCAGGGTTACAATACCCTGTGGCAGCCCGGTACAGACCATGCTTCCATAGCTACGGAAGTTAAGATCATCGAAAAGCTTAAGGAAGAGGGGACCGATAAGGAAAGCCTGGGCAGGGAAAAGTTTCTTGAAAGGGCCTGGAAGTGGAGAGAAGAGTACGGCGGGATCATCGTAAGCCAGCTTAAGAAGCTTGGTATCTCCTGCGATTGGGACAGAGAGAGATTTACCATGGACGAAGGCTGCAACAGGGCCGTGAACGAGGTCTTTGTCCGTCTCTATGATAAGGGACTTATTTATAAGGGAAACAAGATAGTGAACTGGTGCCCCGTTTGCGCCACCACTATTTCGGATGCAGAGGTGGAGTATGAAGAACAGGCTTCCCATCTCTGGCATATCAAATACCCGGTAAAGGGTGAAGAGGGCAGGTTCATGGAATTTGCCACCACCAGACCGGAGACCATGTTAGGTGATACGGCGGTTGCCGTTCATCCCGATGACGAGCGCTATAAGGATCTTATCGGAAAGACCGTGATACTCCCCTTTATGGACAGGGAGATCCCGGTGGTAAGCGATTCCTATGTAGATCCTGAATTCGGTACCGGCGTAGTTAAGATCACTCCCGGACACGACCCCAACGATTTCCTTGTGGGAGAGCGTCACGGACTTCCTGTGATCAACATCATGAATGACGACGCCACCATAAACGAGAACGGCGGAAAATTCGCCGGAATGGACAGGTATGCAGCCAGGGAGCAGATAGTTAAAGAGCTTGATGAAATGGGGCTCCTTGTTAAGATCGAGGATTATACCCATGACGTCGGGACCCATGACAGATGCCATACTACAGTAGAACCCCTGGTAAAGCAGCAGTGGTTTGTTAAGATGGATACGCTTATCCGTCCCGCAGCCGATGCGGTAAGGAACGGAGAGATCAAGCTTATCCCTGAGCGGATGCAGAAGACCTATTTTAACTGGACCGACAATATCAGGGACTGGTGCGTAAGCCGTCAGCTCTGGTGGGGACACAGGATACCCGCATATTACTGTAAGGAATGCGGAAAGCTTATAGTTGCGAGATCCATGCCGGATAAGTGTCCGGATTGCGGATGCACGGAGTTTGACCAGGATCCGGATTCCCTTGATACCTGGTTCTCATCGGCATTATGGCCCTTCTCCACCTTGGGATGGCCGGATAAGACTGAGGAACTGGACTATTTCTATCCCACTAACGTACTGGTAACGGGATATGACATAATCTTCTTCTGGGTAATAAGGATGGCCTTCTCCGGATACGAGCATATGGGGGCAAGGCCCTTTGACGCGGTTCTTTTCCACGGACTTATAAGGGACGAGCTTGGCAGAAAGATGAGCAAGTCCTTAGGAAACGGAATAGATCCCTTAGAGGTAATTGATCAGTACGGCGCCGATGCATTGAGATTTACCCTTGTTACCGGAAATGCTCCCGGAAACGATATGCGTTTCTCGGATCAGAAGATACAGGCCAGCAGGAATTTCGCAAATAAGATATGGAATGCTTCCAGATTCATACTGATGAACATGGAAGAGAAAACGATTTCCGAGCCTGACAGAGCGGATCTTGCGTTTGAGGACAAATGGATTCTCTGCAGGATGAATGAGACCGCTAAGGCCGTTACCGATAACATGGAGAAGTATGAACTGGGTATCGCAGCCCAGAAGATATATGATTTCGTTTGGGATTATCTCTGTGACTGGTATATAGAGATGGTAAAGCCCAGGCTCTATGATGCTGAGAACAGTAAGAGCCGCAATGCCGCTCTCTGGACATTGAGAAAGGTGCTTACTGCGGCGCTTAAGCTTTTACATCCCTTCATGCCCTTTATCACAGAGGAGATTTACTGCACTTTGAGGGAAGAGACCGGGGACGAGTCTTCGGAGCCTTCCATAATGATCTCCTCCTGGCCGGTATTTGATGAAAGCCTTGATTTCAGGGCGGAAGCGAATGCGGTGGATATTGTAAGGGAAGCAGTTAAGGCTATAAGGAATATCCGCTCGGAGATGAACGTTATCCCTTCAAGAAAGGCTGATATCCGTGTGATCTCAGGCGAGCACGGAGTAAGGGAAGCCTTTGAAAACTGCAGGCTCTTCTTTGCAAGCCTTGCAAGCGGTGCTGAGATAAGCATTTCGGATAAAGATCAGGGCAAGGGCGAAAATGATGTGTCCGTAGTTACCGGAGCAGCAACGATCTTTATGCCTTTTGCGGATCTTATTGATATAGAAGAAGAAAAGAAGCGTCTCTTAAAGGAAAAGGAAAGGCTGGAAAAGGAGCTGAAGCGCAGCAATTCCATGCTTTCCAATGAGAAGTTCCTCTCTAAGGCTCCCGAGGAGAAGATAAAGGAAGAAAGAGAAAAGCTTCAGGGATATGAAAAGATGATGAGCGAGGTTGAGGCCAGGCTCAAGGCTTTATAATACTGATCAGAAGCGCATCAGAGCGACGGAGGCAGAATGGGTTCTCGTGATGACAGGAATTTAAACAGGGTTTTTGTCAGAAACGGTGATATGGAAGCATATCTCTATCTTTCTGCGCCTTTGGGCGGCGGGGAATATGATGTGGACAGCATCATGGATCTCCTTAGGATGAACGGAGTAACCCAGGGCATCAATACCTCCCGGATCTCCGCCATGATAAAGAAACAGATATATAACCGCGAACAGCTGGTGGCTGAGGGCACGGCTCCGGAGGACGGAGCGGACGGCTATTATGAGTTTTTCTTTGAAGCCACCGGAGCGGGAAAGAAGCATCCCCTTATAAGGGAGGACGGCAGCGTTGATTATACCAGCGTAAATGTCATTGAATGCGTAAATGCAGGGGACAAGCTGGCGGTCTATCACCCTTCGGTAAAGGAAAAGCCGGGAATGACGGTGAAGGGCAGACCGGTGCCGGGAAAGAAGGCAAAGGATCTGGCGCCCTTAAGTACCACGGGCTGCACTTATAATCCCGATGAGCTTACCTATTATGCTGATATAGAAGGCAGAGTGGAGGCCACAAAGGCCAAGCTCATGGTGACCGGGGTACAGGAATTTAAGAAGGATATTGACAACGTATTCGGAAATATCAATTTTAACGGTGATGTGATAATTCACGGCAGTGTTTCCGAAGGCGTCAGCATAAGAGCCACCAGAAGCATCACCATTGAAGGAGTCTTCCACGGAAACTCCATGTCCGCCGGGGAAGATATAGTCGTAAAGGGCGGTATTTTAGGCCTGAACGAGACTAAGATAGAGTGCAAAGGCGACCTGATGGCGGATTTCATAGAATACGCCAGGGTGGAAGCCAACGGAGATGTTTCAGCCAACTACATCCTGGACTCCTTCGTGGTATCAAAGTCAGTTGTACGTGCCACGGGAGAGATGGGAAGCATTGTGGGAGGCGATGTCTACGGCATGAGGGGCGTGGAAGCCAGGATCCTCGGAAATGATGTGTTCTTAAAGACCGTTGTTGCCGCAGGGGTTAAGGATAACGTGATCCAGATGCGTAAGGAGCTTGCAAGGCAGGAAAAAGCGCTTTCGGACTGTTTCCATGAGATGAAGTTAAGATCTGACGAGCTGGAGAGAAAGGTGCGTCTCGGCACAGCCGATGAGAGCATGATGGCAGAACGTCAGAAGCTTATGAGGGAAAAGATAGAGAAAAATGCCGAACTCCAGGATATGGAGCGGAAGACAAAGGAATTTGACGAGCTCATAAGCATTTCAGAAGGAGCTGTTGTACGGGCTTATGATACCGTGTATGAGGGAGTCATGGTGATAGTTGATTCACAGCAGTACACTATGAACCAGAATAAGCGGGGAGCGGAATTCAGAAAGAATGATGAGGGAGTGCTGCTGCCCTTCCCCATAGCGGCCTCGTCAATGAAATAGCAGTAAGAAAGCCCACGGCCGGTTAAGGCATCAGGGCGGAAGAGGGAAAAAACATGATAGATTTTGATGAAGAATTAAAGAAGTTCCATCCTTCCATTGAGATCGATGATATCCAGGAGACCATAAACAGCCATAACGAGCCGGATATGGTGGATCTCCTGTTTTCCATGCTTGGGATCAAATACAAGGATAAAGAGTAACTGTTCAGGATTTAACAGGTTCTGAATAGATAGACATAAGAGTAAGAGCTGAGATATGAAATGTTATAACTGCGGCTGTACGCTGTCGGAAGACGACTTCTGTACCGCCTGTGGAGCGGACGTAAGAAATTTCAAGAAGATAATGCGCCTTTCCAACCGTTATTATAACGAGGGGCTTGAGAAGGCCAGAGTGCGGGATCTTACAGGTGCGGTCGCTTCACTTAGACTATCCCTTAAATGTAATAAGAATAATGTTCAGGCAAGAAACCTTTTAGGTCTTGTCTATTTTGAGACCGGAGAAATAGTTCCGGCCCTTTCCGAATGGATACTCTCCAAAAACATCAGGGCAAAAAAGAATATCGCCGACGATTTCCTGTCGGAGATCCAGAATAACCAGTACAAGCTGAACAGCTATGATGCGCTTATCCGTAAGTACAATCAGGCCTGCAGCTATGCGAAGCATGACGATCTGGATCTGGC
>JAFSKT010000142.1 GCA_017448845.1 Lachnospiraceae bacterium
AAAGAGTATTCCCAGCTGCCAGGGTATTGAAAACTTCGGTGAGAGCTCGGTAGACCTGAGGGTGACCTTTATCTGCGAGGAAAGCAAGAGATTTGCTGTCCAGCGTTTTATGCGGGATGAGATCATGCGGATATTCATGGAGAATGATATCACCATTCCCTTTAACCAGCTTGATATCCATTTTGAAAGAGAGCTTGTTCCTGAGGATAAAACAGGAGAGATACAGGATAAGACTTAAAAACGGAGGTTATGATTCAAATGAGATTGAAGAGAGTATTGATCGCAGCTATAGGTTTTTCATTTGCGCTGACCCTTAACGCGCAGGCGGCAGTTACAACCATGCCTTCGGTATCAAAGGAGATGCTGGATCCGGAGTACTGGCTTGAAGATGTTTCGGAGCCGGATAAGGTCCTTGTGACCCGGGAGGATATAAGGACCTTAAACAGATCCTTTATCACCTGCAAGGACTGCAATATGTACGATCTCTTTTATGAGACCGGCAGCTTTAACGGCAAAGAAGATAACTTAAAGAGATGGAAGTCCGCCATGACGGATCTGGCCATCTATCTTGACGGCGCCCACTATGACGCAGCGGAAAAGACCGTTTCCGGGCAGTATGTGATGGAGATCCTTAAGAACGTGGAGGACCCCGGTGCTAAGGAAAATCAGGAAATAAGGTACGGTATCGCCGTCCGGCAGTCTGATGTAAGGGCTTTCCCCACGGATCTCATAATAGCCGACGATCCCGGGGACAATGATTTTGACAATGTACAGGTTTCCGGCATAAGGCTTGGAGAGCCTGTCACCATCCGTGCGGTGTCCGAGGACGGGAAATACTATCTCTGCCACACTTCCTGCGTGTCCGGCTGGATCCCTTCGGAAGATATAGCGATCTGCAAAGACAGGGCAGAGTGGCTCAAAGCCTGGGATTTCCCTGCGGATAAGGTCATGGTGGTCACTGCGTCCAAGCTCACCCTTGAAGAATCCAATACCAGTCCGGAGCTCTCGGGCCTCATGCTCACCATGGGCACTGTCTTAAAGAAGGCAGATCCTTCGGAATACGGGGACCTTGTTACCAACCGTTCCCTTTACTACAACTATCCCGTCTGGATTCCAGTTAGGAATGATAAGGGAGGCTACGAAAAGAGGCTTGCCCTCATTTCCATGCATCACGAGGTCAGTGACGGCTACCTTCCCCTTACCCACAGGAATATTGTTAAGCAGGCGTATAACAAGCTGGGAGACGCCTACGGCTGGGGAGGCATGCTTTCCGCTCCCGACTGTTCTTCCTATGTCAGGGATGTCTACAAATGTTTCGGTATAGAACTGCCGAGGAACACCACCTGGCAGGCCGCTATGCCTGTTGAGAAATATGATATTTCTGCCGCTACGGATGAAGAGAAGATGGAATTCTTTAAGGAGCTGGATCCCGGAACCATCCTTTTCTTTAAGGGCCATGAGATGATCTATCTGGGAAATAAAGACGGAAAGTGCTACGTCATCAGCTCCTCCAGTTCCATGATGGACCCTGCGGGTGAAGATAAAAAGAGGATAAGAAGCGTCATCATCAATTCCCTTGATGCTAAGCGGGCTAACGGCAACACCTGGATCTCCGAACTCTACGAGGCGGCAGTTCCCTATGTGGCCAACAAGGAGAACATAAGCCTTCCCATCTTTGACGCCTCAAAGAATGTGATAAAGAGAAAGCCCGCTGTTTCCGGCAATACCGTGTCCGGCAATGACGCATACGAGGAAATATCCTTCGATAAGTCCTGGGAATACGGGGACAAGGCGAAGATCACGGAAGGTAAGGCAAGGCTTTACCGTTCCGACGCTGCGGACCGCAAGAACGTCACCGTCTGTATCAATGCAGGCCATGGCACCAAGGATGGCACAAGGGTGAAGACTCAGTGCCACCCCGACGGCAGTCCGAAGGTCGTAACCGGCAGCACTGCCGCCGGAGCTACGGAAGCGGTGGCTATTTCAGACGGAGCTGTCATGAAGAACGGCGATATGGAAGCTGTTGCAACCCTTAAAGCCGCCATGAAGGTCAAGGATGAGCTGTTAAAGAAGGGCTATGATGTCCTTATGATCCGTGAAACAGACGACGTTCAGCTTGATAACATCGCCCGGACCCTGATCGCCGACAACTATGCCGACGCCCATATTGCCCTGCATTATGATTCCACTGACACGGACAAGGGTGTATTCTACTGCAGTGTCCCCGATGAAGGCGGATATAGGGATATGGAGCCCGTTAAGACTCACTGGAGATCCCACGAAAAGCTGGGAAAGAGCCTGATCTACGGCCTTCAGAAATCCGGCTTTAAGACCTTCGGAAGCGGGGCTTTAGCTATGGATCTTACCCAGACCTCATACAGCACCATCCCTTCCGTCGATCTGGAGATCGGTGATACCGCCTCCGATTACTCGGATAAGACTCTTGCAAAGGTTGCGGAGGGCATCACCGAAGGATTGGATCACTTCTTTGATAAGTAAGGTGAAAAGTGTGATATACTTATCACTGATTTAAAAATCGGAATAAGAGGTATTGATAATGATTAAAAAAAGAGCGTTCCGGGCGGGGTTCTGCTTGATGCTTACGGTGTTTACCCTTTTGGGGGGATTTTCTCCCAGGAAGGCTTTCGGTGCGGTGGTGAGAAACAGTAAGTTCACCACTACAGCGGAAATGATGAATAAGCTTGGGACCACGGATCCGGGGACCTGGAATCCCTCATATCTGACAGAGGTGGAGAACACATATTGGACCTTTGCGCCTGCAAATATGCTGGGTTCAAAGGAGATCACCCTGGATATGGCAAAAAATAACTACCGTAATCTTGAGATGCTCCTTGATAACGGTTATACCATGAGCTATGACACCCTTTCTGCTTACTGCGCCGAATATCTGCAGAAGAAGAACGGGGAGCCGGATTCCTTCTACACTATCATGCATAACTGCCTTGGAAACCCTTATCTTATAGGGCGTCCCGCAGCTACGGTAACAGCAACCACTTATAATGGCAGGGATTATTCACAGGTATTTGATGCGGCCTTTTATCTGGCACAGCATCCGGAGCTTTCAGCTACTGTTGGTAATAATCCTCCGGAGCTTCTCCGGCACTTTGTGGAGACAGGCATTGGAAACGGCTACGCAGGAAATGCTGCGTTTAACGTGCAGAATTATGCAGCGGGAATTGATTCTGCGGTGCTCCAGTCCCAGCTTTCTTCCGCACCCTATAAGGCACTGGGGGCCGGAAAGAGTGCGCCTGTAGGGAAATACAGTTATTCCTGGGCTAATTACTACGGAAGATACTTAAATCACTATACAGCCGGGGCGATGACCGAGGCCGGCACAAAGCAGACCGGAGATAATACGGACATGGATATCGACTCCATGATGGCTGACGGAGCGGAGGATAATTCCGCGGCCATACCTAAGACCGTGGCTGCAACTTATACGGAGAACAGCTTAAAGAGCGTATATACCAACGAGCCCGTGACTAAGGACAGGGCGAATTTACGTCCCCTGGCAGTCATGATGCCTACGGACAAGGCGGCCCAGCCTTCCTTCGGCATAAGCTATGCGGACATTCTCTATGAGATAATGGAAGAGGGTGGTATTTCCAGGCAGATGGCCATAATCCCCAACTGGACCGGGCTTTCCCGCATAGGAAACTTAAGGAGCTGCCGTCTTTACTATATCTACGCCGCTAAGGAATGGGATCCGATCCTTATCCACTTCGGCGGAGTCGCCTATATGAAGGGCGTGATCAACGGGGCAGACATGAACAACATCTCCGGTACCTATGAGTACGGAGTTGGAGGAAAGGCTCCCGGCGCCGGTTATTTCTTCAGGAGCAGTGACAGGACAGCCCCTCACAACGCTTATATTTCAGCGTCAGGAATACAGAAAGCCTGCATACAGCAGGGTTATTCCACGAGCTTACGTTCCGGGTATTATAACCCCAGGCACTTCAACTTTGCAGAGGAAACAAACGATCTTTCATCGGCTCCCGGAGTTATGAATGCCACAACCATAGACCTTTCGGATGTTTTCCCATACAGCGGGAGCTCCTTCAGCTATGACGCCTCCCAGGGCGTATTCTTAAAGAACATCCACGGTAAGGCCCAGACGGATGCTGTGAACGGAAGGCAGATCTCCTTTGCCAACGTGATAGTCCAGAGCACCAAGTGGAGCCAGCTGGATAAAAAGGGCTATCTCGGCTTTAACATGATAGATTCCTCTGAAGACGGATATTACTTCACAAAGGGTAAGGGCATACATATTACCTGGAAAAAGACAGGAGATTATTCTCCTACGAGATATTATGATGACGCGGGGAATGAGATAAAGCTCAATACCGGAAAGACCTATATTGGCGTAGCCCAGAAGGGCAGAAAACCTAAGTTCAATTAATAAAACGGGGCCACCGCTGCAGACTGCAGAGTGGCCCCGGTTTTTTTTATCCGATTCGAGTGCTTTACTTTTTTATTTTTGTTTAATTTCCCTGCTTTTCATTTCCTGGTTTTCTTCCGATTGCCTTTTCTCTGCTTTTTCTATTCTCATTGTCCTTCTTTACTCATCCCCTTTCTTTTCTTATTCCCCTTCTTTTCTCTGCTTTTTCTATTCTCACTGTCCTTCTATTCTCATCCCCCTTCTTTTCTTTTCTCTGCTTTTTCTATTCTCATTGTCCTTCTATTCTCATCCCCCTTCTTTTCTTTTCTCTGCTTTTTCTATTCTCATTGTCCTTCTATTCTCATCCCATTTCTTTTCCTTTTCTCTATTTTTTCCTGCCTGCAGGCTCCAATATGCCTAAGGGGAGAAAAAATGTCTGAAAAGGGCATAGAATATCGGCAGGAGCGAGGGTGGCTGAGAGGATCCTATGCCTAAGGGGAGGAAAAGTGTCTGAAAAGGGCATAGAATTACGGCTGGAGCGAGGGTGGCTGAGAAGAATCCATGCCTAAGGGGAGAAAAAGTGTCTGAAAAGGGCATAAAATCCCGACAGAAACTGGGATGGCTGCAGAGATTCTATGCCTAAGGGGAGAAAAAATGTCTGAAAAGGGCATAGAATCCCGGCAGGAGTGGGGAAGGCGGAGAAGATCCGGAGGGATCCCAAAAAAGAGAAGAAGTATTGAATAAGGGCGGGAAATGTGATAAGATTGTTAAATCATTAACAAAAGTTGCAAAAGCAGTGATACGTAGACAGCGAAAGCAGTGACACGGAGACTGCAAAAGCAGAAAAATGAGACGCTGCAAAGCAGCAAAAATGAAACAAGATAACATGCGATATTTAATGGAGGAGGTATGATATGGCAAGAAAAGTTGTGCTTGCAGGAGCTGTGAGGACTGCGATAGGGGTTATGGGTGGTGCGCTTTCCACCACCAGTGCGGCTAAGCTGGGTGAGATAGCCATCAAAGAGGCCCTGAACAGGGCAGGGGTGAAGCCCGAAATGGTGGATGAGGTTTATATGGGCTGCGTGATCCAGGCAGGAACAGGCCAGAACCCGGCGAGACAGTCCGCAAGGAATGCGGGGATCCCGGATGAAGTGCCGGCTACCACCATCAACGTGCTCTGCGGTTCGGGTATGCATTCCGTGAATCTTGCGGCAAAGCTTATCGGCATGGGAGATGCGGATATCATCGTTGCGGGAGGAATGGAGAACATGTCCATGGCGCCTTACCTCCTTCCCAACGGCAGGTATGGCTACAGGATGGGCAGCAACGCCATGAGCCTGCAGGACGCCATGATAAAGGACGCCCTGACAGATGCATTTTACGACTATCACATGGGTATGACTGCTGAGAATATCTGCGAAGAGTGGAAGCTTACCAGGGAAGAGCTGGATGAATTTGCGGCCATTTCCCAGCAGAAGGCCGAAAAAGCCATAAAAGACGGTAAGTTCAAGGATGAGATAGTTCCCGTTGAAGTGAAAAAGAAGAAGGAGACGATCCTTTTTGATACGGACGAAGGACCCAGGGCCGGCGTGACGGTGGAGAGCCTTTCCAAGCTTAAGCCCGCTTTCAAGAAGGAGGGAGGACTTGTAACCGCAGGAAATGCTTCAGGTATAAATGATGCAGCAGCGGCAATGGTTGTGATGAGCGAAGATAAGGCTAAAGAGCTGGGTGTAAAGCCCATGGCTACATGGATCGCCGGAGAGCTGGCAGGCTGTGACCCCAGGATCATGGGTATCGGACCTGTGCCCGCCACCAGGAAGGTTATGAAGAAGGCGGGATACGAGATCGGGGATTTTGACCTTATCGAGGCAAACGAAGCCTTTGCGGCACAGTCGGTAGCTGTTCAGAAGGAGCTTGGTTTCTCAAAGGATATCCTCAATGTAAACGGTGGAGCCATTGCACTGGGACATCCGGTAGGCTGCTCAGGAGCCAGAATTCTTGTTACCCTTCTCTATGAGATGGAAAAGAGAAAGGTGCATAAGGGCCTTGCCACCCTCTGCGTAGGCGGCGGAATGGGCTGCGCCTGCATAGTTGAAAAGTGATCCCTGCCTTTTGGCTTGACGGTCAATATATGGTATAATCGACACCGGAGGCTGAAAAGGGTCTCCGGTGTTTTAAACCGACTATGGAAAAGGTTTTCCAAAGAGGTGAAAACCTGACATAAACTTCCGTCGATGTCGCGCAGGCACGTCACCGATGAGTAAACTTGCCCGCGGAAAGGGACAGGAAATGCAGTTATTAGATCTTTTAAGACAGATTGAATTCGAAATAGTCAGGGGAGAAGCGGATGAGCTGGATATAAGCGGCGTCTCATACGATTCCAGGAATGTTTCCCCGGGAAATCTCTTTGTGTGCATTAAGGGCGCAAAGTTCGACGGCCATGATGCAGCGTCTGAGGTGGTTGAAAAAGGCGCGGCGGTCATCGTCACCGAAAGGGACGTGGAGATTCCGAAGGACAGCAAAGCAGTGGAGGTAAGGGTTAAGAACAGCCGGGAGGCTTTAGCTTATATTTCCGCAGCCTGGTTCAAGAACCCGGCGGTGAATATGAAGATCACCGGCATCACAGGCACCAAGGGTAAGACCACCACCACTTATCTCGCAAAGGCCATACTGGAAAGAGCAGGACACAGGGTTGGCCTTATCGGTACCATAGAGACCATTATCGGAGATGAGCACATTCCTGCAAAGAACACCACGCCGGAGTCATACGTGCTGCAGGAGACCTTCAGGAAGATGGCGGATAAGGGCATAGACACTGTGGTGATGGAGGTTTCTTCCCAGGCGCTTATGATGGACAGGACAAAGGGATTTGACTTTGATCTGGGAGTTTTCACGAATATCGAGCCCGACCACATAGGTCCGGATGAGCATAAGGATTTTGAGGATTATCTGAGGTGCAAAAGCCTGTTGTTCAGGCAGTGCCGCCATGGCCTGTTAAACGGGGACGATCCCCACTTGAAAGAGATCCTTGGCGACTCAAGGGCCAGCATTGTGACCTTCGGCTTGAATGAAAAGAACACCCTCGGACAGGAAAACGACATAAGGGCGGTGAATGAAAAGCTTATAAAGAAGCCCGGAGAACTGGGTGTCATGTTCGACATGGAGGGCAAGTATAACCTCAAGGACCTTGAGGTGGGAACCCCCGGAGAATTCAGCGTTTACAATGCTCTCTGCGCTGCGGCCATAGGTCTTGAATACGGTGCGGGTGAGGAAGCCGTGAGAGAGGCCTTAAAGGAAGAGCATGTCAGGGGCAGGATCGAGTCCGTGAAGGTTTCGGATGATTTCAGCCTTCTCATCGATTACGCCCATAACGCCATGGCCCTTGAAAGCCTGCTGGTTTCCTTAAGGAAATACGATCCCGGAAGGCTGGTGTGCGTTTTCGGCTGCGGAGGCAACAGGTCAAAGCTCCGCCGCTATGAGATGGGTGAAGTGTCCGGGAAATATGCGGATTTCACCGTTATCACTTCCGACAATCCCCGTTTCGAGGAGCCGGCGGCCATCATGGACGACATTGAGACCGGTATTAAGAAGACCGACGGAAAATACATAAAGATACAGGACAGGAAAGAAGCCATAGCCTGGGCCATAAAGGAGGGACAGCCCGGAGACATCATCATTCTTGCAGGCAAGGGCCATGAGGACTATCAGGAGATCAAGGGCGTAAAGTATCCCATGGACGAGAGAGTGCTTATAGACGAGATTCTTGGCAGGTAACAGCGATTTGTTTGCAGATGTGATCATAGATATTTCCATAGAGAAGCTGGACCGGACCTTTCAGTACAGGGTTCCGGAGGCCCTTAAGGATAAGGTATATCCCGGGGCTATGGTGAAAATTCCCTTCGGGAAGGGCAGCAGAAAGATAAAGGGCTACGTCTTATCTCTTTCAGAAACACCTGTTATCGATGAAAGCCTGATAAAGGACATTGAAGAAGTGCCGGAGCTCACCGGAGAGAGCGGAGCGGAAGAGCAGCTTATAAGAACCGCTTTCTGGATGAAGGAGCACTACGGCGGCACCCTGTCCCAGTCCCTGAAGGTGGTCTTTCCCATTAAAAAATCCGTTAAGGAAAAGAAGACCGTAAATATAGTCCCCCTTGTTAAGCCGGAGGAGCTTAAAAAAGCCGCTGAGGAATTCGGGGCTAAGCATAACACTGCAAGGGAAAGGGTTTTAACCGCCATTTCCGAGTCAGGAGAGATAGACGCTTCCCTCTTAATGAGCAAGCTGAATGTAAGCCGGAAGGTGCTTGAAGACCTGTCGGACCGGGGGTTTATAAAGCTGGAGGTCCTTCGTGAATACAGGAATCCCGGGATGAAAAGCGGAAAGACCGGCGGGGTCTTAAGCCTCAGCCCGGAACAGAAGGAGATCTACGACGAATTCGTAAAGGACTATGAGGCGGGTATCAGGAAACCCTTCCTCATAAGGGGGATAACCGGTTCCGGCAAGACCCTTGTGTACATTGAGATCATAGACTATGTGATAAGTAAGGGGAAACAGGCTATCATGCTGATCCCGGAGATCGCCCTCACCTTCCAGACGGTGATGAGGTTCCATGAGAGATTCGGAAACCGGGTATCTTATATGCACAGCCGCCTTTCTGCCGGAGAGCGCTACGACCAGTACGAGAGGGCGAAGGCCGGCGACATAGATGTGATGATAGGCCCCAGATCCGCTCTTTTCACCCCTTTTAAGAACTTAGGGGTAATAATAATCGATGAGGAGCACGAAAACAGCTACAAGGCTGAGAATATGCCGAAGTACCACGCCAGGGAGACTGCCCTTCAAAGGGCGGAGATAGCGGGAGCTTCAGTGGTTCTTGGATCTGCCACCCCTTCGGTGGAATCGGAGTACAGAGCGAGAAACGGGGAATTCAGGCTTTTTACCCTTAAGAACCGTCCCGGAGGCGGAGCCCTGGCGGGAGTGTCCGTTATAGATTTAAGGGAGGAGCTCAGGGAAGGAAACCGTTCCATGTTTTCCGGGAAACTCCGGGAGCTTATGGAGGACAGGTTAAATAAGGATGAGCAGATCATGCTCTTCTTAAACCGCAGGGGTTTCGCGGGCTTTATAAGCTGCAGGAAATGCGGAAAGGTCATAAAGTGTCCCCACTGCGACGTGTCCCTTACCTCCCATAGAGACGGGTACCTGACCTGCCATTACTGCGGATTCAGGGAAAAGACAGTGACTGAATGCCCTTCCTGCGGATCTAAGTATATCGGAGGCATGAGGGCCGGGACCGAGCAGCTTGAAGAGCAGACCGCAAAGCTCTTTCCAAAGGCCCGGATCTTAAGGATGGACGGGGACACCACTAAAAATAAAGGGGATTATGAGGAGATACTTTCCCAATTTAAGGACCACAGCGCGGATATACTGATCGGAACCCAAATGATAGTAAAGGGCCACGATTTTCCACTGGTCACCTTAGTGGGGATAATAGCCGCGGATATGTCCCTCTACGCATCGGATTTCCGGGCTTCCGAGAGAACCTTCGACCTTTTGACACAGGCGGCGGGAAGAGCCGGAAGGAGTGAAAGGAAGGGAGAAGTGGTGATCCAGACCTATTCTCCGGACAATTACTGTATAGAAACCGCGGCAGAGCAGGACTATGAGGGCTTTTATGAGAAGGAGATCGTATACCGGTCATTGCTTTCCTACCCTCCGGTGTCCCATCTCTTAAAAATCCTCATAGAAGGAAAGGATGAGGAAAAGGTCCGCGGGGAGGCGGAACATCTTGCAGATTTGTTAAAAAAGGATTATTCTTTCTTATCGGGTGAAGCAGAAGGAGGAAGTGTCATCGGTCCTGCGCCGGATGTCATTTCAAAGCTCAGGGATGTTTACCGATATGTATTCTTTGTAAGAGACCGGGATTATGAAAAACTGGTGGATGCAAGGGAGAAGATAGAAAATGACAGGCGTTCCGGTTCGAGGTACGACACCCAGGTAACCTTCGATTTTGACCCTATGTAAAAGACGGTACACAGACCACGACTCTCCTAAGGGACGTGGCTCTCAGATACAGAAAGAGGTATAAATAATGGCATTGAGACAGATCAGGGAAATAGGAGATGAGATCCTTACAAAGCCCTGCTTGGAAGTAAAAGAGATAACCCCCCATGTTAAGGAGCTTATAGACGACATGTTCGAAACTCTCTATGATGCGGACGGAGTAGGACTGGCGGCTCCCCAGGTGGGGATACTTAAGAAGATAATCATAATCGATACGGGGGACGATCCCCATGTATTGATAAATCCTGTGATCCTTGAGACCAGCGGAGAGCAGGAGGGGACTGAGGGCTGTCTTTCGGTTCCCGGAAAATACGGCATAGTAAAGAGACCGGATTACGCTAAAGTAGCGTATTACGATGAAAACATGGAGCAGCATGAGCTGGAAGGCACGGGACTTCTTGCCAGGGCTATCTGCCATGAGATGGATCACTTAAACGGAAAGCTCTATGTGGACCTTGCAAAGGACGGACTTCACGATGTTTCAGAGCTGGCTGAAGAGGGAGGAGATAAGTCTTGAGGATCGTTTTCATGGGAACTCCGGACTTCGCCGCTTCCGCCCTGAAGGCTCTTATAGAGGCCGGAGAGGATGTGGTGCTCTCCGTTACCCAGCCTGACAGGGAAAAGGGCAGGGGAAAGGAATTATCCATGCCTGAGGTTAAGAAGTGCGCCCTGGAGCATGGAGTTCAGGTTTTCCAGCCGGAAAAGGTGAGGGAAGCCGGAGCGGTTCAGAGGATAAGGGAAGCAGAGCCCGAGATCATAGTGGTCGCGGCTTTCGGACAGATCCTTACCAAAGAGATCTTGGATATCCCGAAGTACGGCTGCGTAAATATCCATGCATCCCTTCTGCCGGAATACAGAGGAGCATCACCGATACAGTGCTGTATAGCGGACGGAAAGGAAAAGACGGGAGTCACCATCATGCAGATGGATGAGGGCTTAGACACTGGAGACATCCTTATGCAGCGGGAGATCCCCATATCTGCTGACGAGACCGGGGGAAGCCTTTTTGACAGGCTTTCGGAACTGGGCTCGGAAATGATAGTAGAAGCCTTACCCCTGATAAGGGAGGGAAAGCTCACTCCCGTAAAGCAGGACGATTCAAGGGCCACCTATGTGGGCACCCTTAAAAAGGACAGTGGAGTACTGGATTTTTCAAAGGACGCGGAGGAGCTTGAAAGGCTGGTAAGGGCAATGGACCCCTGGCCCGGAACCTTCTGCAATTATAAGGATAAGAGCTTAAAGATATGGAAAACCCGGGTTGTCCGGGAAAACAACTCAAATGACCTGCCCACAGGAACCATAACCGGAGTGAACAAAGAAGGATTTACGGTAAAGTGCGGAAAGGATGAGCTTTTTATAGAGGAACTGCAGTTATCCGGGAAAAAGAGGATGAAGACCCGGGATTTCCTTCTGGGAGCAAAGATAAGCCCCGGAGAAATGCTTAAGTAAAGGAGGATAATTATGTATCCAATGGGTTATTACGGATTTGATGTCACATATATCTTAGTCATAATAGGCGCCATCCTTTCAATGGCAGCGTCTGCCCACGTGAATTCCACTTTTAAGAAGTATGCCCAGGTGAGAAGCGGGTCCGGGATAACAGGAGCCCAGGCTGCGGAAGAGATCCTTGGCAGGAACGGCATTACGGACGTGGCAGTGCAGCATATTCCCGGCAGCCTGACCGACCACTACAATCCTTCAAAAAAGACGGTGAATCTTTCGGATTCGGTATATGGCTCAGGCTCAGTGGCAGCCATCGGAGTTGCGGCCCACGAGTGCGGACACGTGATGCAGCACGCTACAGGCTATGTACCCCTTTCCATAAGGGCAGCGCTTGTCCCGGTTGCAAATTTCGGATCAAAGCTTGGGATCCCCGCAATAATACTTGGAATGTTCCTTGGTTCCATGGGACAGACCTTTATAACCATAGGTATTTGGATGTTCTCCCTCGGAGTCCTTTTCCAGATCGTGACACTGCCGGTGGAGTTTGATGCAAGCCGCAGGGCACTTGCACAGCTTGAAAATGACGGCATTCTTTCAGCAGAAGAGCTGGTGGGCACCAAAAAGGTACTTTCTGCGGCGGCCATGACCTATGTGGCCTCAGCGGCGGCTTCCATTCTGCAGCTGCTCCGGCTCATACTCCTTTTCGGAGGCAACAGGAGACGTGACTGATGCCGGAGAAGAACAGGGCGGCAAAGGGCTTGAGCCCAAGGGATGCTGTACTTGATATACTGATAAGACAGGAAAAGACAGGCGAAAAGCTTAACGAGCTTATAAATTCGGCCCTTGCTTCCGGAAAAGACTTTGACGTAAGGGACAGGGCTTTTATTAAGCATCTTTCGGAGGGTACGGTTGAGCGGCGGATCACATTGGATCATGTGATCGACCGCTTTTCCAATGTAAAGACCGGGAAAATGAAGCCGGTAATCAGGAATATCCTTCGTCTCGGGACCTATGAGCTTTTATTCATGGATTCCGTGCCTGCCCGGGCAGTCTGCTCTACTTCCGTGGAGCTTGCGAAAAAGAGGCATTTCGGGCCCCTCTCCGGTTTTGTGAACGCTGTCCTCCGCACCATAGACAGGGAAAAGCCGGACGTTGAGGAAATAGAGGACCCTTCCGTAAGGTATTCATATCCCCGCTGGATCTACGAACTCTTCCTTAATGAATTCGGCGAGGAGAAGGCCGGGGAGATAATGAGGCTCTCTCTGGGAAACAGACCGGTCTATTTAAGGAACAACATCCTGAAACAGAGCCCAGATAAATTACAACAGCTGTTATCAAATGAAGATATCACTGTCATTCCCGTTAAAGACCATGAAAATGCCCTTGAAATAAGAGATTTCGGAGATATCACAGAGTTAAAGGGATATGGAGAAGGGCTTTTTTCCGTGCAGGACATAAGTTCCATGTCCATTGGGGAAGAGATAGAGAAGATAATAAGAGAAATAGAGCCGGAGAGCTTTTTCATCATCGATACCTGTGCTTCCCCAGGAGGAAAATCCTGCCACGCCGCAGAGATATTGATGAAATATGCCCTGGACAGGGGACTGCCCACAGAAGACAGCTTTTCCCTCCTGTCAAGGGATGTGTCTCAGAATAAGCTTGAGCGGATAATCGAAAACCGTGACAGACTTGGGTTAAAGATCATGGATACGGAGGTTTTCGACGCCAGGCTTAAGGATGAGAGAAGAGAAGGGGAAAAAGCGGACCTGATCATCGCGGATCTTCCCTGCTCCGGCCTTGGAGTTACCGGCCGTAAAAATGACATCAAGTACAGGCTGAAGCCGGAGGATATCATATCCTTAAGCGAGCTACAGAGAGAGATACTTAAGAACACCGACACCATGCTTAAAAAAGGCGGATACCTCATATTCTCCGTATGCACCGTAACAGGGGAGGAGACCACCGGTCAATGCGCATGGATCGGGAGTGAGATGGGATACACTAAGCTTAAAGAAAAACTTACCCTTCCGGGAGAAAGCGGCGCCGACGGTTTCTACTACGCGGTATTCAGGAAATAGGTTAAACTCGCAACTAAAGGTGGTGGGTTTTCAGAGAACTGCCATGTGTTAATGGGTTTCAGCTCATAGCAGATTCGTAAGGATATGGTTGACATAAAATCTCTCCGCAGAGAGGAACTTATAAATTTCATAACGGAAAAAGGTGAGAAGAAATACAGGGCAGACCAGCTCTTTTCCTGGATGCATAAGAATCTGGCGGAGAGTATGGACGAGATGAGCAATATCCCGAAATCCCTAAAGGAGCTTATCGACAAAGAAGCAGAATTCATAACCCTGAAAAGCGTTGACTGCCAGGTATCCGCCCAGGACGGCACCAGAAAGTACCTTTTTGCCCTGCCGGATGAGAATCTCATCGAATCAGTATGCATGGAATACCGGGAATGGAACAGCATCTGCATTTCATCCCAGGCGGGCTGCAACATGGGCTGCCGTTTCTGCGCTTCCACCCTTGGGGGCTGCAAAAGAAGCCTCACCGCCTCGGAAATGCTGGAGCAGATATACAGGGTGCAGAGGGATTCGGAAAAAAGAATCTCAAATGTGGTTATAATGGGGAGCGGAGAGCCCCTGGACAATTACGACAATCTCTTAAGGTTCCTGGATATCCTGACGGATGAAAAGGGCTTTAATATGGGAGAGAGGCACATTACAGTCAGCACCTGCGGGCTGGTGCCGGAGATAAAGCGCTTAGCCGGTGAAAAAAGGGCCATAACCCTGGCGGTATCCCTTCACGCTCCCAACGATGAAGTGAGGAAACAGCTTATGCCTGTGGCGGAGAAATATCCAATGGCAGAGCTTATGGACGCCGTAAGGTATTATTATGACTGCACCGGGCGGAGGATAACCTTTGAATATGCCCTTTCAAAGGGGATAAATGACGATCCCTCCCAGGCGGAGGAGCTTTCGAAGCTCCTTAAGGGCATGAACTGCCACGTGAACCTTATCCCGGTAAACCCCGTGAAAGAGCGTAAAATAGCGGGCAGCAGCCCCTCCGTTACCGCCGCTTTCAAATCAAAACTTGAAAAAAACGGAATAAATGTTACTATTAGGAGAGAAATGGGCAGAGATATAGATGGTGCCTGCGGGCAACTTAGAAGAAAGCACCTGGAGGCTGGTCTTCATGTTTAAAACATTTTCCGCAACGGATGTTGGCAGGAAACGACAGGTAAATCAGGATTTTGTTTTCTCATCGGAAAACCCGGTGGGGAATCTTCCGAATCTCTTTATAGTGGCTGACGGCATGGGTGGTCATGCCGCCGGTGATTTTGCGTCCTCTTTTACCACCCATTATGTGGTGGATGAGGTAAAGGCTTCAAAGCTGGATTCCCCCATAAGGATATTAAGGGATGCCATTGAAAAGGCCAACCTTGCTCTTATAGAGGAAGCCGGTAAAAAGCCGGAATACGAAGGAATGGGAACTACCATAGTTGCTGCCACCATTGAGGACGGATATATCTATGTGGCAAATGTGGGTGACAGCAGGCTATATCTCATAAATGACGACATTGTCCAGATCACGAGGGACCATTCCCTCGTGGAAGAGATGGTGATGGCCGGAAGGATTGACAAGGAAGAGGCCAGAGTCCATCCGGACAAGAATATAATAACACGCGCTATTGGCGCTTCAGATGACCTTAAGATAGATTTCTTTGACATGAACTTAAGGGAAGGTGACAAAATACTCATGTGTACAGACGGTCTTTCAAATATGGTGGAGGACCGGGATATACGCATGATCGTGGAAAGGGAAAATGATGTGGCCGGGATGGCTTGCGCCCTTATAAAGGCTGCCAATGAAAACGGCGGCAAGGATAATATAGGAGTGATAGTCATCGAACCTTTTGCGGAGGCCGGAGCTTAAATTATGCTTAGAGAAGGAATGCTCCTTGGTGAGCGGTATGAAATAATAAGTAAAATAGGTGCAGGCGGGATGAGCGATGTCTACAAGGCAAAGGATCACCGTCTTGACCGCTTTGTGGCAGTAAAGGTCTTAAAGGGTGAATACTCCGAAGACCGTAATTTTGTTGCAAAATTCCGCACGGAGGCCCAGTCTGCCGCTGCCCTTATCCACCCCAATATCGTGAATGTCTATGATGTGGGACAGCAGGAAGGGCTCTATTACATAATAATGGAGCTGGTTGAGGGCATCACCTTAAAGCACTACATTGAGAAGAAGCTGAGGCTTTCCGTAAAGGAAGCGGTCAGCATCACCATACAGGTTTCCATGGGTCTTGAAGCTGCCCATCTGAACCACGTTATCCACAGGGATGTAAAGCCCCAGAATATCATTATTTCCAAAGAGGGAAAGGTTAAGGTTACGGACTTCGGTATTGCCAGGGCCGCAACCAGCGACACCATCACATCCAATGTCATGGGATCGGTCCACTATACCTCTCCGGAGCAGGCAAGGGGCGGATATTCCGATGAAAAGAGCGACATCTATTCCTTAGGTATCGTGCTCTTCGAGATGGTTACCGGCAGGGTTCCCTTCGATGGGGAAACCACTGTGTCCATTGCAATAAAGCAGATACAGGAGCCCCTTCCGGATCCCAGGACCTACGTGGATGATATCCCGGTAAGCGTACAGCAGATAATCTACAAGTGTACGGAAAAGAATCCCGACAGAAGATATGCCACAATGACAGAGCTCATTGCGGACTTAAAGAAATCCCTTACCAATCCGGACGAGGACTTTGTCCGCAGGATAGGAAACGAAGATATAGCCGGCGGCGCCACAAAGCTGGTTTCCGACTATGAAAGGGAGGATATAAAGCGGCAGACAGGCTCCGTTGACTTAAATGACGACCTCTTAAAGGCCTATACCGTATCCAGAAAGAGTTCCCGTGTGGAAATAGAAGAAGAATACGAGGATGATATAGAGGACGAAGATGACGGGTATGTATTAAGAGGCGGCAGAACAAGGGAAAAGAAGCCGACGAAGTCCTCTGATAAGAAGACCAGGAAGCCTCCCCGCAAGAAGGTGGAGACCATCGGTGCCGGAAAGAGCATCAGGGAAGAGAAGCGTAAGGAGAGGATGAAGAGCGAACAGCTGAGATCCCGCAGACGCTTCAGTGAAGATGATGAAGACGATGATGAGGATGATGATCTGGATCCCGGTATGCAGGCCATGATGACGGTGCTGGCAATCATCGCGGTCATAATCCTTGTGGTGATAATAATCGTATTTGTGCGTAAATACAGCGGACTTCTCGGGTCCATGCCGGAGGAGAATTCCTCAACAGAGCTTTATACAGAGGAATTCACCAGCGAAGAAACCGTGGAGATGCCGGAAGTTACCGGACTTATCTTTGCGGACGCCAAGACCAGGCTTACGGCCATGGGACTTGTGGTGACCAGTGAGAACAGGCCCTCATCCGACATAGAGAAGGGCTGCGTGATACAGGTAAGTGACGAGGACGGAAACATCATAGCCACCGGGGATGAGATATCTCAGGGCTCCACCGTTATACTTGCCATCAGTACAGGCGAAGAGGGCGTGGAGGTTCCGGATGTCACCGGTATTTCCAAGGCTGAGGCCAGGGTCAAACTGGAAGGCGCAGGCTTCAAGGTTGCTGAGAATGAAAGCTCAAGCGATTCCGTTCCCCAGGGAAATGTTATTTCCCAGAACCCCGCAGGGGGCAGCCAGGCTGAAGAAGGCGATGAGATCATAATCGTTATCAGCAAGGGCGCAGATGTGGTAAATAAGACCGTCCCGAACATTGTGGGACTTACTGAGATAGAAGCTAAGGCAGCTCTTGCCCAGGCGGGCATCTCCTTCGGAGAAGTGATCGAGGAGAATTCCCCCACTGTCGCAGCGGGAATAGTTATATCCCAATCACCTTCCGCAGGAGCTACGGTGGGTGATTCCACCAATGTGAGCTTTGCAGTGAGCAAGGGACCGGGAACCTACGGCGCCAGCATCAATGTGGAAGCGCCCAACGGCTATACACCGGGCACGCCTGCCCAGATCACTGTTACTTCCAGCGTGGATAATTCCGTGCTGCATTCGGAAGCCGTAAGCGCTTTCCCCACTACTGTGAATATCACAGGGGTAACGGCTCCGTCAGGTGTACTTTCCATCACCTATTCCATCTATGAACCGGTGGAATATGAGAATGATGAGGGACAGATCGTAAATGAGACCAGGGAGACGCCCCAGACCTCTACCCAGGTTGTCAACTTTACGGCAGAATAGGCGCCTATGGGGATCTCCGGAAGGATCATCAAGGCTGTGTCGGGGTTCTACTATGTAAAGCCCGACAGGGGACAGGAAACGGAAGTGCCCCCGAAGGACGGAAATGTCTATCAATGCAGGGCAAAGGGCATTTTCCGGAAGAAAAAGCTCTCTCCCTTAGTGGGGGACAGGGTGGTCATGGAGCTCACCGCCACGGATGACGTGGAAGGCAATGTGACAGAGATCTCCGACAGGAAGAATTCCCTTATAAGGCCCCAGGTGGCAAATGTGGACCAGGCACTTTTGATCTTTGCCATGCATACGCCGGAACCGGCGCCGGACCTTATCGACCGCTTTTTAGTCCTGATGAAGAAAAGCGGCATAGATGTGATCCTGATCTTTAATAAAAACGATCTTGGAAACGATATCGAGATCGAGAAATATAAGAGTATATATAAAGACGCCGGTATCCGCCTTATCTTCACCAGCACCATAGACGGCAGCGGGGTTCCGGAGGTCAGGGAAATACTTAAGAACAGCGTCACCACTGTGGCAGGTCCCTCGGGAGCGGGAAAGTCCTCCCTTATAAATGCGGTCTCCGGCAGGGAGATCATGGTGACGGGCGAAGTCAGCCGGAAGATAGGGAGAGGAAAGCAGACCACAAGGCATGTGGAGCTTGTGGAGATAGAAGAGGATTCCTACATCATAGATACTCCCGGGTTTTCTTCGCTGGAGCTTCCGGAAATGGAGCCATTGGAACTGCAGGACAGTTTCCCAGAGATAGGCAGATATAAAAACGAATGTTATTTTGCGGGCTGCTCACATATAAGCGAGCCCGATTGCGGAGTCAGAGACAGGCTCGCTAAAGGACTTATCCCAAAGGAACGCTATGATTCCTATGTGTTGTTCTATAATGATCTTGTAACTCTTCAGAACAGGAGATTTCGTTGATACGTTATAAGCTTTCACCGTCCATACTTGCGGCGGATTTTAATAAGCTGGGAGATCAGATAAAAAGCGTAGAGAAGGCCGGGGCGGACTATCTCCATGTAGATGTGATGGATGGCAGTTTTGTACCCAGCATCTCCTTTGGCATGCCGGTCATTAAATCCATAAGGAGCTCCAGCCGGCTTTTTTTTGACGTACATCTGATGATCGTAAATCCCGAAAGGTATATAAGGTCCTTTTCCCAGTGCGGCGCAGACGGGATCACCTTCCATTTAGAGGCTGCAAAGGATGTGATGAGGACCATTTCCCTTATAAGGGACTGCGGTAAGAGAGTGGGAATCGCCATAAGCCCCGAGACCCCCGTGTCCGGGCTCAGCGATGAAGTGATAGAAGCCGTGGATATGGTGCTCATCATGACAGTGCGTCCGGGCTTCGGCGGACAGACCTACCTTGAGGAGTGTACGGATAAGATAGCAGAGATCCGGAAGAGAGCAGACAGCATAAAGCCGGATCTGGACATAGAGGTTGACGGTGGCATCAATAAGGAGACTATAAAGACGGTCTTAAATGCAGGCGCCAACGTCATAGTCATGGGATCATCCGTTTTCGGCGGCAATGCAGCCGAGAACACGGAATATTTTAAGAAACTACTGAACGACAGGAACGGAAAAGCATGAAAGTCTTTAACTTTCATGCTTCATCGGTGCCGCGCAGGCATGTCACCCTTCGCCAGGGAGGCATCCTGCATCTTTGATGCAGGATAAGCGATGGGACACTGATGTCTGCGACATAAGGTCAAAGCTTGAAGGATATGAAGAAGGTCGTAATTATAGGGGCAGGCCCCGCAGGACTTACAGCTGCATATGAGCTTTTGAAAAGAGGCGGAGGAGACTTTGAAGTCACCGTACTGGAGGAGAGCCGGGATATGGGCGGTATCTCCAAGACCGTTGAATATAACGGGAACCGTATGGATATGGGAGGACACCGTTTCTTTTCAAAGATAGACAGGGTCAACAGATGGTGGGAGGAAATTCTCCCCATGCAGGGAGCTCCGGCCTATGACGACATTGTCCTGGGAAATAAAAAGAAGCTTAAAAGGGGCGGACCCGATCCGGAAAAGGAAGACAGGGTCATGCTTAACCGGAACAGGGTGTCAAGGATCTATTATAATTCCAGGTTCTTTGACTATCCCATAAGCCTTAAGCCCGAAACCTTTACCAACATGGGCCTTGTGACCACGATAGAGGTAGGGTTCTCCTATGTGTATTCCCTCTTTTTCAAGAGGAAAGAGGAATCTCTGGAAGACTTCTACATCAACAGGTTCGGCCGCAAGCTCTATTCCATGTTTTTTGAGCACTATACCGAGAATCTCTGGGGCAGGCACCCGAGAGAGATAGACCCCAGCTGGGGTGCCCAGAGGGTAAAAGGCCTATCGATCCTTGCCATCATAAAGGATGTCTTCTCCAAAATGCTGCCGGGCAGGGACCAGAGGAAGGTTGAGACCTCCCTTATCGAGTCCTTCTCCTATCCGAAGCTGGGCCCGGGACAGCTCTGGGACGTGACTGCTTCCCACATAGAGGAGATGGGCGGAAAGATCATAAGAGAAGCAAGGGCGGTTAAAGTCACCACTGATCCTGACGCCAAAAAGATAAAGAGCGTGACCTACGAAAAGCAGGGGACGTCGGAAACACTTGAGGCGGACATGGTCATTTCCTCCATGCCGGTACGGGATCTGGTTGCCGGAATGAATGAGGTGCCAAGGGGCATAGCTGAGGTGGCAGCGGGACTTCCCTACAGGGATTATATGACCTTAGGGCTGCTGGTTCCGAAGATCAACCTTAAAAATGAGACAAAGATCAGGACAATAGGGAATATCGTGCCGGACAACTGGGTATATGTCCATGACAGAAGAGTGAGCATGGGGCGTTTCCAGATCTACAATAACTGGTCACCCTATTTAGTCCGTGATATAAAGAATACAGTATGGCTGGGGCTTGAATACTTTACCAACGAGGGAGATAAGCTCTGGAACCTGAGTGATGAGCAGTTCACCAAATTTGCCATTTCCGAAGTGGTGAAGATAGGGCTCATCGATTCGCCGTCAAAGGTGATGGACAGCCATGTGGAAAGGATTAAGAAAGCCTATCCCGCATACTTTGACACTTACGACCGTATAGATGAGGTGATCTCATACTTAAACGGCTTCGATAACCTTTTCTGTGTGGGACGTAACGGCCAGCACAGATACAATAATATCGATCATTCAATGATGACTTCCTTCCTGACGGTGGACCATATCCTCTCCGGAAAGAAGGACAAGACTGAAATATGGAATGTAAATACTGAAAAGGAATATCACGAAAAGTAGTGAAACAGAAAAGGAGATATTTAAGATGAGAAAGAAACCTGCAGTATTGCTTATAATGGACGGCTTCGGCTTAAATGAGAATCCGGAGCACAACGCGGTAGCACAGGCAAAAACACCTGTTATCGATGGTCTTATGAAGGACTGTCCCTTTGTTAAGGGCTATGCCAGCGGCCTTGCGGTAGGCCTTCCCGACGGACAGATGGGAAATTCCGAAGTCGGCCACATGAACATGGGCGCCGGAAGGATCATCTATCAGGAGCTGACCCGTATAACCAAGGAGATCGAGGACGGGGACTTCTTTAAGAATGAAGCTCTGTTAAAGGCTGTTGAGAACGTTAAGAAGAACGATTCCAGCCTTCACTGCTACGGCCTTGTTTCTCCCGGCGGAGTCCACAGCCACGATACCCATATCTACGGACTCTTGGAGCTTGCAAAGAGAGAGGGCTTAAAAAAGGTCTATGTACACTGTTTCTTAGACGGCAGGGACACTCCTCCCGCATCCGGAAAGGAATATGTTGAGAATCTTGAGAAGAAGATGGCTGAGATCGGCGTGGGAGAAGTTGCTTCCGTACACGGCAGATATTACGCCATGGACAGGGATAATAACTATGACCGTATAGAGAAGGCCTATGTAGCCCTGACTCAGGGCATAGGCGAGGAAGCGGAATCCGCAACCGCCGGCATCCAGGCTTCCTACGATAAGGATGTGACAGATGAGTTCGTTGTTCCCTTTGTGGTAAAGAAGGACGGAAAGCCCGTTGCCACCATCCAGGACGGCGATTCCATCATTTTCTATAATTTCAGGCCGGACAGAGCCAGGGAGATCACCCACTGTTTCTGCGATGATGAGTTCGACAAGTTCGACAGAGGTCCCAGGAAGAAAGTGACCTACGTCTGCTTCACAGATTATGATCCCCTTATAAAGAACAAGGAGATAGCTTTCAAGAAGCAGGAGATCAACAATACCTTCGGTGAATATCTCGCGTCCCTGGGTATGAAGCAGTGTCGTATAGCAGAGACGGAGAAATATGCCCACGTCACCTTCTTCTTTAACGGCGGAGTTGAGAAGCCCAACGAAGGCGAGGACAGGGTTCTGGTTAACAGCCCCAAGGATGTGGCCACCTATGACCTTAAGCCCCAGATGAGCGCTCCCGGCGTATGTGAGAAGCTGGTTTCCGCCATCAAGTCGGATAAGTATGATGTGATCATCATCAACTTCGCAAATCCCGACATGGTAGGACATACGGGAGTTGAAAGCGCGGCCATCAAAGCCATCGAGACCGTTGACAGCTGCGTAGGCCAGGCAGTTGACGCTGTAAAGGAAGTTGGCGGAGTGATGTTCATCTGCGCCGATCACGGAAACGCCGAGCAGATGATCGACTACGAGACAGGAGAGCCTTACACGGCCCACACCACCAATCCCGTGCCCTTCATCCTTGTAAACTATGATGAGGGATACGGCCTCAAGGAAGGCGGCAAGCTCTGCGATATCGTTCCCACCCTTATTGAGTGCATGGGCCTTGAGAAGCCCAAGGAGATGACAGGAGAATCACTGCTCATCAAAAAGTAAAATTTAACTATTAGTTTAATCGTCGGTACTTGCATTATTTCCCCGGAAGTGTTACACTAATCGGGCTTGTCAGAAAACAGGTTGATTTTAAGGAGTTTTTATCATGAGGATTTTTGTTTCGATCGTATTTATGTTAGTTTGTACAGCTCTTACGGCTATAGTTCTCCTGCAGGAAGGAAAGAGCGCAGGACTGGGAGCCATTCAGGGGGCTGCGGATACATACTGGGGAAAGAATAAAGGTCATTCCATGGAAGGAATGATGATAAAGATCACAAGAGTGCTGGCAGTACTGTTTTTCGTTCTGTCCATGCTTTTGAACATGAAGATCTTCTAAGCAGAAGAAAGTGATCTGAAGATTAAATTTCTGCCCCGTCTTAAACAGATGGGGCTTTTTTTACTTAATTATGGATAAAGAACTGTTTGAAAAAAGAAAGGAACTGGTGCTGGAATTCATGGAAAGCGATCTCTATGTCCCCATGCGGGAAAGGGAGCTTATCACCTTTTTCTGTACCACAGAGGAAGACCGGGAGGATTTCCGCACCATTCTCCGCGTTCTGTTAAAGGAAGGCAGGGTCATACGGAGCAAAAGGGGAAAGATCACCACTGCACCCGCTGGCATCATTGGGAAATATGAGGCCCACACCGGAGGCTTCGGCTTTGTCATAGTGGAAAACAGGGAGAGGGATATCTTTATCAAAAATCCGGATTCCCTGGGGGCCATGAATGATGATGTGGTGGAGGTTGAGATAACAAAGCTCGCCGGCCGTGGAGGCCGCAGGGACGAGGGGAAGATCGTAAAGATCATCTCCAGAGCTGTAACGGAGATCGTTGGAACCTACGAGCCCGCGGGAAAGACCGAAAGCTACGGTTTTGTCATACCGGATGATGCTAGGATAACGGACGATATTTTTGTAGCCGGACCGGACAGCATGAACGCCAAGCGGAACATGAAGGTTGTGGTCCATATTGAGAAATACGGGGACAGCACCCATAGGAGCGAGGGCAGGATCACAGGGATCATAGGCATGAAGGACGATCCCGGAGTGGATATAGAATCCGTTGTGAGAGCCAGAGCCCTTCCGGAAGCCTTTCCGGAAGAGGTTTTGAAGGACGCGGAAGAAGCTGCCCGTAGAGTGTCAAAGAAGAAGCTGAATGGCCGCAGGGACTTAAGGAATGTCCTTACAGTGACCATAGACGGAGAGGACGCAAAGGACCTGGATGACGCCGTAAGCCTGTCTGTTGACAGCGAGGGCAATTATGACCTCGGAGTGCATATCGCGGACGTATCCGAGTATGTTTCCGAGAATTCCGTCCTTGACCGGGAGGCCCTTTCCAGGGGCACCAGCGTATATTTAGCGGACAGGGTTATCCCCATGCTCCCGGAGGTATTGTCAAACGGCTGCTGCTCCCTTAACCCGAGGGAGGACAGGCTCACCCTTTCCTGCCTTATGAAGATAGATAAGAAGGGTGATGTACTGGAATCGGAAATCTGCGAATCCGTCATAAATTCCGACAGGCGGATGTCCTATAATGAGGTCTTAAGCCTTCTTGAAGACAGCGGGGAACCGGAGCTTAAGGAAGAGTGCGATTTTCTCCTTCCCATGTTTAAGGAGATGGAGACCCTTTCCGCCATCCTTACGGAAAAGAGGCGGAAGAGAGGGGCTGTAGATTTTGATTTTCCGGAGACTAAGATCATCCTGGATGAAAAGGGGAAGGTCACGGGCTTTGAACCCAGGATCGCAAATACCGCCACAAAGCTTATTGAGAGCTTTATGCTTGCCGCAAATGAGACCGTGGCGGAGTCCTGTACCTTCCAGGAACTGCCCTTTGTCTACAGGACCCATGAGGAGCCCGATCCGGAAAAGATAAAGGCGTTAAGGGATTACGTTAAAAATCTTGGTTTTTCGCTGAAGATAAGCCGGGACGGCGTACATCCGAAGGAGATACAGAAGCTCTTAAAGAGTGTGGAAGGAGCGCCGGAGGAAGCCCTTATCGCAAGGATGACCCTCCGCTCCATGAGACAGGCTAAATATACCACGGATCCTATAGGCCATTTCGGGCTGGCGGACAGGTATTACTGCCACTTCACCTCTCCCATTAGGCGCTATCCCGACCTGCAGATACACAGGATCATAAAGGAGCAGCTAAGGGGTGAGTTAAACAGGGTCAGGAT
Source organism: Lachnospiraceae bacterium (assembly GCA_017448845.1). GTDB lineage: Bacteria > Bacillota > Clostridia > Lachnospirales > Lachnospiraceae > NK4A144. The sequence continues at coordinate 25,209 of JAFSKT010000142.1, forward strand.
ATCCCACTATGACGGGATCCTTTCCGCAGTGGCAAGGCAGTCCTCCGAAAGGGAGAGGAGAGCCGACGAGGCCGAGAGGGAAGTGGAAAAGCTTAAAAAAGTGGAGTATATGCTGGACCACATCGGAGATGAGTACGAAGGCGTGGTTTCCGGGGTGACCGCCCACGGGATCTACGTGGAGCTTCCGGATACAATAGAGGGCATGGTACGGCTCAGTGATATAGCGGATGACTTTTATATATACAATGAAGTACTGATGGAGGCAAAAGGGAAAAACACCGGACATACCTATAGGATGGGGGATCCTGTTAAGGTCAGGGTTGCTGCGGCAGATAAGGATCTCAGGACCATAGATTTTGTCTTTATCACGGATGAAAAAGAGGCCGTTTCCCCGAAGCGGCGCGGCGTAAAGGAGCCAAAGAGGTTGAAACATGGCAGCGAAGGCAAACGAAGGAAAAAAACTAATAGCAAATAATAAAAAGGCCTTCCATGATTATTTTGTGGAGGAGCAGCTGGAAACAGGAATAGAGCTCTTCGGGACGGAGGTCAAGTCCATAAGGGCAGGCCACTGCAGCGTTAAAGAGGCCTATGTATTTATCCGCCACGGGGAACTCTTTGTGGAGGGCATGAATATCTCGCCCTATGAAAAGGGTAATATCTTCAATAAGGATCCTCTAAGGACCAGAAGGCTCTTAGCACATAAGAAGGAGATCTTAAAGTACGACCAGAAGCTGAAGGAAAAGGGCTATACCCTGGTTCCTCTTGAAGTCTATTTCAAGGAGGGGAAGGTCAAGGTGAATATCGGTCTCTGCAAGGGTAAAAAGCTCTATGACAAGAGGGAGACCATAGCGAAGAAGGATGTGGAGCGGGAGACCGAACGGGAGATGAAGATCCGCCTGAGGTAGTAAGGCCGGGTTAAAGGACCCCTACCGGAAGACTCCGCGCCCCGGACAGAAATTTAACTGTAAGTTTATTGTTTTTGTCCAAAGACGGGGTTATAATCCTAACGAAGTCAGCCGATATAGCAGTGGAAGATGAACATTGACAAGGGCATATTTTCAACATCAGATTTGCTGAAGCAAATCTGACGTCGCTGTGACTCGAACTCTCTGGGTTCAAGTCAGAATAAGGGGTAGTAATGGTTTCGACAGGGAATCTGCAGCTGGAGAAGCTATCCGAGGGAGGTACTCGTTAAAACCCAAACTTAAATTTAAACGCAGACGATAATTACGCGTTAGCAGCTGCCTAAGTGCAGCCGCCGTCGGCCCGGTTCTACCTGTGGTCCCGGATACCGGCGTCATCATCACAGGAAACGGCTGTGGCAAAGCTTTGAACCATAGTACGTAACATGAAGCTACTGAAGCATTAAGGCTGTGCATTGCCGTAATGCGGAGGGAATGTCAAACAATGCACTATGATAGTAGAAGGACAGGGAATGGTTTTTTGGACAGGGGTTCGACTCCCCTCTACTCCATCAAAAAAGGCCGGAAGGCCTTTTTTTGATGGGGTAGAGGGGACATGAACTCAGGCCCAAAAAACATGTTTTTTGGACGGGGGTGCTGGACGTCCGGGGGACGTCCGTTTAGCACCGACCGGAGCGGAGCGGAGATCGACTCCCCTCTACTCCATTAAGAAAAACTATATTACTGAAAAGTGATCTGGGAGTGCGATGATATTATGGCACTATATAGTTTGACCAGTATTTTGTGATATGAGAGAAAATGCCACCGCGAGGGTGGCAACGTAAATTCAAAATAAATGATATAGTCTATTTAGGTGTACTTATGTTGAGAATCATAACCATAATGGCGACTAATCCAAATGTTATTGTGAAGAGCATAAGGATATAGCCAAGGATTTTTGCAAGGATATTTTTACTTTTGCACAGAGGGCAGAATTTCTGTACATCCCTATAATTGAAAATGGCGAATATATCTCCAAACAAAATCAGGAAAGTGAAAAAGCGTTGAATTATGGGGCTTCCGCTGGATTCCTTAAAAGTAATGGTCGAACATAGATAAAATAGAATCCCATAGGTCAGTAGTGCAATGATCATCTTCCATGGTTTGCGTGTCCGGAATCCGGGTGGGAGAAAAGATTCTGCTGATGGAGATACCGAGTCAGTGTTATCCGTCTTTTTATAGATCAGTTCAAGATCATATTTAAGTGTTGAAATAGATGTATATCGCTCTTCAGGCAGGATTTTTGTACAGTTTTCGATTATACTATCGAATTCACTTGGATAGTTGTCAAGAGAAGAAGCTATTTCTTTTAACATGATACCGATAGAGTATATGTCGGTTTTAGGAGATGATTCTCCAAAACCATATTGTTCCGGTGCAGCATAGCCGTGCGTTCCCAGCAAAACAGTATCGGATTCTTTCTTTTCTTCGCCGGAATAATACTTTGAGGCATTGAAATCGAGGAGAATTACGTTACCGAAGCTGGTTACGATGATATTGGATGGTTTTATGTCTCTGTGGACAATGGGTGGGATGTGCGAATGGAGCCTGTTCAGGGTATCACAAAGTGAGATCATGTAAGTACAGACTTGCTCGGATGTTAACGAATGGGAGTCGATAAGTTCTCTTAAAGTACTGCCCTGAATAAAGTCCTCTATTAGGATTAGGGTGTTATTATCTTCGTATAGGGCCGCTATTTGCGGGATTCCGGGAAGAGGATTTTCGTATAGGTATTTGTATATGTCAAGCGAATATACTTCCAGCTCTTTTCTAACATATATTTTTTTACTTTCCTGGTGCTGGACCAGATAAATTCGATGAGATTCATTTAGTGTAGCAATGATCTTATAATATGAAATTGAAAGCTGATCAGTAAAATCCAAAATTAATCTCCAGAACGCTTTTTATGATTAGGTCGCCAAAAGTCACATAAATAACAGTGACCTTGCTCTGTATATTACCTGTACTTTGAAAATTGAAAATAGTCCTTGATGAAATATCCTTAAGGTGCATCGATGGGAGGAATATTCTCCCCATAACCCGGGT
>JAFSKT010000143.1 GCA_017448845.1 Lachnospiraceae bacterium
AAGCTTTTTGCTTCACTCTTAAAGCTGCCCCTGTGGCTTGACTGCATAGGAACCTGCGTAGGCGCCTGCCTCGGCGGTCCTATCATCGGCGGTATCTGCGGAGCCATCAACAATATCATCTACGGTCTTACCACAGGAGACAACATCACCCTGATCTATGCCCTCACAAGCTTCGGTATTGGTATAGCAGTGGGCGTGACTGCAAGGCTGGGCTTCATGGAAACCCTGCCCAAGTCACTGGTATGTGCCCTTGCCGGCGGACTTGCAGCAGTTATCATTTCCACTCCTTTGAATGTAATGTTCTGGGGCGGAACAACCGGAAACGTATGGGGCGATGCGGTATTTGCCGTTACACAGGCAAACGGAATGCCCGTATTCCTTGGCTCATTTATAGATGAAGTTCTGGTGGATGTACCGGATAAGCTTCTCACCATCATCATCACCTTCCTTATCCTTAAAGGACTTCCCGAGAAGCTTAAGGCTCTTTACGATGTAGACGCAACGGTGGAAAGGCTGGATTAATTGAGCGGACTTAGCCTGTATGTGGACCAGGGTACATATTTAAACAAACTGCACCCTTATACAAAACTTTTATATGTTTTTGCAGCCATCCTGATCCCCCTTATAGGGGGAGGGGGGATGCTGTTTGCCGTTACCATAGGCTGCAGCATAATCCTCCTGATCCTCGGAAGGACTCTGAGGCGCTCTTTTCCCCTTATAGCCTTTTCCTTCACACTGATCATCGTGATCTTTCTGGTGCAGGGGATGTTTTACTACGGAAATGAGACGTCTCTCTTTTCCCTGTGGATCCTTACGTTTTACAGGGAAGGAGTGATGTACGCTTTAAGGATAAGCCTTAACATCTTAAACATGCTCCTGTCCTTTGCGGTGTTCGTACTGAATACCTCTCCCCAGGAACTGGTGGAGGAGCTGGAGAAGAACGGTTTTTCCCCGAAGTTCGGCTATGTGATAAATTCCGTTTTCCAGATCGTGCCCCAGATGATGAAGACAAAGGACACCATTGTGGATGCCCAGAGGAGCAGGGGAATGGAGACGGAAGGTTCCCTGGCTACCAGGATAAAGGCTTTTATGCCCCTTATCTCTCCGGTGGTCATGAGCGCCCTTATAAACACCAGGGAGAGGGCCATTGCCCTTGAAGTACGGGGCTTTGGCAGAAAGAATAAAAAGACCTTCATAAACGACAGGCAGAAATTAAAGGGAGACATTGTGATCTGTATTATACTTATCCTCCTGACGGCAGGGGTTGTGATCCGGAGGGTGTATTCATGTCTTTGATACAGATAGAGCATTTGAAATACAGATATCCCGGTACGGAAAAACTGGCTCTTGACGATATCACGCTCTCCATAGAAAAGGGTGAGTTCATAGGGATAGTAGGCAGGAACGGCGCGGGAAAGAGCACCCTGGGGCAGGCGGTGAACGGTCTGGTGCCCAGGTTCCATAACGGTGCCTACGGAGGAAAGGTTATGGTAAGCGGTCTCGTTGCGGAGGAGACTCCTGTGGAAGAGATGTGCGAGCATGTGGGCCTTATCTTCCAGAATCCCTTTAACCAGCTCTCCGGAGCGGCGGAGACGGTGTTCAATGAAGTGGCCTACGGCCTGCAGAACTTAGGGATCCCCGCAGGTGAGATATGCTTGAGGGTGGAAAATGTCCTTAAGCGCCTGGATATCTGGGAGTATAAAAACAGAAATCCCTTTGAACTTTCCGGAGGACAGATGCAGAGAGTGGCCATAGCCAGCATCCTCTGCATGAGACCGGAGGTGATAATTCTTGATGAACCCACTTCCCAGCTGGATCCCCAGGGAACGGAAGAGGTTTTCAAGGTGGTGGAGGATCTGACCGAGACCGGCATCACCATCATAATGATAGAGCAGAAGCTTGAAAAGCTGGCGAAGTACTGTGACAGGATAATCCTTATGGAAGGGGGAAAGGTCAGGGATTTTGATACCCCGGAGAAGATCTTTTCCAGAGAGGATCTGGAAGAGTGCGGAGTAGAGCCCCCGGCTTATACCAGGATCTGTAAGGAGTACGGACTTAAGCTGTCTGATGGCACCTACCCCGTGAAGTTAGAGGACGCAGAGATCCTGTTCAGGGACAGCGGCACAAAGCCTGCGCCACTTGAAAAGAAGCCTGAAAGGGATTCTTACGGAGAAGAGATATTCAGGGCTGAAAACCTTGATTTCTTCTACATCAAAGGCGTTCCGATCTTTGAAAAACTGGGGATCTCCTTGGATGAGAGACCTACAGCCATAATAGGGCAGAACGGTGCCGGGAAGACCACTTTGGTAAGGCTCCTTAAGGGGCTTTTGAAGCCTGTTTCCGGAAATATATATTTTAAGAAAGAGGATATCTCCGGAAAGACAGTGGCCATGCTTGCCGACAAGGTGGGCTATGTTTTCCAGAATCCGGACGACCAGATATTCAAATACAAGGTTTTAGATGAGATCATGTTCGGGCCCTTAAACATCGGCATGAGTCCCGAAAAAGCTAAGGAAGAATCCCTGAAAGCCATGGAACTCATGGGTCTTTCGGGAATGGAGGATACAAATCCCTACGATCTGGAGCTCCATCAGAGAAAGATGACTGCCATAGCTTCAGTGGTGGCAATGGACACGGATGTGATAATCCTTGATGAACCAACCATTGCCCAGGATCATCCCGGAAAGGTGCTGATCGGCAACATGATCCACGAGCTTTCCTTAAAGGGAAAGTTGGTTATCGCCATACTTCACGATATGGATTTTGTGGAGGAATATTTTGAAAGAGTCGTTGTAATGGCTCACGGTAAGATACTTCTTGACGGCACTGCGGAAAAGGTGTTTGCGGACGACGAGGTGCTGGCGGAAGCAAGATTACAGAAACCCTATGTAACAGCATTGAGAGAGATCCTTATCTGTTCAGAATAGATACGGGTATATGTAAATATGACTGGAAATGAGAGACGGGAAAAGATAATAGATCTTTTATCCGGCAGTTCTGAAGCGGTATCGGGGCGGAGACTGGCGGCTCTTTTCAATGTGAGCAGGCAGGTCATCGTACAGGATATAGCGTTACTCCGGGCTGAAGGATATGATGTGGTCTCCACCAACACCGGATATGTGCTGTACAGGACCCGGAACTGTGAGAGAGTATTTAAGGTTTCCCACAGTAATGACGAGGTGGAGGATGAGCTTAAGCTTATAGTGGACCTGGGAGGGACAGTCCGTGACGTCTTCGTGTCCCACAGGGTTTACGGCACTGTCAGAGCGGAGCTGAATATCGGGAGCCGGATGGATATTGAGAGATTCCTGTCAGATATCAGGACCGGTAAATCAAGCCTTCTCATGAATATCACCGGAGGATACCACTACCATACGGTGGAAGCTAATTCGGAAGAGCTTTTGGACATAATCCATGAGAAGCTTAAGGAAAAGGGCTATTTAGCGCCCTTAAAGAATTATGAACCCGTGGACTTTAAGAAGAGGCGGGGTTCAGACAGTGAAGATGCTAAGGAAAACAGCGGCAACGGGAAGGTAAAGATCCTCGGAACCGGAGTTGCCACCATGGATATCTATCCCGATAAAAAGAGGATGTATCCCGGGGGCAATGAGTATAACGTTGTCTGTAATGCTGCGCTCCTCGGCGCGAAGGCCGGTTTCTTAGGAGTTTTCGGAAACGATCTGGCAGGCGAGCTTCTGGAAATGAATTTAAGGGAGCTTAAGGTGGACGTAAGCATGTGCCGCCATGAGGAGGGCTCCAGCGGTTATAGCTTAGTTAAGCTAAAGGATGACGGAGACAGGATCTTCCTTGCCTGGAATAAGGAGGGTGTTACCGACCTTCACCCCGTTAAGTTCAATAAAAAAGAAGTGAAATACGTGAAGAGCTTTGATGTGGTCACCATGGGACGGGTGGCGGATGTTTCTCCGGAAACCGTGAAGCTCCTTCATGAGAGGGACGGGATCGATATAAGCTATGATTTCCATTCCGCCTTTACGGATGAAGATATAGATCTTATAGCCCCCCATATAAAGTACGGTTTCTTCTCCTGCAGCCACTTACAGGAAGGGGAGATAAAGAAGCTGTTAAAGAAGGTGGTGGAAAAGGGCTGCGGCATCGCCATAGGCACCAGGGGCTGCGACCCTATAATAGCCTATGACGGAGAGACCTATTTCATCCATGAGGTGGAGAGGATAGAGGCTACGGATGCGTTAGGAGCGGGAGATTCCTTTATCGGAGCCTTCCTTACAGACTATCTTTCAAATAAGGACAGTGATATCGGAAAAGAAGAAAAGATAAGAAGAGCCCTCAAGGCGGCAGCAGATCACGCCGCCACGGTTGTTGTGAAGGAGGGCAGTATAGGAGTGGGGTACGATTATGATCCGCCGTCATTCTATGAAGTTATTAATAAGTGACGGGGAGTGTGCCTGACCGCTCTGCGAACCACATTAAGCAGATTCGGTTACGAGTTTACACTTATTTAATAATCGACGGGTGATAATCGTGTTATAATCAATTTCACTATAATTAACTCAAGGAGGAATTAAAATGGCAAACAACCCTTATGCAGGCACAAAAACTGAAAAGAACCTTTTAGAGGCTTTTGCAGGCGAATCTCAGGCAAGGAACAAGTACACCTACTTTGCTTCTGTTGCAAAGAAGGCTGGTTACGAGCAGATAGCTGCTATGTTCTTAAAGACTGCCGAGAATGAAAAGGAGCACGCAAAGCTCTGGTTCAAGGAACTGGGAATGCTGGGTGACACATCAGCAAACCTGAAAGCCGCAGCAGACGGCGAGAATTTCGAATGGACAGATATGTATGAGCGTATGGCTAAGGAAGCGGAAGAAGAGGGGTTCGACAAATTAGCTGCTAAATTCAGGGGGGTTGCCGCTATTGAGAAGATGCACGAGGAGAGATACAGGAAGCTCCTTGAGAATGTAGAAATGAAGCAGGTATTCGAGAAGAGCGAAGTTAAGGTTTGGGAGTGCAGGAACTGCGGACATATCGTAGTCGGCACCAAGGCTCCGGACGTATGTCCTGTATGCGCACATCCTCAGTCATTCTTCGAGATCCATGAGGACAACTTCTAAACGCCTGTATCATGTTCCACGATACCGCGAGATATTGAAGCGGGCATTTAGCAGCGAATAAAATTCAGCAGGTTTAGCTGACAAGGAGGAAAAAATGCAGTTTTACAAGTGTGACAGATGTGGGAACTTTGTAGTTTTTCTGAAGGATAAGACTCCCTGCACTCCGGAGTGCTGCGGCGATACAATGACCGAAGTAAAGCCCAATACTTCCGACGGTGCTTTTGAAAAGCATGTTCCTGAAGTTAC
>JAFSKT010000144.1 GCA_017448845.1 Lachnospiraceae bacterium
GAATATGCTTACGGAATCGGGGAAGGACATTTTCAAGGTCTTATCCATACTGGATTTCAGCTCCAGGCTTGAGAACCTTTTAAGCGGCATCCTTGACCTGAAGGAAGCCATATATTTCCTAAGCATCATAATCCTTCTTCTTTTCCTCACGGTTCAGGCCATAGAGAAGAGGCGCTACAGCGTTTCCAGGAAAACCCTTTCCCTTACGGTCTATTCTTCGGCTTCCATAGCCATTGCCATAGCATTAGTCATAGTCTTAAATTTCTTTGTGGAAAAGATCCCCACTGAGATGTCGGAATATGACACCACGGAGAGCAATCTCTATTCCGTGTCCGACGAGTCAAAGAAGGTGATAAAAGGCCTCGAAGATGATGTGGACATCTTTGTCATGGGTAAGAAAGAGACTTTGGAGGCCTACGGCTATAAGGAAGTCGAGAAGACCTTAGAGCAGTTTGACGAGTTTTCCGGAAAGCTTAAGGTCACATATAAGGATCCTTCCGTGGATCCGGAATTCGCTAAGAAGTATACGGACGATTCGGTAAATACCGGGTCTCTCATTGTAGTGAGCGGTGAGAAGTCAAAGGTGATTTCCCCTTACGATCTCTACGAATCCGAGATGGACTATAATACCTATTCCGAAGTGCGAACGGGCTATGACGGAGAAGGTCAGATAATCTCTGCCATTTCCTATGTCACAGGGGAAGAACTTCCCATTTTATATGAGATCACGGGACATGAGGAGATGACCGTAGAGGATTTCCCTGCACTTAAAGCTGCCATAGGGAAGCAGAACATTGAAGTGAAGGAACTGAACCTGATGAAGACAGGCGAGATCCCGGAGGATGCGGACGCCATCATCATCCTGTCTCCCGCAACAGATATCCATGAGGATGACGTTAAGGTGATAAAGGACTACCTTAATAAGGGCGGAAAGGCCATTATCACTGCGGATTACGCAAAAGACGGATTAAAGAACTTAGAATCCCTGTTCTCGGATTACGGGGTTGAGCATGTGAACGGCATAGTGGTTGAAGGCGATGAGTACAATATGTACCAGGCACCCATTTACCTGATCCCCGAGTGCTCATATTCAGTCCTTACCACTTCCATAAAGGAAAAGGACATGCTGAACCTCTTCCCCCAGTCTACAGGCTTTGTGGTTACGGAAAAAGAGGATACGGATGTGGAGGAAGCCCTTACAACTTCCGGCAGCGCTTACGCAAAGACCGATGTGAGCGAGGACTCCACCATAGAAAAGGAGCCCTCCGACAGACCCGGTCCCTTCAGCCTTGCTCTCTACGTAAATGACGCGGGAACCGGCGCAAAGCTCTCCCTTTTCGGCACTGCAAATATCTTCGCCGAGGAGATAAATAACAGGGTGGGAGGCGCCAATACCGAGCTGGTGACCAATGCTTTAGGCACCATGATCAGCGAAAAGAACGTAAACGCAGTAAATATCCCGGCAAAGAGCTTTAACAGTTCCAATCTTACCGTGCCCTACGGCACTGCCATGCTCCTGGGGCTCTTCTTCGTGCTGGTCCTTCCTTTGGGCATACTGTTAAGCGGTATCATGCTCTATTTAAGGAGACGGAGAAAATGATCCCGGGCGGTCAGTCCCTTCCGGTGCGGTGCCGCTCTTCCGGGACAGTGACGCGAAGGATCATGAGGATCCGTACCGGTGCGGTGAACAAAGGATTAAGGGAATCATAAGAATTTGTGCAGTTGCATAAGGCCTGATACTGTTATAAGATAATCAGGTCATGATAAGCTACGGTTATCTGCTTCACAGATTGTTGAGGCCTAAAAAAATAAAGCTCGGAAACCAGAAGATAAGGCTCACTGACTTCGAAAAGATCTGGTATTACGATCCCTATTTCGTAGATTATGCCCTTCATGACGACAAGGGGAAGCCCTGGAAGATCCATAAAAAGCGCATAAACCCCCTTGTCTTTCCACCTATCATAGAACTAAGAAGGAATATAGCAAAGTACGCCCTCCAGACCGTACTTGCTCTTTTCCTGCTTATTTTTGCCATTTTCATGAATTACGGCTCCCAGATAGTAGACTGGATAGTGAGCTACAATATCCAGCTCACGGAAATGCTGGATGAAAGGGAGAGGGCAGAAGCGGAGAAAAGGGCAAAGCTTTTGGCGCTTTCCGCCGAAGGCTTTAAGCAGAAGATGGATGAGGACGCGGATGACAACATGGATGACAGCCTCTATGACAAGGCGGACCACCTCACCATGGACGAGCTGGAGCTTTCCACCGACACCACTGCGCCTCTTACCAGCAGCGATATCCTGACAGCAGAGGATATAAGGAACATCCTTTCCATCACATGGATAAGCAACGATGGCTTAAACAACGAGGAATACAGGATAGTGAAGTCCGCCCTGCTGACTGTGGGCAGGATCCCCTATATCCTGGGAGGCGCCCAGCCCACCAGGCCTTCAAATACCGAGAAGGATGAGTACGGTTTCCCTGTGGTGCCGGATGACGCCATAGTGAGCTTCGCAAATCAGATAAGCGGCATGGACTGCTCCCACTGGGTAGATTGGATATACTTTATAGCCATGAATGATAACTTAGGCTACTGCAATACCGATTCCATGATCTATACCCAGGGAAACGGCTCCCTTCAGCTTATTGCGGTGGATGAAGACGGCACGGATTACGATCAGGGGCTTAAAAATATCCGGGCCGGTGATATAATGGTATACGGTTTCGACGGCAGCCACCGCTTCGGCCATGCGGCTATCTTCTTAGGTTATGCCAGCCTTAACGGCAGCGAGAACCTGGACATGATGTATGTTCACGAGTCCAGTACTGCCGGGAATGTGTCCTTCCATGTGGGGGATGTCTTCGGAAATAACGGTTCTTCTCCGGTCTTCTATTTCAGATATAAGACTTTGGACGGAAGCCCCATCGACTACGACTACGATTACTTAAGGCAGATCCAGGAGGGTGTTAAGAACGGAGGCGGCAGCGGGGATAACGAGGAGATCGACGATACGGAAGAAGATGATGAGGACGAGGACTTGGATGATGAGGAAGATGAAGAAGATGAAGTCGAAGAAGATGAGGATGATGCTGAAATAGATGACACTGACTCCGTCTCTGATTCAAACACCGGAAAAGAAAGCACTGAAAGCAGTGAAAGCAGCTAAGACGATGA
>JAFSKT010000145.1 GCA_017448845.1 Lachnospiraceae bacterium
AGGGATTACAGGATCCCGGAGGAAAAGGTGGATAAGTGTAATGTTGTCAGGGCAAAGGTCTTTTCTAAAGACGGGGAAGAAAGTGAGACCGTGACAAAGAGCTTTTTCCTTGGCTTTGATGATAAGGAGATGTATGAAGGTGTCGGGATCATTTCCCTGGTGGCGGACCCCGATGACCTTTTCGGAAGCGAAAAGGGGATCTATGTGCTGGGGGATGTGGGAAAAGCGGACTTAAAGAAAAGGTATGAGAAAAATGAGGAGGCCTCCGCCCTTATTGCCGCCGATCCCTCACTTCCGTTAGACGGCTCGGTGAAGATAGGGAAGGTGGGATTCAACCGGAATTCCGAAGGGAATTATACGGAACACGGAATAGAGTGGGAGAGGGAAGCGGATCTTACCTATTTTGACGAAGGCCATGGCAGCGTAATCCTTGAGCAGGCCGTGGGGATCAGAGTGAAGGGCAACAGCTCCAGGCAGTATCCCATGAAGGGCTTTAATGTATATGCGAGGAACGCTTACAGCGGAAAGGATTATTTTGACGCCCCCCTTTTTGACGGGAGAAAAAAGATAAGGAGGATAGCCCTTTCCGCAGGAGGGAATGACCGCTACACCCTTACAAAGGACCCCTTTGTTTCAGAAAGGATAAGGGATACGGGGATTGACGTGGCGGCAGCGCAGTTCGGAAAGCCCTTATACCTCTTCTTAAACGGGGAATTCTGGGGGACCTACGTGATGTCGGAAAGGCTTGATGAGAATTTCTTTTCCTCTGAATATGGCGTGGATCCAAATAACGTGGTATTCATTAAGGAAGGGGAAGTGGAGGTTGGGAAAAGGGATGATATTCACTACTATTTCGCATTTCTCGATCTATATGAGGACAGTGACTTTTCCGATGAGGAGCAGTACAGGGACTTCTGCGATGCGGTGGATATGGACAGCCTCATTGATTATTATTCCATAAGGATCTTCGCGGAATATGGCATGGACTGGCCCCACCTGAACTTCGGCTACTGGCGCACGAGGGACCCGGAGGAAGGACCTTACGGCGACTGCAAATGGAGGTTCGTTAATTTTGACAATAATATTTCCCTGGACTATGAGAAGATAGATGTGGATATGCTTGACGTCCTCTTTAACGGATCGGACATCATCGGGCCTGATGGGCTCTTTACTGCATTATGGGAAAATCAGGACTTCAGGATCGCTTTTGGTAAGCGTTTCGGCGAGGTTACGGAGAAGGTCTTTTATTCCGATGAGGCCCTCAAAGCCTATGCGGATATCGCGGAGGAGTTTAAGGGCCCGGTCTCCTCAAGCTATGAGCGCTGGTACGGCGGATCCGGCTATGATGAGAGCTTCTTTGACTTAAAGACCGGCAGGGTAAAAAGCTTCCTGAAGGAAAGAGCGGAGTACATTACTTTACCTTTATGGTAATACTATACTTCTTATCCAGGTACTTATATAGAACCTTGATACTGTCCTTTTCCGCCGGATCCACTATGAGGGAGTTGCCGGAAAGGGTGGCCTGGGAATGCTTCTGCTTAAGTATCTCAAGCTTTCCGGCGTCTATGTCCGTGCCAAAGAGGTCATGGATGGTCTTTATGGCTATGCCACTGCCGATACCAAGGTTTTTTGCGGTCTTTTGCGGCTTTGGTTTCTGTACTGTGAAATATATCTTATAGGTTTTATCGTCTTCCGTGGTTAAGGTGACGCTTCCGTCCTTTTTACAGGTGATGGCGGGTATCAGGGTTTTCTTGTTAACCTTTACTTTGATCCCTCCTTCGGCTTTTGCAGAATCCTTATCCTTAAGTTTAGCCTTTGTGGTGAACTTACTGCCGTTGATGGCAGTCATCTTAAGGCCCTCAGGATCTATACCTGATCCGGCTACGTTCGAAAGATCAAGCACCTGGTCTTTGATCTTCCCTGAAGATGTGACGGGAGCAAGGTTGTCTTCAGAGGACGCGTACATCTGCCCCGGGTCTGAAACGGGGACCTTAGTGGAAACCGCGGGGGTATCCTGCTTGGGAAGATCATCTGCCGGATCATCTGTTGGATCCTCCCCGGTAACACTCACTTTGATAATACCGTTCGTTCCCTTATAGTTTTGATTTCCTTCGATCGTTACGGTAACTATGCATTCACATATATCAATTCCGGATGTAAAAAGCCCCGTATCGCTGTCCACGCTGCAGCCGGAGGCTTCTTTGGCGATCTCATAGCTTACCTTCCCCTCTGCACCGCTTACAAGCTTTGAAAGATCAAGGGTTTTTCCGTCCTTTGCTACAGCTGCGGAAGACTTGATGACTGCCGGATTCTCCGCTTTTTCTATCGTAAATGTAACAGCCATATCGCTGAATCCATAATTTCCGCTGGATGCTTCCTTTATCAAAAGGGTTGCGGTACCTGCGTTCACATTGTTGCTGAGTTCCGCCGTATAGTCCTTCTCTGTAAGACAGGTCGATCCGTACGTAACGGTAAACTCAGGCTCTGTCTTTCTTCCGGTGTAAACATAGGAACCGAACACATTGACATCCGGAGTGATCTTCTTTTTAAGGATACTGAAGGTTTTTTTTATCTCACCGGCTTCTTTATAGTCTCCCAGGCACTTAATGGCGACTGTTGCCGTCCCCGCATTGATATTGTCCTTATATTCCAGGGTGTAGTCCCTGTCCTTAATGAGAGCGCTCCCAGATACCCTGTCCTTTACGATGATCTCCGGTTCAAAAGGGGTATCTGAATATGTAAAGGTTCCGGTGATATCCTCTGCATTAACGCCGTGAAACTCCCATCCTGCGTAAAGGGTCATACGGTACTTTGTGACACCTCTGGTAAAGTCCCATTCATCTTTGGCGTTCTCGTCAGTATACCATCCCGTGAAGTCATAACCCCTCTTCTCCGGAGAGGGGACCGGTTTCGTCGCCGGTTCATCCTTCAGTCTAATCTGTTCTACGGGAACGGGATCTCCTCCCAGGGTGTTGAAGGAAACAGTACATCTGTCGATAGCTATGGCGATCACGGCATCTGCATGAGTTCCGGTAATGCTGTCCTGATTAAATATGATCCCGTCGCCGGCTATTGTAACTGTACCGTCGTTGATAAGGTTTTTCCCGTTTATCAGTTCTCCGCTGCACGTTATGGTTCCTTTGCTGCCTACCGTCAGTGTCCCTTCGTTTTCCAGCGCTCCGCCTTCTGCTATGGTTATTTCCGAAGCAACACCTTCTGCTTCTCTCGTAGAAAGGGTCACGCCATCCGGAACCGTGAGCTTTCCGTCGGCAGTAATGCTTAGTTTTCTAACGGTCAGGTCACCCCCGAGAACAGTGTCTCCGGTGACCTCAATGGTCTCTGTAGTATTTGTATCCTGATAAGATCCTATGCCGACTACGCCGGTGGTTCCGGCTATGGCTGTTATGGTTCCGCCGCCCAGTATAACATTAACGGTAACCGGTCCTATATACATACCTTTTCCAACCGCTATGCCTATTCCGGGTGCATTCCCGGACCCCTTTGCCGTTACGGTACCGCCCGAAATACGGATATTTCCGCTGCTGCCCTCGGTGTCGGTACAGGCTGTTCCGATCCCGGGAGCCGAATAGTTCTCATTAGCCGAATTTCCTGCAGTCGCTGTCACTTTTCCGCCGCTGATACTTATATCACATCCGTTTTTGCTTCCGGATCCTCCTCCTATCCCCGGAGATCCTGCTCCGTAAGAGCCACTGTTTCCGCTGCCTCCTGTAGCTTCGACAACTGTGTTTTCCCCGGAGATACTGATACTGCCTCCGTCACCATCGTAGCCGGTTCCGATCCCGGCACCTGTCTTCTCTGAAGATTTGCCACTTGCTGTAACATTACCGCCGGAAATAACGATATCGCCGGCACTGCCCTGGTTTCCCCCTCCGATACCTGCTCCTCTGAAACCGCCGGTGGCTGTGACCGTTCCTCCGGTTATTCCGATCACTCCGCCGGAACCTTGATTTCCTCCTCCTATTCCGGCAGAATACCATCCACCTACGGCTTTAACGGTTCCTCCGTTGATACTCACGGTTCCTCCGGGATAAACAACCGTGTCGTAGGATACTCCGCCTCCTCCTATACCTGCCCCGTTTTCACTGCCAAATGCAACAACGTTTCCTCCGTTTATGATGACAGTCCCTGCTTTTTTATTCTCTGATCCGGTTTCGTACCGGCTTCCTATGCCGGCTCCCGTCCATTCTCCGGACACGTTTTCCCCGTTCGTTGTCCCGGCGAAAAGGGTTCCCTCTCCGTTGATGGTAAGACTGTCCTCCCCCTGAACGTTGATGCCCTTTACCGCCGTCAGCGTCTTTCCTTCATTAAGCAGCAGGGTCACATTTCCGTTGACAGTTATACGGTCTTCTATCGTAACATCACTGTCTACGACATAAGTATTGCCGCCTTCCCAGGTGACAGCATCAGATGTTACGCTTATATCAGCTGCATAAACCGATGAGAGAAGCGGGGTATGGGCCGCTCCCGCAAAGGTCAGAAATCCTGCGACTCCCAGTGCCAGACTGCTTTTCAGTAAAAATGATCCTGATCTGTTCAATTTAAATGTCCCCCTTAATATCCCATTTTCGGGAAAAATATGCCAAAAACCACATTTCATACAGAGAGTGATCCTTTACGCTTTAAGTAATACATACATCCAAAGCACATGATGATCTGCATTACTGTGGAACATGGTGTTGCAAGTCCGATATGAAAGAGCGTTACAGGCTCCCATTTGCTCATAAGGATACATACCGGTATCCTGACAAGGAATGCTCCGATTATACCCTGGGCCATTACAAACTGTGTGAGCCCGACTCCGTTGTAAAACCCTACAAAGCAAAACAGAAAACAGGTAAACAGACAATCTATGGCATAGGATTTCAGGTATTCTACCCAAAACGGCCACAAGAAAAAGGTCCCCCGTGATATTTGCGGCACAGGCTATGGCGACTGTGACCAGCAGGGTTTTTGAATCCCCCATTCCCCTGAATATTGCGCCGATGATCCGGCCGCTCTGTTTTGTCTTTCCCACCACCATAAGGTCCACGGCACCGTACATTGCCTGCAGGAAAAGTGCGAACATTACCGGCATGGCAAATCGCATCAATGGCTCTATTATTTTTCCTTCAGTATAGTTTTTGTTGTTTTCAGGCATTTTCAACTCTCATCTGTCGCATTTCGTGGATATTTCTTGATCTCAGGACATGATACCACTTTAAATCTTTTTTTGCACTTCTTCATTTTGCGATGCCATTTACTTTTTTATTAACATATATGTATATGACGGGGTTTTTTCGTGTTATACTGTAATTCAAGGGTCAAATGCCGGATTGGACATTGTACACAACTTATAGCATCGGTTTAATTACAGCGCAGTTAGAAATAAGATCACTGCGACATGTGATGTTGAAGGAAGATGCAATCTTGAAGATAAAAAAATAAGTCTTGAGATCGTGGTTGGCGTGGATAATAACACGTTTAAATATAGTAAAGGAGTAAGGAGAGGGGCCGAAATTAACGGAAGGAGCATATACAATTTTAATAATGCTACGGGTCTCTCTGTTTCCTCTGATCAGATATGAAGGAATAAATGGAACTATTTATGATAGCCCTGTACCGCCGGAAGACAGCGGAAGATACAGAGCAAAGATCACGGTTGAAGGGCAAACAGCATACGATAATTATATTATCGATAAGCTGCAGCTTGATGATAAAGATCCCACTGACCTCATACTTTATCCGGGGCAGAAGCTGTCTGAGATTAAATATCCGGAATTGGAAAACGGATACTGGCAATTGGTTCGTGGGGATAATGACAGACTCTTCGAGTATAGTGATATCGGGAAAAAATATTCATTTAAGGCTGATCTTCTGCCCAAAGATCCACGGAATTATTCTCCCAGGAATAACGTGACGCTTTATGTTACAGTGATACGACGCCATAAGGTCACTGTCTCAGCTAACGGGAATGGGGTAGCGAAGGCTGAAATGTATTCCGGGGAAAGGAAAGTCAGCCTTGATTCCGGAGAAGAGGGGATGAAAGTACTTCTTCATGCGGATCCGCAAAGCGGCTTCCATTTCAAAGAGTGGAAAGTTATTTCCGGAGGAGTGTCCGTTAACGGAATAAACAGTGCAGACGCTTCCTTTATCCTGAAGCGCTCGGATGTGGACATCAAGGCGATATTTGAAAAGGATCCGAACCCGAACCCGAACCCGAATCCGAATTCAAACCCGAACCCAAATCCGGATCCAAACCCGAACCAAAATCCGGATCCCGATCCGAAACCCGGCCCCACTCCCAAGCCGGAACCTTCGCCTGTTCCCGTAAAAACCGGACCGGAGAAGACTGTTGATCTGGGAGGCCTGACCCTTGGCGACTATCCGCTGGACATAAAGCTGTACGGACCTAAGAATCCGGTATCTTATAACGGCCGTACCCACGTAGCCCTGGATACGAAGCTTTCGAAAAAGCAGAAAAAGGATAAGCTGGCTCAGGAGATAAAGAAGATCAACAGGGAACTGAAGAAAAAAGATAACCGGGTTTACTTCTCCGTCAAACCCCTGGACTTAAGCGAATTTGCCTTTGACAGCGATAAAAGCACGGGTGGGAAGAAAGTCTATACCCGCAAGGATCTTAGCGGTGACTTCCTTGAAATGACCACCGAAACACAGAATTATATTGATCCCGGTACCTATACCGTTAAGTCCAGACCCTTAAAGGTGCTCTATGCCACCCTTTCCGGATATGAATTCAAGGTTCCGAAAAAGGAGTATAACAGAGAAGGCGGGATCATAAGCGGCAGGAATAAAAACCTTGTTAACAGCCCTGTCTGAAAAGGAAAGTTTTAATTGAGAGAATCACTGTATTATGGTACAATAACAAACGATGGACTGCACAAGAATACGGTCCGGAGAAAAAGGCCTGCCGGCGGGGTTTTACGATACAGCCGGAAGCCGGGTATTTATTATTCTATAATGGAGGAAGAAAACTGATGGCAAACAAATGGGTCTACACCTTTAAAGAGGGAAACATGTCCATGAGGAACCTGCTGGGGGGAAAAGGCGCGAACCTTGCGGAGATGACTGAAATAGGTCTTCCGGTACCCTTAGGTTTCACCATTACAACTGAGGCCTGCACCCAGTATTATGAGGACGGCAGGAAGATCAATGATGAGATCATGGGCCAGGCTATGGAAGGCGTTGCCTGGATGGAGAAGGAAAACGGAAAGAAATTCGGGGATCTGGAGAACCCCCTGCTTGTTTCCGTACGTTCCGGAGCAAGAGCATCCATGCCCGGTATGATGGACACGATCCTGAACCTCGGACTTAATGATGATGTTGTTGCAGCTATGATAAAGGGAAATCCCGATCCCGCTTTTGAGCGATTCGTTTACGATTCCTACCGCCGTTTCATCCAGATGTTCTCGGATGTGGTTATGGAAGTGGGAAAGAAGTATTTCGAGCAGCTTATAGACAAGATGAAGGAAGAGAAGGGCGTTCAGTATGACGTAGACCTTACGGCTGCAGACTTAAAGGAGTTAGCTGAGCAGTTCAAGGCCGAATATAAGAATCAGCTCGGAAAAGACTTCCCTTCAGATCCCGTAGAGCAGCTGAAGTTAGCTATTGAAGCTGTGTTCCGTTCATGGGATAATCCCAGGGCCAATGTTTACCGTCGTGACAACGACATCCCCTACAGCTGGGGAACAGCCGTAAACGTAATGCCCATGGTATTCGGTAACTTAAATAACGAGTCCGGTACCGGTGTTGCATTTACCCGTGATCCCGCCACCGGTGAAAAGAAGCTGATGGGTGAGTTCTTAAAGAATGCCCAGGGCGAGGACGTGGTTGCCGGTGTCCGCACACCTATGCCTATAGCTCAGATGGAACAGGAATTCCCTGAAGCATATGAGCAGTTCATAAATGTATGCGAAACCCTTGAGAATCACTATCATGACATGCAGGATATGGAGTTTACCGTAGAGAATAAGAAACTCTACATGCTCCAGTGCCGTAACGGAAAGAGGACAGCCCAGGCTGCCCTGAAGATCGCCTGCGATCTGGTGGATGAAGGACATAAGACTGAGGAAGAAGCGGTTGCAATGATCGATCCCAGAAACCTTGACACCCTTCTTCATCCCCAGTTTGATGCAGCTGCCCTTAAGGCTGCAACACCTATCGGAAAGGGCCTGGGAGCTTCTCCCGGAGCTGCCTGCGGTAAGATCGTATTCACCGCTGATGACGCCGTTGCATGGGCAGATAAGGGCGAAAAGGTCATCCTTGTACGTCTTGAGACAAGTCCTGAGGATATAACCGGTATGAAGTCCGCAGAGGGAATCTTAACCGTTCGTGGCGGAATGACCAGCCATGCTGCAGTTGTTGCCCGCGGAATGGGCGAGTGCTGCGTATCCGGCTGCGGCGACATCGCAATGGACGAAGCTAATAAGAAGTTCACCCTTGCAGGCAAGGAATTCCACGAGGGAGACTTTATCTCAATAGACGGTACCACAGGAAATATCTATGACGGAGTTATAGATACCGTTGATGCTTCCATAGCAGGCGAGTTCGGCCGCATCATGGAGTGGGCTGACAAGTACAGGAGACTTAAGGTTCGTACCAATGCCGATACTCCTGCAGACGCAAGGAAGGCTACAGAGCTTGGTGCAGAAGGTATCGGTCTCTGCCGTACAGAGCATATGTTCTTTGATGAGGAGAGGATCGCAGCTTTCCGTGAGATGATCTGCTCCGACACCGCTGAAGAGAGGAAGAAGGCACTGGATAAGATCCTTCCTTATCAGCAGGGCGACTTCGAGGGAATATTCGAGGCTATGGACGGTAACCCCGTTACCATCAGATTCCTGGATCCTCCTCTTCACGAGTTCGTTCCCAATACCGAGGAAGAGATCGAGAAGCTGGCAAATGCCCAGGGCAAGAGCGTACAGCAGATAAAGGATATCATCCAGGGTCTCCACGAGTTCAACCCCATGATGGGACACAGAGGCTGCCGTCTCACCGTTACCTATCCCGAGATCGCAGAGATGCAGACCGCAGCCATCATCAGGGCTGCTATCGCAGTTTCAAAGAAGCATCCTTCATGGAAGCTTGTTCCCGAGATCATGGTTCCTCTGGCAGGAGACGCCAAGGAATTCAAGTTCGTTAAGGATATCGTTGTTAAGACCGCGGATGAAGAGATAAAGAATGCCGGCTCCAGCCTTAAGTATGAGGTTGGTACCATGATCGAGATCCCGAGAGCAGCTCTTACAGCTGACGAGATCGCCAAGGAAGCTGATTTCTTCTGCTTCGGAACAAATGACCTGACTCAGATGACCTTCGGTTTCTCAAGAGATGACGCAGGCAAGTTCCTGAATGCCTACTATGACACCAAGATCTACGAAGCCGATCCTTTCTCAAAGCTGGATCAGACCGGCGTTGGAAAGCTCATGGAAATGTGCCTGGATCTCGGACGTCCTGTAAATCCCGCTCTTCATGCAGGTATCTGCGGAGAGCACGGCGGAGATCCTACATCGGTTGAGTTCTGCCATAAGATCGGCCTCGACTATGTATCCTGCTCACCTTTCCGTGTACCGGTTGCAAGGCTTGCAGCAGCACAGGCTGCCATCGCTGAAAAATCTGAGAAGGAAGCTTCCAGGACGGCCTTTGTGGATGACGAGACAAAGGCTAAATTAAAGGAAGCTGCTGAAAAGGCTCAGGAGATCGCAAAGGATCTGGCTGAGACATCAGTTGATGTTGCAAAGTCCGGCCTTGAGGCTCTGAAAGCAGGCGTTGAAGCCGCAACAAAGACCTATAAGGAAACAAGGAAGAACTAAGCGGTTAAGGACGACTGATCTGTTTGGTTTGTGTGTATACCCTCCGTCACAAGAGGTGGCGGAGGGTTTTTGATATATAGAGAATAAGTTGATCCGGATATACTTTTCCAAAAAAGAAGGGGAGCTTTTCATGAAATTCCAGGCTAAATCTTTTTCAATAACTGTTTTAACAGCCCTGATATTTACGGTTGTATTATCAGGAAGGGCATTTGCCGCAACGGAAGTGTCAGACAATAGCGCCGGAGACAGATTCTCAGTACAGATAGAAGGTGAAGAAAAACCTGTAGGAGGATGGTCTCCGTTAGAAATCAACTATATTGAAGAAGAACAGCCGGAAGAGCCGGAGATACGGTCCTTCAGAAATGTAATAAACGGAGCTGTTGACGATGTTTTTGTAAACGGAGCTTCGGATGTGGGATACAATTCCCTGAGCAGTGTATATCAGAAGAATCTCTATACAGCATTAGACCAGCAGGTTCAGGAGTTTATTAATTCGGAAACGGATCTTGAACCGGCGGCAGATGGAAAATACAGGGTTGCATCGATCCAATACAGTCTTTTCGGTCTCACTCAGGATGAAGGAATTCAGGTATTTGTTGCCTATGATTACGATCATCCCGCATATTATTGGATAAGCAATACCGTTAATGTATCATCGTATGCTGTTTATATGTTTACTAAACCGGAGTATGCTTCGGTTTCTGCCAGAAGTGCCATCAACCGTCAGGTGATCGACGGAGTGAAGAAATATGCGGCAATGGCAGAGAAGGGAGAGGATACCCTTGACAAGATAGCTGTGATCCATGACCTTGTCGTGACGGATGTGAATTATGCATACGATGATAATAATAGGCCGGAAAGCAGCAAATGGGCTCACAGCGTACAGGGGGTTTTTGACAATCATAAAAGTGTTGTGTGTGAAGGCTATGCCGATGTCTTTTCCCTTATGATGAACTATATGGATATACCCAACTACTATATAGTCGGGACTGCAGGAAGCGGCGGCGCAGGCGGCGGGGGCGGTCACGCGTGGAATGCCGTATATGATGATTCCCTGGGAAAATACATATATATGGATCTTACCTGGGATGACTGTGGGGAAAACGGTTATTATTACAAGTATTTCGGAATGCCGAAAACGGATTTCGAGGCTGCCCACTTCAAATTTCTTCCTACTAATACACAGTTACAGTGGCTGTATGCCCTGGAAGGGGATTTTGCCGACAGCTTTGAAGATACCTATTATTACAGGGGTGGTTTTTACTGTGATTCCACTAATTACGCAGATTTTGCAAAGAGGATCAATACAAAGATCCATCGCTTTGGAACCATGGTTACATATCTGACATCAAGCCATTCTAAGATAGGAAGTGTTAACTATTATCTCACGGGAAGTAGCAGTTACAGTTACTATACCATCAGTTACAAAGATGAGTCATATTACCTTGCAATTAAGGATCTGACGTCGGCGGTGGATCTTTCGCAGGCTGAGGTCACTTTTGCAGGTGATGTCTACGCCTATACCGGAAGCGCGATAGAACCAAGCGTGGAAAAGGTGGTCTGCAATGGGATAAAGCTTATTGAAGGCCTGAATTACACGGTTTCTTATGAGGATAATATAAATACCGGAAGTAATACCGCAAAGGTGATAATTACGGGAAAGACCCGTTTCAGCGGAGCGGCGGTAAAGCCCTTTTCTATTTCCGGAGAAGCCTTAAGCGAAAGTATGGTGACTCTGTCTGCTTCTCAATTTGAATATAACGGAAATTCCAGGAAGCCCACTGTTACTGTCACAAAGGGCGGTAATACCCTGAGAGAGAATACGGATTATACTGTTTCCTACAGTGAGGATACTGTTAACGCGGGAACCAAAACCGTAACGGTTAAGGGAAAGGGAAGCTATGAGGGAACAGTAGAAAAAACATATGATATCACTCCCACATCTATTTCCGGCCATGTTATTACCATACAAAACGATTATGACCTCACATACGACGGATTTCCAAAAACACCGCCGGTTATAAGCGTAAAGAAAGCCGGATCCGCATCCCCGATCGCTGAAGACAACTATGAAGTTTCATATGAGAATAATGTTGACGCCGGCACGGCTACGGTTAAGGTTACCGGAAAGAAGAATTACAGCGGAACTGCATCAAATACATTT
This sequence comes from Lachnospiraceae bacterium, assembly GCA_017448845.1. Classification (GTDB taxonomy): domain Bacteria; phylum Bacillota; class Clostridia; order Lachnospirales; family Lachnospiraceae; genus NK4A144. Next base: position 11,992 of record JAFSKT010000145.1, read on the forward strand.
ACCGTATTGCAGGCCGACATTGCCGGAGCCGGAATGGAATTGTCAAAGAGTACCTATGAATATACCGAAGGCGGAGTTTACAAGCCGGACGTTACAATGACATTTAACAGTATTCCGCTAACGATGGGTACAGACTATACCCTGTCTTATTCCAATAATACACAGCCGGGAAATGCAACTGTAACTGCAACCGGAACGGGGAACTTCTGCGGAACAAAGTCAGCAGGGTACAGGATAGTTCTCAAAAAGAGCATGGAAAACGCAACGGTTATCCTGGCTTACGATTCCATAGAATATGACGGAAGTGTGAAAAAACCGGGGGTTACAGTAAAGTATGGTGAAAGCACACTGACAGAAGTCAGTGAATACACCGTAAGTTACGATACAGATCTTATAAATGCGGGCATAAAGAGAGTAACCGTTACAGGCAAGGGTGAGAATTATACAGGAAGCATAACCGTAACCTATGAGATCACTCCGGCAAATATCAGCACCGCGTCCATTACGGTCAATGGAAGCGGCTATATATATACGGGAGCGGAGATCAGACCCAATGTTACAGTGACCTTTGGAGGAAAAACGCTTGTTGTCGGAACGGATTATGGGCGCAGTTATTCCAATAATATAAATGCCGGTACGAATACGGCTAAGGTTACGGCTACCGGCTGTGGAAACTATCAGGGATCCGTTACAGCCTCCTTCTCAATAGGAGCCCGTTCCATAACTGCTCAAAGCGTGAGTCTGGAGTATTCTTCGGTGGTTTACGACGGAACAGAGAAAAAGCCCGGGGTTACCATAAGGGTAAACAATATCCTGCTTTCTCCGGAATCGGACTATGATACAGCATACAGCAATAATATCAATGCAGGTAATACAGGCAATGCAAAATGTATCGTCACTGCTAAGGGAAATTATACCGGTTCCGTTACTAAGTCCTTTACCATCACTAAAGCCGCAGGAAGTATAAGATATGGGACTACAACCGTGACAAAAACATTTGGGGATGCTCCGTTTACCAATGCGCTTACTGTCATCGGTGACGGAGGAGTAACATACACCACGGGGAATCAGTCTGTTGCAACAGTTAATGCCCGGACCGGGGAAGTGACCATTAAGGGCGCGGGCAGTACATACGTAAGAGCTACAGTCAGTGACGGAACCAATTATACTTACAGCACAAAGACGACGTCATATACATTGACAGTAAAAAAGATACCGGCACGGGTGATAACAGCACCTACGGCGAAGAACCTGACATATACGGGAGATTATCAGGAACTGGTTTCCGCAGGTACCGCTTTGGTAGGTACAATGGTGTACAGGGTCGGAACAAGCGGGAATTTTTCAAATAGCATACCTAAGGGGGTCAATGCAGGGGATTATAAGGTTTATTATAAGGTGTCGGGATCAGATAATTACGAAGAATCCGAAATTTTTGGACCTGTGAATGTGACAATAAAAAAGAAAGACCGTTCCTTTAGAGTGATAATGAATGATTACGAGTATGACGGAACTGGCTATGGTCCGTCTCTTGAGGAATATGAATGGAACGGCCGGGTTTCGTATGTTTATTCGGGTACCGATGGTGAAGGAAATGAGTATTACTCCAATGAACCTCCGGTAAATGCCGGCAGCTACACTGTGACCGTGAATATTACGGAAAGCAGTAATTATAAGGCGGGATCACAAACAGTAAGCTACAGGATATTTAAGGCCCCGCTTCAATTGGATCTTTACATGGTGTCATGGTCTGCAGGAGAAGAACCGGATGATCCTTCATTGTATGGAAATTACGGAGATGGCGTTGTTACTTATAAATATAAAAAAGCAGATGCGGATGACAGTACATACACTACGGATAAGCCCCGTACCGCAGGCGAGTACACAGTAAGTGCCAATGTGGCCGAGACCTTAAATTATAAATCCGGATCCGCAACGTATGATTTCACCATATATGAATCCGTTGCTTCGGTTGAATACTGGCCTGAGGTAAATTATCTTGTATATAACGGAGAGGAACAGGAACTTATTTCGGCGGGTTCTTCCTTGGACGGCGTGATGAAATACAGGCTGTCAGGAGAAAGCGGATACTCGGATTCGATCCCTGTGGGAGTCAATGCCGGAGAATATGTGGTTTATTATAAAGCTGAAGGCAATGGCCTGGTAAGTGACAGTGAAGAATATTGCGTTAATGTAACTATAGAAAAGGCCTCGCCGGAGCTTTATCTGGATATCCAATCCTGGAATGAAGGCGATACGCCGTCAGAACCTGTTTTAAGCGGAACGTTTGATAATGACGCTGTTACAATTGAATATAAACGTTCATATGACCCGGATGATGAGTATTCGGAGACGGTTCCCACTGCTGCGGGAGATTATGTTATAAGGGCAAGGGCGGATGAGACAGAGAATTATTATGCTAATGAAGCCATAGCCTGGTTCAGCATTTATCCTGCAAACGGGAATGGCGGGGATCCCGGAAATAACGGACCGGGACCGGAGCCGGGATATGACCCGGGAAGCAATGGTCATGCCGGACCGGTGACTGTTTCCGATAATGAACCCATGAAATTTTACTATGAACCTAAGGGCGAATACAGTATCGGTTATCCCCACGCTGTACCTTTCTGGGGCAAGACCAAGCCTACTGCAGAGCTCTTTAAGGAGATCAAAGTCTCATTTAACGGTATCGATTATCCGGTTTCCAAGGTGAAGATCAATAAAAAGAAATGTACCTTGCAGATACTGGAGCTTGCAGGAGCTGATAAGGTCATAAATAAAACCATAAAGAAAGCAACTGCCGGTTCCGCAGGGCTTCACTTCACTGTGATTCCGCACTACGTAAGGGATGGGGACGATGTGGTTGTTACAATAAAGAAAGGAATCCCTAAATCCGTCAAAGTTACAATATTCGGCAAGCTTTACAAGGCTAAAAAGGGTGAGTTTTCTTATGACGCCGATTCCGGGACCATTAACTTCAGCGGAAACCTGGATGGCAGCTACACGATAGAGTAAAAAAGATTAAAGATAGAAAGAGGCTGGATTTATGAAGATGTTGATCAACGGAAAAGAAACAGACAGTGTGAGCGGAAAGACGGCGGAGGTCCTTTCCCCGGCAACAGGGGAGGTTATAGATACCGTTCCTGTGGCGGATGAAAAGGATATAGACTTAAGCTTATCTGCTGCGGAAACTGCCTTCAGGTCATGGAAGGAAACTCCCCTTCACGAAAGGGCTTCTATTATGATGAAGTTCGTGGAGCTTGTCCGGGAGAACAGGGACAGCTTAGCCCGTACCCTTTCAATGGACAACGGCAAACCCATTACCCAGGCGGAAAAGGAGATAGACAACATCTTTATCTCCGTCCCTGCCTTTACCGAAAGGGCAAAGCACATACATAATGAGATGGTTCCTGCCGGCAATGAAAAGAACTACGAGAAGAGCCTGCAGTTCGTAACCAGGGAGCCTGTGGGTATCATTGTCTGCATAATCCCCTTTAACTTTCCTTCGAACCTTTTCTGCCAGAAGGTGATCCCTTCCTTATTAATGGGAAATACCTGCCTCGTGCTTCCGCCTTCCGGCAATCCCCTGACGGTTATGAACCTGAGCCGTCTTCTTACCGAAGCAGGCGTACCTGCAGGCGTGATCAACTGTGTGACTGCTCCGGGAGCCGTAAAGGAAGCGGCAGTTAGAGACCGCAGGATCTCCCTTGTGACTCTTACCGGCAGCACCGAAACCGGCATTAAGACTGCCCGGGCAGCTGCCGAAAATCTTGTTCCGACTGCTCTGGAACTGGGCGGCAACGACGCCTTCATCGTTATGGATGACGCAGACATGGATATCGTTATCCGGGAGCTCTTTGTGGGAAGGCTCATTAATGCAGGCCAGATCTGCTGCGCCAGCAAGCGTTTCCTCATTCATAATTCCCGTATCAAAGAGTTCACCGACCGCACTATCGAATATGTAAAGACACTTAAAATGGGAGATCCCCTTGACCGGGACACCACCCTTGGCTGTCTCATCAATGAGAAGGCTGCCATGGAAGTGGAAGAGCAGGTGAAGAAAACCGTGGCTGCAGGGGCGAAGATCCTTACAGGCGGAAACCGTAAGGGGGCTTTCTTCGAGGCCACTGTTCTTGCGGATGTCACCCGGGATATGGACATCATGAAGGACATGGAGGTCTTCGGCCCCGTGATCCCCATTATCGGCTTCGATACGGAAGAAGAAGCCATAGACATAGCAAACAACACGGTTTACGGGCTTTCCGGCTGCGTCTTCTCCGAGAACTACAGGAAGATCCTCCGGATCGCCTCAGCCATGGAAAGCGGCAACGTAGTCATCAACGGTGCTTCGAACCTCCGCTCCTTTGAAATCCCCTTCGGTGGCTGGAAAATGAGCGGCATCGGAACCGAAGGCGTCATGAGCACCTTCGACGAAGTCACAAGGGTTAAGGTCATCACGATTAAGTGAGGGTTTTGCACAGAACTCGGCATTCCCCTAGTAGTTTTCCCCCGGGAAAAGCCGCGTGATTACTAGGGTTTAGCACAGAAATTGACTTATCCATAGTATTTCTCATTGGAAGAACTGGGAGGATAAGCAGGATTACTTGCCCAGAGGCGAAGAACGGCGAAGGGTCAAGTAATCCTGGAGCGTGGATCGGGAAAGATTACTTGCCTAAAGGCAAAAAATGGCGACAGGGCAAGTAAACCCAGCCGAGGGGAAGAGGAGAATTACTTGCCTAAAGGCAAAAAATGGCGACAGGGCAAGTAAACCCAGCCGAGGGGAAGAGGAAGATTACTTGCCTAGAGGCAAAAAATAGAAGAAGGGCAAGTAAACTCATCCCGGGGGAGAGAAAGAGAAAAGAAAGAGAAGAGAGGGCCCGGAGAGAAAATCCCTCGAGGATGTATCGACGGGGCCGTAATCAAACTATATTTTGTGGCATTTCTGAAAAATATTCTATATTCTGTAAATTTCTTTTATAAATACCCTTGACAAAAACATATAATAAGATATTATTGAATTAGCATACACAATCACTTATATTAACATAAGGAAAAAGTTATGAAAAAAGTCAGAGCCGTTATTGCGCAAACCAAGCCCTGGGTTATATCGGTTATATCAATGTGCATAATATTACTTGCCTGGATAGTGATTTCCGTACTGGGTATTGCAAGCATGAGAACGGTTCCCCCGATACAGTCGGTGATCTATTCCCTGTATTCCATAAGTACTGAAGGATATAAGGGAAGTACGCTTTTGGGACATATCGGAGCCAGCTTTTTCCGTCTGTTTACTGCATTTTTCCTCGCAATTCTGACGGCAGTGCCTCTCGGGCTTTTAAGCGGACAGATAAGAAAGGTACGGAGTGCACTGGAGCCGGTCATAGAGTTTATAAGGCCCCTTCCCCCTCTTGCATATTATACGGTACTTGTACTGTGGATGGGGATAGGGAATGGTTCGAAGATCATGCTGTTGTATATAGCATGCTTTACACCGATATATGTGGCCTGCGTTTCTGCGGTTTCAAAGATACCGGCTTCATATATAGATACTGCCAGGACCCTGGGAGCAGGACGCAGGCAGATTTTTAAGAGGGTTATCCTGCCTTATACAGCTCCGGATATCTTTACGGGTATAAGGACATCAATGGGGCACGGATACAGTACTCTTGTGGCTGCTGAAATGGTGGCTGCGGCTTCCGGCATGGGCTGGATGGTTCTGGATGCCAGTAACTGGTTAAGAAGTGATGTTGTGTTTGCGGGAATCATAGTGATGGGCATTACGGGAATACTGATTGACAAGATTTTAAGAGAGCTTGAAAAGAGATTGGTTCCCTGGAAAGGCAAGTTATAAGCAGGTATCAATAAGGAGAGATAGTTATGAAAAAGATTTTAAGCATTATTCTGACACTTACAGCTACAGCAGCACTGTTATCCGGATGCGGCGGTTCAAAGCAGGCCAAGGCTATCGTTGGATCCCAGGATATCATCGAGGGTTCCATAGTTTCAAAGGCCGGCGGATATTTCAAGCAGGAGATGGGCCCCGAGACAGAAGTTAAGATGTTTGATGCAGGACGTGACATCAATGCGGCACTTATGTCAGGAAGTATCGACTTCGGTAACTTCGGCGTGGTTCCTACGACAGTAGGTCTTTCTTCCGGAAATGATTTCAAGGTTATATGGATCGCATGTCTTATAAGACAGTCCGAGTGCCTTATCGTAAGAGAGGGAAGCGGTATCGAGACAGTGGCTGACCTGAAGGGAAGAAAGGTTGCAGCAACCACTGCTTCCAGCGGACATTACGGACTTATATGCTCACTTGAGGATGCAGGACTTACAATAGATGATATCGAGCTTGTAGACATGAACCCTACAGCAACCTATGCTGCATGGGAAAGAGGCGACATTGACGCTACCTATACATGGAATCCTACAGCATTAAGGCTTACCGAGAACGGCGGAAAGATGATCATGTCCGGCGCGGAGCTTGCAAAGACAGGACATCCCACCATCAACTTCCACGTTGTAAGAAGGGAATTCGCAGAGAAAAATCCTGAGCAGGTTAAGGCTTATATCAGGGCGGTTGCAAAGGGAACAGCGCTTTACAGGAATAATGAAGCAGAGGCGCTTAAGCTTATGGCTCCCTACCTCGATATGACCGAGGATCAGGTGAAGGCCCTTATGGTTGACGAGTACCTGCTTTTAGAGGAGCAGATGGGTGAAAACGCATTCGGAAATGACACAGCCGCAAAGAGTATCTATGATGTGGCTCAGTTCCTTAAGGATGCGGGACAGCTTGACAGCATAAAAGACTTTGACTTCTATAAGAACGCAATAGATACCCATTATCTTGAAGAGGTATTAAAGGAAGGACTGTAATTAAAGGATTTAATACTCCATGAATGAAAAAAAGATCCTTATGACGGTGCGGAATCTCTGCCTTACCTATGACGCCAGTCTGGGAGGCAGTGAGACCGAAGCACTGGAAGATGTAAACTTAGATATTTATGAGGGGGACTTTATCTGCGTCCTGGGACCCTCCGGCTGCGGAAAGACTTCCCTCTTAAATATCATGGCCGGTCTTGTGAGCGCCACCTCCGGCAGCGTCCTTATGAACGGGAAGCGTATAAGAGGTGTGGACAGGGAAAGGGCAGTGGTATTCCAGACGCCTACCTTATATCCCTGGATCAGCGTGAAGAAGAACATAGCTTTCGGACCCGATATCAGACAGGTTCCGGAATCGGAGTCGGCGGAAAAGGTAGACCACTACTTAAAGTTAGTGGGGCTTGAGGACTTTGCGGATTCAAAGCCCTATGAACTGTCCGGCGGAATGAGGCAGAGGACAGCTCTTGCCAGGGCACTGGTAAATGATCCAAGCATCATACTTCTGGACGAGCCCTTCGGAGCGCTGGACGCCTTTACCAGGAGCAGCATGCAGGACCTTATAAGGAATATCTGGAAGGAGACTTCTCCCACCATCTTCCTTATAACACATGACGTGGACGAGGCCCTGATGCTTGGCAACAGGATCGTTACCATGTCCCAGAGGCCGGGCCGGATCATAAAGGAATTCGAAACATCCTTTACAGACAGGGTCTTTGATGGAGATGAAGATGTAAGATATTCACAGGAATATATAAATATGCGTAAGGAACTGCTGACACTGGTCGGGTATGGGAAAGCGTGAAAACTGGTCTTATATTTAACATACAGCGGTATACTTTACATGATGGGCCGGGCATCCGTACAGAGATTTTCTTTAAGGGATGCCCCTTATCTTGTAAATGGTGTTCCAATCCCGAGAGCCAGAGCATTTACCGGGAAATGGGCGTTTTCGGTACGAAATGCATCGGGAGAGACGCCTGCGGAGCCTGCAGCGTAAACTGTCCCATAAATGACTGTCTGAAATTCCACGTGGATAAGAGACTGGCGGGAATCGACAGGGAAAAGTGCATATCCTGCGGGAGATGCGCGGCAGCCTGCCCCTCGGAGGCCATAAAGCCCTGGGGATGGAAGGTGACTGAAGAAGAGCTGGTGCAGGTGATACTTAAGGACAGAGCCTTCTATGAGAAGTCGGGCGGAGGCGTGACACTGTCAGGGGGCGAACCCCTTCTGCAGGCTAATTTTATAGCAGGTCTTCTTAGGAAGATGAGAGATGAAAAGATAGACAGCTGTGTGGAATCAACTTTTTCCGTTAAATGGGAGGAAGCGGAGAAGATACTTCCACATACAGACAGGTTTATTTCCGATATTAAGGCCATGGACGATAAGGTGCACAGAAAGTACACCGGAGCGTCAAACGCTTTGATACTTGAGAATCTGAAAAGGCTGTCCGGATGCGATGTTCCTCTTACACTGCGGATCCCCCTTATCCCGGGAGTGAACGACGGCCGGGAAAATATAGAAAAGACCGCAGAGTTTATCCTCCGTGACATGGGAGGAAAGATTGAGAAATTCCAGATACTTGAATTCATGCATCTCGGAAGAGAGAAGTGCCAGTCCCTGGAGAGGGAATATCCCATGGAGGGCCTGAAAGCCAACAGGGAGAAGATCCATAAGAGAGCGGAAGAGATAAGAGAGTATTTTGAGGATAAAGGCATACACTGTGTTTTAGGAAACGCCTGATCGCGAGGTATTTTATGAAGGCCATTGGAGTAGAACCTTACGATAAGAATTACGGTCTGGGCTATGAGTCAGGGCATAAGGAATATTCGCCATACCCAAGAGTCAACAGGCTGAGGGAAAGGTTCTTAAAGAGAGAATTCAATATAGATATAGAGAGGGCACGGCTGGTGACGGAGAGCTACAGGGCAAATGAGGACGCCCCGGTCAAGCTTAAGTGCGCCCGTGCTTTAGCCAATGTCCTTGATAATGTGGAACTCCATATCTATGATGATGAGCTGATAATCGGTGATATTGCGGCCCCTGCCAAGGCAGCTCCGGTCTATCCCGAGTTTTCCGCATCCTGGATAGAGGATGAACTCTTAAACCACCCCTTTGATAAAAGAGAGCACGACAGATTTTATATAACAGATAAGGACAGGGAAGAACTCCTTCAGATCCTTAAATACTGGAGAGGAAAGACTGTCTCCGACATGGCGGAAGAGGCAATGTCGGATGAGGAGAAGGCCGGAAACGAGCTGGGTAAGAAGGTCTATATGACAAGCCTTTACCACTACGGCGGCATCGGTCATTTTGTAATGGATTATGCCCTTCTTATGAAGGAGGGTTTCGGGGGCCTCTTAAAGAAGGCCAAAGAAGCTTACGCTGAAAAAAAGGCCGGGACCGAGGATTTTTATGAGGCGGTCATTACGGAGATAGAGGCAGCGGAGCGCTACATTAAGAGATATGCGGCTCTTGCCCGGGAAAAGGCAGGGGAATGCAGTGATGGAAAGAGAAGGGAAGAACTCCTTGCCATTGGGGATAACTGTGAGCATATATCGGAGCAGGGGGCTGAGAATTTCTGGCAGGCCCTGCAGTTATGGCATTTTGCAACAACTATCGTGCAGATAGAATCAAACGGCCACTCCGTTTCCTACGGAAGGATGGATCAGTGGCTTTATCCCTTCTATGAAAAGGATATAAGAGAGGGGAAGATCACTAAGGAATTTGCGGAAGAGCTTTTGGAATGCGCTTATGTCCGCATGGGAAATCCCTCAAAGCTTAAGGACAGAGTCACTACTTCGGTCCGGAACGGAAGGGGCTGGGGCGGAGAGAGCCTCACCATTGGCGGAGTTGGAAGGGACGGCCATGATGCAACAAATGACCTGACCTTCATGATGCTTGAAGCCTCGGTGCATACCAGGATGATGAATCCCTGGGTGTGTTTAAGGGTTCATGAAGACACTCCGGAAGAGCTGATGATAAAGGCTGCGGAATGTATAAGGGCAGGCTACGGGCACCCCAAGCTCTATAACGACCATACGGCAATAAAGGTAATGATGAAAAAGGGCGTGAGCCTTGAAGACGCCAGGGATTATGCTGTGGTGGGCTGCGTTGAGCCGGATATGTGCGGAATGGAATTCGGTCTTCATGACGCCGCATATATCAATCTTGTTAAGGTTATGGACCTCGCCCTGAATAACGGAAGATGCACGGACTGCAGCAGCTCCTGTCCGCGATATAAGGGATGCGCGGGGCAGGGAAAGAGGCTGGGGACTGATGCAGGATCCATACTTGATCACAGGGATATAGAGGACAGTTTAAGCGCTTTTAAGAAGGAGCTTAAATACTGGCTCTCTCTTACGAAAAAGAGCTTGGACGCCATAGAAAAGGCCCACAGGACCTTAAAGCCCACACCCTTTGCTTCGGCCTTCTTTGCGGATTGCTTAGAGAAGGGCAGGGATCTTACGGAAGGCGGCGCCAGATATAACTACACCGGCCCACAGGGCTGCGGTATCGCCACCTGTGCCGATTCCCTTTCCGCCATAAACCAGCTGGTCTTTGAGGAAAAGAGTTTCAGTGCAGAGGATATACTGAATGCGTTAAAGAGCAACTATGAAGACAATCCCTATCTCTATGCCTTAGTTAACAGCACAAAGGTACATCATTTCGGAAATGATGACGACCTGGCAGACAGATTCTATACGGAAGTCTTTAATATATACTGCGACGCGGTGGAAGAGCTTGAAAACCCCAGGGGAGGGAAATTCACGCCCGGTGTATATTCCGTGAACGCCAACGTGGGAATGGGCATGAACACCCCTGCTTCCGCGGACGGCAGGAAGAGTGGGGAGCCTATCTCCGACAATATGGGACCGGTGCATACCGCCGTTTCATCCCATGATGTGAACGGACCCACCGCCATATCCAATTCGGTAAACAAGGCAGACCACAGCAGGGCCACCAACGGGACCCTCTTAAACTGGAAATTCACCCCGGACTGCGTGGCGGGAGACAGGGGCCGGGATAACCTGGTAAGCTTTATCACCACTTATTTCAAGGGCAGCGCCACCCACTGCCAGTTCAATATAATGAGCTCGGAAATGATGAGGGCAGCCATGAAGGATCCGGACAGCTACAGGGACATGCTTGTGAGGGTTGCAGGCTACAGCGCATACTTTGTGGAACTGGGAGAACCTCTGCAGATGGATCTGATAAACAGGACGGAACTTAAGTTTTAATACAATACAAAAGCCAAAGCCTTAAAGAAGGTGATGGCGCTCCGGTTCAATAAGGAGGGGACATGGATCAGGAAAGCATTAATTATCTCCAGGTAATAGTGGATGAAGGCGGCATTTCGAATGCGGCTAAGAGACTTAATATATCCCAGCCGGCTCTCAGCTCCAGGATAAAGAAGATCGAGGAGTATTACGGCATTACCATCTTAAACGCCAACAGACGCCCGGCTACCTTGACGGAAGAGGGAAGGCGTTATCTGGAATTTGCGTCGAGACAGCAGCAGCTGGAAAAGAGCTTCAGACGCTATATACAGGAATCGAAGGAGCTGAAGACAGGGGAACTCCGGATCGGCGGTACGAACCTCTATACAGAATGCCTGCTTCCGGATGCGGTTAAGCGCTTCAACGAGAAGTATCCCGGGATAAGCATAAGGATCCATAATGATATTGTGCCTGTACTCACGGGGATGACTTCAAAAGGAGAGCTGGACCTCTTTATCACCAGTTCCGGTAAGAACAGCCAGGGCATAGTCTACGAGCCCCTTCAGGACACAAGGCTCTACTTCTGTGTGCCGGGAAATTACCCCGTAAATAAGGAGTTAAAGAAATACGCAGTTTCCCCCAGGGAAATGGAGGGAACCGCCGATAAGGGGAAAAGGGGCTTTGACTTAAAGGAGCTGGAAGACTGTCCCTTTATACTTCTTGATGAATCACAGCTCATGGGCAGGATCATGAGGAGTTCCTTCAGGAAATACAAGGTTTCTCCGGCAAACTTCCTCTATACCGACCAGGCTCTCACAGCCTACGCCATGACCAAAGCGGGAGTGGGCGTGAGTTTAATGTTTGATAAGATACTTAAGCAGATATATAATGGTGAAGATGTGGTATTTTATTCTCCCGACGATAATGATATGCTGGGAGAGATCCGGGTCGCTTATGCGGAACAGGAATATGTGCCCGAAGTGGTACGGGAGTTTATAAATATATTGAGAAACGGGGAGAAAGACTCATGAACCCTTTTAATTTTTCCCTTCCTCTTGAGATCTTTTTCGGGAAGGGTGAACTTGCCAGACTGCCGGAAGCGGCAAAAAACCTTAAGACAGAGCATGCATTTATCATTTCCGATCCCGGGATAAAGAAAATGGGGATCGCGGGGAAATGCGAAGATATGCTTAAAGCCCAGGGGATCAAAGTGTCCGGTTTCTATGACACCGAGGCCAATCCCTCTGTAGAGACCGTGGAAAGAGCGGCAGAAGAGTACAGGAAAAGCGGTGCCGACACCATTGTGGCGGTGGGAGGTGGCTCTTCCATCGACGTGGCCAAGGCAGCGGGAGTCTTAGTAAAGTACGGGGGAAAGATCACGGATTATGAGGGACCTGACAAGGTACCCGGAAAGATCGTGCCCTTTATCGCCATCCCCACTACAGCGGGAACAGGTTCGGAAGTGACAGCTTCCGCCGTTATAACAGATCACAAAAGGAATTACAAATTCACTGTATTTTCCTATAAGCAGCTGCCGGACTACGCCATTCTGGACCCGGAGCTCATCACCACAGCGCCTGCATCCCTTGCTGCCGCCTGCGGCATAGATGCTTTTATCCACGCGGAGGAATCCTATATATCAAAAGCAGCGTCACCCTACAGCGAGGCCATGAGTGAAAAGGCAATGGAGCTTATAGGCCGGAGCATAAGGCGCTTTGTTGCCGACAGGAGCGATATGGCTGCGGCTGAAGATATGCTGGCGGGTTCCCTTTTTGCGGGGATAGCTTTTGCAAGGGCGAGGCTCGGAGACGTGCATTCCATGAGCCATCCGGTCAGCGCCTATCACAATGTTCCCCACGGGGTTGCAAATGCAATAATCCTTCCAACGGTTGCAAGATTTAATGCAATTGTGGATAATGGTAAATATATTAAGATCTATAATTATATTTCCCCGGAAAAGGCGGATGAAGAAAGCTTTAAGAGCGATATGCTTGCTGAGGCTTTTGCCAAACTGAACCGGGAGATCGGAATTCCGTCAAGCCTTAGAGAAGTGGGTGTAACTGACGAATTCATCGAGGAGATGGCTGAGGACGCCATGAAGAGCGGCAATACTCCGGTGAATCCCAGAGAGACCACAAAGGAAGATTTTATCTCACTCTACAGAGAGTGCCTCGGGTGAGAAGGGACCGGTCATAACAGGATCCAAGAGGAATTTCGGATGACATACGTGTCACTTAATTTTATATTCTTTTTAGCAGCGTTTTTCCTGCTTTTCTTTATGGTACCCGGAACCCGGCTTAAACAGGCGGTGGTCCTTGCCGGAAATATCTTCTTTTATTATTTTGCCGGGGGGATTCAGGGGCTTTTTGTTATCCTCTTCATTTCCCTTGTGACCTATGTTGCATCCCGTATCATGGGGCGGATCTACGAACCTTATGATAAAGAGATCGAGGGCCTTGATTACAAGGCTAAAATGGCCCTCTTTGCATCATATAAGAAAAAGACAAAGCTGATACTGATACCGGGTATCATACTGATAATCGGTTTTCTTGTATTCGGAAAGGCCTTCAGGCTCACGGGTATTGAGGCTCCGGCCATGCTTTCACCATTTCTCATGCCTTTGGGACTTTCCTATTACGCCCTTTCTTCCACAGGCTATATGCTTGATGTTTTCTGGAAGAAGACAAAGCCTGAGACTAATCCCATATATCTCATTCTCTGTGTTTCCTATTTCCCTGCCATAGTGGAGGGACCCATAAATAAATACTCGAAACTGATAACGGAATTCAAGGGCCTTAAGGGCTTTTCCTATGAACCCTTCTGCAGGGGGCTGCAGAGAGTGCTCTGGGGCTTTTTTAAGAAGCTGGTCATCGCAGACCGGCTGAGCCTTTATACCAGCGTGGTGTATAAGGACCCCGGTGCCTATGCGGGCTTTGAGATCATCATTGCCGTGATCCTCGGAGCAATTCAGCTATATACTGATTTTTCCGGCTGTATTGATATCGGTATAGGTATCTCGGAAGCAATCGGAGTAAAGATGCCGGAGAACTTTAACCAGCCCTTCTTTGCAAAAAGCGCTGCGGAATTCTGGAGGCGCTGGCATATAAGCCTTGGTGACTGGTTTAAGGAATATATTTCCATGCCCTTAGCCGTAAATCAGAAGGTTATCGGGGTATCAATGAAGATAAGGAAGCTCTTAGGGGGCGGAAGGAGATCAGTCCAGTTTTCCGGAAGCTTTATCCCCCTTATGTCCGTCTGGATACTTACGGGACTCTGGCACGGCACCGGACTGGACTATCTGGTCTGGGGACTTTACTGGGGCGTGCTCTTCCTTCTGGAATCCGTTTTCGCTCCCGATTTCAGCGCGTTATATAAAAAGGCGGGGATAGATGAGAAATCCTTTGGCTTCAAATTTTATCTGATGGCGAGAACTTTCATCTTTTTCTGCATCGGCCGAATGTTCACCGTGGCAGGCTCCCTTACGGGCTTTGCTATTATGTTTAAGAGGATGTTCCTTCTTAACCCCTGGGTGCTCTTTGACGGCAGCCTTTATACCCACGGGCTGGACAGGAAGAACTTCTACACCGTGCTCTTTGCCGTGATACTCCTCTTTATAATAGACTTAAAGAAAGAAGAGAAGAAGGATATCCGGGGGCTCCTTGCAGCCCAGCCCCGGGTCTTCAGGTGGCTCTGCCTGTATATGCTTATTTTTACGGTGGCTGTATTCGGGATCTACGGTCCCGGTTTCCAGGCAAGTGATTTTGTATATAGAGGGTTCTGAGAAAGCCCTTTAATTAAGGAGGTATAAAGTGAGAGATAAGATCAAGGAATTATTAACCGCTAATTATCCGGACATCGATTTTGAGTCCTCTACAGAGCTGGTGGATTCGGGAGTGCTGTCTTCGTTCATCGTGGTGAACATCATTTCCCTCTTCACCGTGGAATTTGGAGTGACCATACCCTATGAGGAGATAATACCGGAGAATTTCAATTCCCTTGACGCAATGGCGTCACTTGTTGAGAAACTGCAGTAAAGGTATTTTAAGTTTTCTATGAAAAAAAGAGAAGCGCTTTCAATGGCTGTTTTCGTCCTTTTGGGAGCATTGCTGTGGGTCCTTTTATCCGGGCTTCTGAAATTCAAGGAAAGCTATCATTTTAAGGATGTCTTTTACAAAGAAGCCGGCAACTGCGATGTGCTGTTTTTTGGTGCGAGCCACCCCCACAATGCCATAGACCCCCTTTTACTCTGGGACGAATACGGTATAACTTCATATAATCTTGCTGCTTCAGGTGAGCCCATAGCCCTCACCTACTTTGCGCTGAAATCCGGCATAGAGTCTGCAAACCCGAAGTTGGTGGTAGTGGATATCGGGAAGATTTCGGACGATGTGGGCCATGACCATGTCCACACCGGGGAATCCCATAAGACGTTAGACGCCATTCCCTTTGGGGATGTTAAAAAAGAGGCTGTAAGGTATCTCGTGGATACAGGTGTGACGGAGGATCCCTGGGATTTCTTAAGCAATATGTACACCTATCACAGCAGGGTCTACGAGCTTGACAGATATGATTTCGAAGTAGGCGCTTCCCATGCCATGGGATGGGACAAGAACTTAAGGATAGTTAAAAGCGATCCGCCCGTATTGGACAAGGAAAGCCG
>JAFSKT010000146.1 GCA_017448845.1 Lachnospiraceae bacterium
ATGAACAATTCAATATATATGATGACCGAGGACTATCAGGGGAATCTCTGGTATGCCTCTTCCAGACAGGGCGTTATGGAAGTGGTCACAAATAACTTCCTTAACATTACGGAAGAAGCAGGGCTTGAGCCGGAGGTGGTTAATTCCACCTGTATGAGGGATACCCATCTCTATGTGGGCACGGACAGCGGTCTCAGGATTCTGGAGGGACACAGGGTTATCACGAACGAGCTCAGCAAGATGCTTGACGGCGTAAGGATACGCTGCATTACAAGGGACAGCAAGGAAAATCTCTGGATATCCACCTTCGATAATATCCAGGGACTTATCTGTTACGGACCGGATGAAAGCATAACTCTTTTCAGGGAAGAAGAGGGCATGACCAGCAATCTTGTGAGATGTACGACAGTTGCGGAAGACGGTTCCATAATAGCCGGGACCAACGACGGCATCAGTGTCATCAAAGACGGAAAGGTCGTACGGAACATAGGGCATTCGGATGAAATAAGCAATACCGTTTTCCTCACAGTGGAGGAGGGGGAAGACGGCGAGATATATGCCGGAACCGACGGCGACGGGATCTATTGCATCGGAGAGGATAAGGTCAGAAAACTGGGCAGGGAGGACGGTCTTACCAGCGACGTAATACTCCGGATCAAGAGGGATAAGGAAAGAAACGTTTTCTGGATAATAACCTCTAATTCCATTGAGTATATAAAGGATGGAAGGATCGTCAATGTAGATACCTTCCCCTATAACAATAACTTCGATATCTATTACGGCAGCGATGACACACTCTGGATACTGTCATCCTACGGCGTATTCGCTGTAAAGGCTGAGGACCTTATAATGAACAACGCCGTGGATTACAGGCTCTATACCATAGCAAACGGCCTAACCGGAGCGGCCACCGCCAATTCCTTCAGTGAGCTGGGAGAAGACGGGAATCTCTACATCTCCTGCAGGAACGGAGTCAGCAGGGTCAATATCGATCACTATTTTGAACAGACATCCAGGATCATCACAGGGGTGAGATCCATTAACTGCAGCAATGTGGGAGAGATACTTCCGGATGAGAACGGAACCTATACCATACCCGCAGAAGCAGGGCGTATACAGATAACGCCGGCAATCCTTGATTACACCATGACAAATCCCCTTATCCACATATTCTTAGAGGGGAGCGACGATAACGGTATAACCACGGAACACAGCAATCTTAAACCTTTGGAGTATACCGGCCTGAAGTACGGGAATTACGTTTTTCATATCGATGTGCTGGACGGAAGTACCGGAGCAGTATTCCAGGATCAGAGTTTCAATATCGTGAAGGAACCGAGAATATTGGAACTAAGAGCAGTGCGGATAATCCTTTTAGCGCTTCTTGCCATCGTCGTCGCCCTCATAGTGTGGAGAGTAATGACCGGAACGGTTATAAGAAGGCAGTACGAGCAGGTAAGGCTCGCAAAGGAAGAGGCGGAAAGGGCAAACAGCGCTAAATCCCGCTTCCTCGCAAATATGTCCCATGAGATAAGGACCCCTATAAATACCATAATGGGCATGGATGAAATGATATTGAGGGAGGATCCAACGGACGTGCCGAAGAATTATTTCATGTCCGTGATAAACTACGCCCTGGATATAAGGAGTGCTTCGGAGTCGTTGCTGGGACTTATCAATGACCTTCTGGACATTTCAAAGATAGAGTCCGGGAAGATGCATCTCGTGGAGCAGGATTACGACACTGCCGACCTTTTCAGGGCAATTGTTGCCATGATAAGGGTCCGCAGCAATGAAAAGGACTTAAGCTTTAAGGTGGATATAGACGGAAACCTGCCACGCCGGCTGTACGGAGACTGCGGAAAGATAAAGCAGGTGGTGCTGAACCTTTTGACAAACGCCGTTAAGTACACCGAGAACGGAGGGCTTACGCTGACGGTTGCAGTTACGGGCAAGGAAGCTGAGAACTGTGATCTCCGGATCTCCGTAAAGGACACGGGAATAGGCGTTAAGGAAGAGGATATGGAAAAGCTTTTCACCGCCTATGAACGCCTGGATGAGGAAAAGAATGCCGCGATTCAGGGAACCGGTCTGGGGCTTGATATATCGAGACGTTTTTCCGAACTAATGGGCGGAAAGCTCTGGTGCGAGAGTGAGTACGGGGAAGGTTCCGAGTTTATCCTTACCCTTTCACAGAGGATAACTGACGAAACCGTCATCGGGGAATTCAATGAGCATGAGGAAGAGGTAAAGGGACCTTATGTGCCCCAGTTCATAGCTCCGGATGCGGAAGTTCTGGTGGTGGATGATAACCCCATGAACCTGAACGTCATAAAGGGGCTCCTAAAGGCCACAAAGGTCTTTGTATCCACAGCCATGAGCGGCGAGGAGTGCCTTGAAAAGCTGAAATACAGCAACTTTAACGTGGTGCTCTTAGACCACATGATGCCGGGGATGGACGGAATAGAGACCCTTGAAAAGATAAGGGTGAACCATCCGGATCTTCCCGTATATGCCCTGACAGCCAATTCCATGGCGGGAGGAGAGGAATTCTATAAGTCCAAGGGATTCGACGGCTATCTTTCAAAGCCCAT
>JAFSKT010000147.1 GCA_017448845.1 Lachnospiraceae bacterium
ATAGGTGCAACGGGATATGCGGGAAATGAGATCGTGCGTCTCCTTGCTGCCCACAGGGAAGTTGAAATAGAATGGCTGGTCTCAAAGAGTTTTGAAGGACAGCAATATGCAGATATATACAGGAATTTCTTTGACATTATAGATATGGAATGTTTAGGGAATGATATAGACGCCCTCCTTGAAAGGGTGGATGTGGTGTTCACTGCCACGCCCCAGGGTTTCCTTGCTTCTCTCTTAAATAAGGAAATGTTAGAGAAGGCAAAATTCATCGATCTCTCCGCAGATTACCGTATAAAGGATGTAGATGTATATGAGGAGTGGTATAAGATGGAGCACGGTTCACCGGATCTCATAGAGGAAGCGGTTTACGGACTCTGTGAAGTGAACAGGGAGAAGATAAGGAACACCAGGCTCCTTGCAAATCCCGGCTGCTATACGACCTGTTCCATACTTACGGCTTATCCTTTAGTTAAGGAACATCTTATTGATCCGGCCACCCTTGTGATAAATGCACTTTCGGGAGTGTCCGGTGCAGGAAGAGGCGCAAAGGTCGCCAATCTCTTCTGCGAGGTCAATGAGAACGCCAAAGCCTACGGCGTGGGCACACACCGCCACACACCGGAGATCGAGGAACAGCTTTCCTATGCCTATGATGGAAAGGTGACCATAAACTTCACTCCCCATCTCGTTCCCATGAACAGGGGGATTTTAGTGACGGAGACCGCCTCTCTGGCAGAGGGAGCAGACGAGGACAGCATCCGGAGAGCATACGAAAAGTACTTCGGAAACGAAGTATTTATAAGGCTTATGAAGGACGGAGCAAATCCCGAGACCAGGTTTGTTGAAGGAAGTAATTATACGGATATCGGATTTAAGGTTGACAGACGCACAAACAGGGTTATTATGATGGGTGCGCTGGATAACCTGGTTAAGGGAGCAGCGGGCCAGGCAGTACAGAACATGAATATCATGTTCGGTTTCGATGAAAGTGAAGGATTAAGGGCAGTTCCCATGGTGCCCTGAAAAGGCGGTCATATGGTCAATATACGGACGATGACAATTGAAGACTATGAAGGAGTACACGCTCTTTGGCTGTCCATAAAGGGATTTTCCATAAGGAGCATAGACGACAGCTATGAAGGGGTGGAAAAATTCTTAAGGCGAAACCCAGGAACCTCCATAGTTGCGGAGGAAGACGGGGAGATCATAGGCGCCATTCTCTGCGGTCATGACGGGCGAAGAGCCACATTCTATCATGTATGTGTCCGGGAAGACCGGAGAAAACAGGGTATAGGTAAGGCCATGGTGGTAGTGGCCATGAATGAGCTTAAGAAGGAAAAGATAAACAAGGTGGCCCTCATAGCATTCACAAAGAATGATGTGGGAAATGCTTTCTGGAAGAGCATAGGCTGGAAGCAGAGAACGGACTTAAATTATTATGATTTCGTTCTGAATGCTGAGAATATAGAGAGCTTTGTAGCTTCTTAAAAGGGGTGATAAATATGGAAAAGATAACAAAGATAGATGGCGGAGTTACAGCAGCAAAGGGGTTTAAGGCCACAAGTACCGCGGCAGAGATAAAATATAAGGGCAGGGATGATATGGCCATGATCTATTCAGAGGTTCCCTGTGTCGCGGCAGGCACCTTCACAAGAAATATGGTGAAAGCAGCCTGTGTTAAGTGGGATAGGGAAATAGTGGTTTCCGG
Source organism: Lachnospiraceae bacterium (assembly GCA_017448845.1). Taxonomy (GTDB): domain Bacteria; phylum Bacillota; class Clostridia; order Lachnospirales; family Lachnospiraceae; genus NK4A144. The sequence goes on from JAFSKT010000147.1 coordinate 1,709, forward strand.
AAAACCTGTACAGGCTGTGGTCATCAATTCCGGTATAGCCAATGCCTGCACCGGGGAAGAGGGATTTACGGCCTGCAGAAAGACTGCAGAGGCTGTGGAAAAAGCCCTTGGAGTTCCTGCAGATACTGTGGCTGTAGCATCTACGGGAGTCATCGGAATGCAGCTTCCTGTACATAAGCTTGAAAAAGGCGTTGCCGATATGAGTAAAAAGCTTTCCCACGACACGGAAAGCGGTACGATTGCTTCGAAGGCCATAATGACTACGGATACCGTGAATAAAGAGATAGCCGTAAAATTTACCCTTGACGGCAGGGAGGCAGTGATCGGAGGAATGTCAAAGGGTTCCGGCATGATACATCCCGATATGTGCACAATGCTTGCTTTCCTTACCACGGATGCGGATATCGACAGGGAGCTTATGCAGAAAGCTGTCAGTGAAGCGGTGGATGAGAGTTTCAATATGATAACGGTAGACGGTGATACCTCCACCAATGATACCTTTATGCTCCTGTCAAACGGACTGGCAGGAAATAAGAAGATCGTAACGGAGGATGAGGATTACTTAAGCTTTAAGGAAGCCCTGTTCTATGTCTGTCAGTATCTGGCCAAAAAGATGGCTGGAGACGGCGAAGGAGCCACAAAGCTTTTTGAGGCTGCGGTGATAAACGCAAAGAGTAAGGAAGACGCCAGGAAACTGGCCCGTTCCATCGTGGGATCCAATCTTTCAAAGGCCGCCATCTTCGGCTGTGACGCGAATTTCGGACGGTTCCTCTGTGCTATGGGATACTCCGGAGCGGAATTTGACGAGAATGATGTGGAGCTTGGGTTTGAAAGCAGCGAGGGAAGCCTTAAGGTCTTTGACCACGGGAAGCCCTTGGACTTTGACGAAGACATTGCCTTAAAGATCTTAAAGGCTGAGCATGTGACGGTAAACGTAAACATGAACGAAGGTGATTTCCCGGCAACTGCCTGGGGATGCGACCTGACCTATGATTACGTAAAGATAAACGCGGATTACAGGAGCTGAGGGTTTAACAGGCTTAAAAGATCATTTTGGAGGAAAAGCAGGAAATGAATGAAATGGAAATGCAGAAGCTGCAGGAAAAAGCAGGGGTATTGATCGAAGCCCTTCCCTATATACAGCAGTTTAACAGGCGCATAATAGTCGTAAAATACGGCGGCTCCGCCATGAAGAGTGATGAGCTCAGGGAAAATGTGATAAAGGACGTGACACTATTAAAGCTGGTAGGCTTTAAGCCCATAATAGTGCACGGCGGCGGTAAGGAAATAAGCGACTGGGCCCAGAAGGTGGGTTTGGAGCAGAAGTTTGTAAACGGTTTAAGGGTAACCGATGAAGATACCATGGAGATCGCGGAAATGGTATTGAACAAGGTGAATAAAAACCTTGTGAGATATGTGGAAACCTTAGGAGTAAGGGCTGTAGGCATAAGCGGTAAAGACGGCGGCCTGCTCAAGGTAAAGAAGAGGCTGTCAGACGGACAGGATATAGGCTTTGTGGGGGAGATCACGGATGTGGATCCGAAGGTGCTTTTTGACCTTCTGGAAAAGGACTTCCTCCCGGTGGTTGCTCCTGTGGGACTGGATGATGATTATCAGACCTACAATATCAACGCGGATGATGCGGCCTGTGCCATAGCCAAGGCCGTAAAAGCGGAAAAGCTGGCCTTCCTCACCGATATTGAAGGACTTTACAGGGATATCAACGATAAATCCACCTTCATCTCCCGGCTTACGGCGGATGATGCAGAGAAACTGCTTAATGACGGCTATATAGGCGGAGGGATGATACCGAAGCTGGGTAACTGCATAGACGCCATAAGGGGCGGGGTGAACAATGTCCACATCTTAGACGGAAGGATAATGCACTGTCTCCTTTTGGAGATATTTACAAATAAGGGAATCGGAACAGCGATGGTCCGGGATGAAGATAAGTTATAAGGAAGGTACGTGATATGGGAAGCTCAAAAGAATATATGGAATTAGATGACAGCTATTTTCTCCATACCTATAACAGATACCCTATAGTGCTGGACCGGGGCAAGGGTGTAAATCTGTATGATGTGGATGGAAAGGAATATCTGGATTTTGCAGCGGGCATTGCGGTTTTTGCCCTGGGATATGCCGACGAAGCATATAACAACGCCCTTAAGGCGCAGATAGACAAGCTCATACATACCAGCAATCTCTATTACAATGCACCCTCCGCTATGGCGGCAAAGGAGATATGCGGAGTGACGGGGATGGACCGGGTGTTCTTCACCAACAGCGGTACCGAGGCCATAGAAGGTGCGCTGAAGTCCGCCCTGAAATATGCCTATTCAAAGGCGCCCTCGGATGAATATGAGATCATCGCCATGGAACACAGCTTCCACGGACGCAGCATGGGAGCTCTGTCCGTGACAGGAAATCCCCATTACAGGGAAGCCTTCGGAACAGGTATAGGGCATATAAGGTTTGCTGTATATAACGATTATGAAAGCGTGGAAAAGCTTGTTACGGACAAGACCTGTGCCGTGATAATGGAAACCCTTCAGGGAGAGGGCGGTATCCATCCCGCGGATCCGGAATTCATGAAGAAGGTGAGAAAGCTCTGTGATGACAGGGATATCCTTCTGATACTGGACGAGATACAGTGCGGAATGGGCAGGACAGGCAATATGTTCGCCTTTGAAGAGTACGGTATAAAGCCGGATATCATGACCGTGGCAAAGGCACTTGGCTGCGGTATACCGGTGGGAGCCTTTCTCATGACGGAGAGAGTTGCGGAGAAATCCCTTGCTCCCGGTGACCACGGTTCTACCTACGGCGGCAATCCCCTTGCCTGTGCAGCTGTACTTGCCGTATTAAAGGAATTTAAGGAAAAGGATATCGTATCCCATGTAAAGGAGCTTACGCCCTATCTTACGGAAAAGCTGGAAGAGATAAAGAAGAGCTTTGACATAGTTACTGACAGAAGAGGCAAAGGCTTTATGCAGGGGCTGGAATTCAGCGTACCCGTAGCGGACATCATTAAAGGCTGTCAGGAGGAGGGGCTCATCCTCATATCCGCAGGCAGCAACATAATCCGCTTTGTGCCGCCTCTTATCATAGGGAAAGCGGATATTGACCGCATGTATGAAATTATAACAAAAGTGTTACAGAAACTTTAAATTTATGTTGTTTTTTTAATTCCCTGAGCATATAATATTCTTACGTTTGGGGCGCCTGATGGAAGAAAGTCAGGTGCAGATTGAAAAAACATTTTATATATCATATTTTTCCTTTTGTTTTCATGCTTCTCTTAGGCGGATGCTCGGATGAGGAAGTGGTGTTAAGCGACATCCCCGGTACTGAAGCCGTGGAATACAGTGAGACAGAGGAACAGTCTTCGACAGAAGTTCCCTCGACTGAGGAAAGTACTGAAACTCACGCCTTTGTGTATGTCATAGGGGCAGTGAACAGGCCCGGAGTATATGAGGTCAGGGAAGACAGCAGGATCTTTGAGGTCATAGAGCGGGCCGGAGGATTCAGGGAGGACGCAGCGGCGGAGAGCCTGAACCTTGCGTCCCAGGTGAAGGACGGTTCTGTTTATGAGGTCTTAAGCAGGGAAGAATATGAAAAAGCCCGAAAGCCCGGAGGGGCAGCATCCTCAGAGAGTGCAGTTTCCGGAGGGGAAGAGGGGGGCCTTATAAACATCAATACCGCTTCCGTCACCGAACTCACGGGAATAAACGGTATCGGTGAGAGCAGGGCTCAGGCAATAGTTACTTACAGGGAAGAGAATGGCGGTTTTTCCTGCATAGAGGACATCATGAAGGTGTCCGGCATCAAAGACGGCCTGTTTAAGAAAATAAAAGATCAGATCACAGTATAAATGGCCAGAAAAGTACTTGTAGTAGATGATGAAAAGAGCATAGTAAAGGGTATCACCTTCAGCCTTAAACAGGATGATATGGATGTGGATACCGCTTATGACGGACAGGAAGCCGTTGATAAAGCAAGGGAAGGGGATTACGACATAATCCTTCTTGATGTGATGCTTCCCAAGCTTTCAGGATTTGACGCATGTCAGGCTATAAGGGAGTTCTCGGATGTACCTATCATAATGCTTACCGCCAAGGGCGATGATATGGATAAGATCCTCGGGCTGGAGTATGGGGCAGACGATTATATCACTAAACCCTTTAATATCCTTGAAGTGAAGGCCAGGATCAAGGCCATAGTCCGCAGGGCTGAAAAGAACCAGGAAAAGACCAAGAGACAGAAGGTCATTGACAAGGGCAGCCTGAAGCTTGATCTGGAGAGCAGGAGAGTCTTCATCAATGATCATGAGATCAATCTGACAGCAAGAGAGTTTGATGTGCTGGAACTCCTTGCTAAGAATCCGAATAAGATATTTTCCAGGATGGATCTCCTGAATTTAGTCTGGGGAAAGGATTATCCCGGAGACGAGAGGACAGTGGATGTCCACATAAGGCGTCTCAGGGAGAAGATAGAAGAAAGCCCCAGCAATCCCCAGTATGTACACACCAAATGGGGTGTGGGTTACTACTTCGCCGGTTGAACCGAAAAAAATAAAGGCCTGCTTCTCAATCGAAGCAGGCTTTTACAGTTTCTATCACCAGATCCTGTTCCTCCGGCGTCATCTTATTATCGCTGGGGAGACACAGGCCTCTTTCAAAAATATCCATGGAAACATCCGACGGCAGTCCGTCTGAAGCGGTGCTGCCTCCTGCGATATACGCATTCGTGCGGCCTCTTCCTTTGCCCTCCCTGTTGATGAAGGGGTTCATTCTGTAGATCGGCTGGGAATGCATGGGTTTCCATATAGGTCTGCCCTCTGCGTTTATCTTTGCAAGGGCTTCCAGTATTTCCGTAGGACAGCTCTTTCTCTCTTCCGGGATGAAAAGGGCCTCCGAATCGCTTCTGACCTGTCTGCACATAGCATCGGGATCAATGATCATGCAGCTCAGCCAATAATTGGGGCTGCAGGAATCTTTGTCAAAGGGGTTCATCTTTATTGGGAGATCCTTAAAGCCTTCTTTGTATCTCTCGTAGATCTTTTTCTTTGAAGCGATATGTTCATCGAGATAGGGCAGCTGGCCTCTTACCACTCCTGCCACCACATTGCTCATGCGGTAGTTGTAGCCCAGCTCTTCGTGCTGGTACCAGGGAGCATTTTCCCTGGACTGGGTGGACCATTTCCTCACCTTTTTCGCATCTTCATCCGAATCGCTTAAGAACATGCCACCGGAGGAGCCGGTAATTATCTTATTTCCGTTAAAGGAAATGATGTTGTAATTTCCGAAACTGCCGGTCTGCTTATCCTTGTACGTAGCTCCGAGAGATTCGGCGGCATCCTCAACTAAAAGCGCATCATGCTTCTTTATGACGGAGAGGATCTCGTCAAGCTTTCCGGGGGTGCCGTAGAGATGGGCAAGTACCACAAGCTTTACGTCGGGATAAATGGCGAAAGCCTTTTCAAGGGCAGCGGGATCCATGTTCCAGCTGTCATATTCGCTGTCGATAAAAACAGCCTCTCCTCCCTCATAGGCCACGGGATTTACTGTGGCATCAAAAGTCATGTCCGAGCAGAATACCTTCTGTCCCTGAAGGCTGCCGGAATGGGCATTTCTGATCCCATACAGCTTTTCTCCCGCTAAACGTATGGAGAGATGAAGGGCTGCAGTACCGGAAGAAAGGGCGACTGCATTTCTGCAGCCGACCCTTCCGGAAAGGGATGTCTCGATCTCGTCAAGGTTTTTGCCGATGGTGGACATCCAATTGCTTTTATAGGCTTCCTCTATGTATTTCATCTCCTCACCGTGCATGGTGGGGCTGGAGAGCCATATTTTATTTTTTGAAACAGTCAGTTCTTTTTTCAGCATGATTAAAACTCAATGCTCATCAGGCACTGGTTAACGATGGATTCCAGCTCTTCCTGCTTGCCGCTGATGTTAGTGGTAACTTCACCCATCTTCTGTACATAAGCATAGAGAGATTCGAGAGATTCGTTTCCATCGATGATGCTCTTGCCGATTCCTGTTGTCCAGCTTGCATATCTCTCTTCAACGAACTTATCGATCCTGCCGTCGGAGATCATCCTGTCAGCAAGGAGAAGTCCAAGTGCGAAGCCGTCCATTCCTGCGATGTGTGCAAGTGCGGTATCCTCAAGAGTGAAGGAGCCTCTTCTCTGCTTGGAGTCGAAGTTGAGACCGCCGGTGGTGAAGCCGCCTGCCTTCAGTACTTCGTACATAGCCAGACCTGCGCCGTAGATATCTGTAGGGAACTGATCCGTATCCCAGCCAAGGAGCATATCGCCCTGGTTTGCGTCAACAGAACCGAATACGCCGTTAACCCTGGCAACTCTGAGCTCGTGCTGCATGGTGTGACCTGCGAGGGTTGCGTGGTTGGTCTCGATATTCAACTTGAAACGATCCATGAGACCATAGGTACGTAAGAAGTTTACGCAGGTTGCTGCATCGAAATCATACTGATGCTTTGTGGGCTCCTTCGGCTTGGGCTCGATATAGAAAGGTCCGGTAAAGCCGATCTTATCAGCATGGGCAACGAGCATCTTGAAGAGCCTTGCAATATTGTCAAGCTCCAGACCCATATCTGTATTTAAGAGGGTCTCATATCCTTCACGTCCGCCCCAGCAGGTGTATCCTGCACCGTCCAGAGCCTTTGTTGCCTCAAGGGCAGCTTTCAGCTGGGCTGCAGCATAGGCAAAAGCGTCTGCGTTGGGAGCTGTGCCTGCACCGTGCATGTAACGGGGATTGTTGAAGAGATTAGCAGTACCCCAAAGGAGCTTCTTGCCGCTTGCCTTCTGCTTCTCCTTCAGAATGTCAACCATAACATTCAGGTTCTCGGTGCTCTCGTCGATATTTCTTCCCTCGGGAGCCAGATCCCTGTCATGGAAGCAATAGTAGTCGATACCCAGCTTTTCCATGAATTCAAAGCCGGCATCAGCCTTTGCCTTTGCAAGATCCATAGCTTCCTTGTTACCAAAGGACTTATCCATGGTAGGTGAACCGAACATGTCAAGGCCGTTGGCGCAGAGGGTGTGCCACCATGCCATACCGAATTTCAGCTGCTCACGCATGGTCTTTCCGGCTACAACCCTGTCAGGATCATAGTACTTGAAGGCAAAAGGATTGGTACTCTTAGGTCCTTCATACTTTACATTGGGTACATTCTTAAAATAATCGCTCACGTTATACCTCCTCGTATAATGAATGATCACCCGGTGATCCCGTCATAGGGGACAGCCTTTGATCACCATAATTGTTATAGTAACAATAATACGTTCTAACAGGTTTTTTTTCAATGATTTATTATAATAATTAACGGATACTTTTCGGACTCCGGAGTATGTTCCGATAAAAGCACAATTTAATTTCTCTCTGATACTTGCCTAAGAGCATTTTTTATACTAATATTGTAACAATCTCATGAAGACTATCATTGATTTCTTTTTCAATAGGCTGAAGGCGTTAAAGAGCCTGAGGTTTCTGATATTTATCCTTCTTTTTATCGTGGGTATCATACCGTCTGTTCTGATCTCGGAAAGCGTGATAAAAAACTATAAGAGCCGTGAGATCTCGCTTCGTACCACAGAAGTGGTGGATCAGGGAAGGATCCTTGCCACCAGGCTGGATTCGGAAGGCTATCTCGTGAATCCGGATAATCCCATTTTGGAAAACGAAATGATGCTGCTTACGGGCATATATGACGGCCGGATAATGATAACCGACGGAAGGTTTCTGGTGATATACGATACTTACGGGCTGGCTTCGGGGAAGACCATGATCTCCCAGGAGATAATAAAGTGTTTTTCCTCCGGTTCAGGTTCTTCCGTATATGATCCGGATAATCGATATATCGAGATCGCAGTTCCCATAAACAATAACCAGACCGGAGAAACGGAAGGGGTGCTCTTTATCTCCTCCTCTACCGACATCATAAGGGACAGTGAGGATGTGATAAGAAGGAAGGTCAGTATAATAAACGTGACTCTTGCGGTATTCCTCTTTGGCCTGGCCCTGTTTCTTTCATATATGTTAGTAAGGCCGTTTAAGCGCATAACCTTAGCCATCGGTTCCGTAAAGGAAGGATTCGGGGACGCCCAGGTTTCTATTCCCGATTATACCGAGACAGAGGCCATCATGAATGCTTTTAACAGCCTGATGGAGCGGCTGAAGGCTGTAGATGAATCCAGGGATGAGTTCGTATCTAATGTGTCCCATGAATTAAAGACGCCCCTTGCATCCATGAAGGTGCTGGCAGATTCCCTCATTGCGGCAGAAGACGTATCAAATGAGACATACAGGGAGTTCATGACGGATATCGCAGAGGAAGTGGACAGGGAGGATCAGATAATCTCCGACCTGTTGACCATGGTGAAGATGGATAAGAGCAAGACCGCCGTGAATGCAGAGGAGACCGATATCAATGCCATGATAGAGCTGATACTTAAGATGCTGAAGCCTATCGCGGATAAGAGAGGGATACAGATGGTATTTGAGAGCAAGAGGGCTATTACTGCCGAAGTCGACAAGACCAAGCTCACTCTTGCCATAATGAATTTAGTGGAAAATGCGGTAAAATACAATAAGGACAACGGCTGGATAAGAGTCGGACTGGACGGTGACCATCAGTTCTTTACCATAACCGTCTCGGATTCCGGTGTCGGCATTCCGGAGGAGTCCTTAGATCAGATATTTGAAAGATTCTACAGAGTCGATAAGTCCCATTCAAGAGAGATGGGCGGCACGGGGCTGGGCCTTGCCATAACGAGAAGCGCAATACTCATGCACAGAGGAGCCATTAAAGTAAGCAGCGTGGAAGGGGAAGGTACCACATTTACGGTGAAGATCCCCCTGAAATTTGCCATAACGGGGTAGACCATCATGAAGCAGGGAAACAGGAAAAAACTGAATATTTTAGCTGCTGTTCTTCTGATGATCTCTCTTATGGGATGCAGTTTTCCTTTTATCGGGAAACAGGCGGAAAACAAAGCAGAGGGGGGCTTCGGGGTATATTATCTGACCCAGGAAGAGAGCCAGATCCTCTTTGAGAGCAGGGATACACTGACAAAAGATTCCGGGATATCCGATTACATACTTGCACTGCAGGAGGAGCCTAAGGATATCAGGCTCAAGAAGACTGTGGGAAGCGAGGTTATGCTGATAGACTACAGGAAAGAGGATAAGGGTGCGGTCCTGAATTTTGACGACCGCTATCTCGACATGCCTGCGGCAAAAGAGGTGCTTTTCAGGGCGGCTGTGGTACAGACCATCCTCCAGGACAGCGATCTTAACTTCGTTTCATTTGAAGTGAACGGGGAAACCCTGAAATACGGGAACGGCGAAGAAGTGGGAAGTATGACGGATTCCACTTTCATAGATAATGCAGGGGATGAGATCAGCTCATACTTAAGGAAGAGAGTAAGGTTCTATTTTGCCACCGCCGACGGAAGCAGCCTGATCCCTGTGGAGAGGGATGTGATATACGGCAGCAACGAATCCCTGGAAAAGGTGGTGATGGAGCAGCTTATAGCAGGTCCTGCCTCGTATGAGGGTTATGTTACTATCTCACCGGACACCAAGATGAACACTCTGGCGGTGAAAAACGGTATATGTTATGTGAGTATGGACACGGCCCTGGTTGATAAACCCGTGGATGTTTCCGAAGAAGTGCTGCTTTATTCCATAGTGAATACGCTGACATCCCTGCCTGGTATAAACAAAGTACAGATATCCATAAACGGTGAGACGGACAGGGTGCTCCGCAGCGTCCTGAGGCTTGATGAGATCTATTCCTTTAACGAGGAAATCATAAAGAGTGATTAGAAGGCCCCTTGCCTTTTTAGCCTGTCTTTTCCTCGCTGCGGCGGTGATCCTTATGAGGCTGCATCCCGTAAGGGGCTGTCTTCCGGACATTGGGGAGGGGACGGTCGTCACGGTAAAGGGACGGCTGAGCGACAGGTATTATAAAAACGATTCTTACATTCTTGTTCTATCTGATGCCGCTCCGGTAGACGGAGATCAGGGCAGAAATAAAATCCTCGTATATCTTGAAAATGATCATAAATCTTTGACCGATCTGCCGAAGACCGGTTCTTCCGTTACTGTAAAGGGAGAGTTTTCTCTTTTTAACAGCGCCACAAACCCCGGTGAATTCGATCTCAGGGAATACTATCATATAAGGGGCATAGAATACCGGCTGTTTAAGGGACATATCCTTTCCTACGGGAAAAAACATGACGTATTAAGGGAAATGCTCTTTATCTTCCGGCTTTCACTTGGCGGGGTATACGACAGGCTCTTATCCGATAAGGACAGCGGTATCCTTAAGGCCATGATACTTGGAGACAGGACCGGCCTGGATCCCGAGGTTAAAAGCCTGTATCAGGAAAATGGTATCGCCCATGCACTGTCAATCTCAGGCTTGCACATATCTATCCTTGGCTACGGCCTCTACCGGCTCTTGAAGAGAATCGGGATAAAGCTTAAAATATCCGTTTCTTTCTGCGTGACCTTGATATATCTCTATTCCCTCATGACAGGGGGCAGTACCTCGACCGTAAGAGCTATGATAATGTTCGGGGTATGCCTGTTTTCCGATATTGTGGGACGGAGCTTCGACCTTCTTTCAGCCCTGTCGCTATCCCTTATGATCATCCTTTTTACCGATCCCCTTTATATCTATGATGCGGGCTTTATGCTGTCCTTTGGTTCCGTCTTGGGAATAGCCTTGATCTGTCCGGTTTTGAGAGAGGGCCTGCCCTTCGGGAAAAGCAGCATCCTGTCCGGG
>JAFSKT010000148.1 GCA_017448845.1 Lachnospiraceae bacterium
AGCACTATATAGACAAGATAAATGAAAAAGTTTTGTCAAGTTTTTTTAGCATAAGAAAAAGCCAGCAAACATGCTGACTTGAGATAAAATGGAATAACTCGAACCCCTAAAGAATTATAGTGCTAAATCCGAAAGACGGGTATGTCAGGATCCGGGTTTTAAAACCGGAAATGTTTTCGGAATGGATTTAAAATAACAGAATAGACATCAAAAACGACCGAATGTGCAAAATCGGTTGAATTTTATTGAAGGATACCATATTATCGAAAATGGTATCCTTCTCTTTTTGGGAAGAAAACGAAGAATTATCCGGAGTTTTCCGGACAACTCGGAGGTTTGCTTATGTTTAAGATGATTGGAAGAAAAACATTAAAAAGAATCACAAGATTTGGGCTTTGCTTCTATGTTTTCTCATATTGCATGGCCTTTACCGTGTGTGCGGAGAGCTTTCCTTCACTGGAAGCCGGGCCTGAAGCTGCAGTTATTACGGAAGCTGTTTCAGAAACCGGTATACAGAGCAAGGCTTTGACAGGCGAATCGGATACAGCTGAGGCGGATCCTGTTTCGGAAGAGGTCCAGCCGGTTGAGGAAACCTCAGGAGAGCCGGAGATGCTAGGTGGTTCTAGTAGATATGATCGTAATATAAAGTATACAGGCAATACTGTTACGGGCCTATTCGATGAATTGTGGATAATAGGGGATGATAGCTTTTCTGCTATGGTTAATCTGACGCAGGATCTGGTTCTTACAAATCAATCATTGATTAATCAGGTGAAGAGAAGCGGCGATGTTCTGATCGATGGTAAAGGATATTCTATCGTGGGGAACAGGATAGCTCATGATAATCTTAATCAAAGCAGTCTGGATGATTACACGTGGTTTCGGTACCTTACATTTGAAAACACCGTATTTAAGGATTTCGATGGAAGCGTGATCCATGACAATCATCTTATATTAAACCATCCAATATCTCAGGAACTGACATTCAGGAACTGTACTTTTATTGATAATTCGGGCAGCCAGGGAGGTGCTGTTTTCATAAATGATACCAGCCTTGTCAGGTTTGTGAACTGTACGTTTATAAACAATACTGCAGCAAATGGTGGTGTAGCTTATGTCGATGACCAGGGATCACTTATCGCCGAGGATTGCAGATTTATCAATAATTCTGCTACGGGAGGAAACGGTGGTGCCATCTTTGTAGCAGGAGATGGTGGTCTTACTGTTACAAACTCCTCTTTCACAGGTAATACCATATCTTCAGGGAAAAAAGGAAGTGCCATATGGTGTAATGCATCTTCTGGATCAGTGGGTGGTTCAGGGGGAGGCAATATCTTCCTGAAAAACAGCGGGGATCCTGTGGTATTCTTTGGGAATAAAGGCAGCTACGAGATGGGTGAATGTTGGTTCGGACATACTGAGAAGGACTGCAGCAAAGCGCCTGCAGTAGAGGGTTATGACCTTAAGACATGGCGTTTTATCAACCTTACACGGAATGTGGGATGGAATACAAGTATATACAGCTTATATCTTGATACCACAAACGGCTATAACGCAACGATAGAGAATGGTTCTGCCAGGGGAGTGGTTTATATCGGTGAATGGAATCTTCCGGATCTGGTTTTGGAAGTCAGTGCCGTAAATGCAACCCTGTTAAACGATACCATTGTCGTGCGTTCTGGTGAGAATTCATATGCTGCGGGTTCATGGTATCGTTCAAAAGATGATCAATCCGGAATGGCCTTCATTTCAGGTGCGCCTAAAGCCAGATGGTCAGCGGCTATCCCGGAGCTGGGATATACGCAGACCTTTAACAGGACACTGTCTGTATATCAGCTTAGCGGCTATCCCGGAACCGGGAAGGATGGAGATCAGGTAGTAGCTGCTTTTAATGACACCATGGAGAAGATCTGGGTAGATGGAGATGATACGGCTGTTACGGTTGATAATAAAACCATGAAGGTAAGCTTCGCTGGTAAGACATATGAGTATCCTATAGGCGGAGAAGACTTATATACTGTACATTTTAATATGACTCTTAACGACAGTATCAGACCCGGTCTTTATAATGCGACGTATGAGGTTGAAGGGTTCCTCCCTCTTACAAAGACGCTTAATGTTACAAAATTTGTACAGCCTACTTCCTTTGATTTCCTGAATGCTACTGCAGTAGATGAAGGAGAAACCGATTGGGATAAGATCTATCTTAAGAATATGGCAGATATCGAATTCGGGAAGGGCTTTAACCTGAGGATGAAGCTAATTTCCCCAAGAACCGTTGACAGAGGAAAGATGTATATCCTTAACGGAAGCGATAACATCAATGAGACTTCAAGGATTTTGAATATGTCGGCTGTAGCCGAAAATAAGTCTTACATCGATCTGAATCTCAGTGTTCTCCGTCCCGGAAGTTACAGTCTGATAGCTGTATACGAGGATGTTTCTGAAGATGAATATGGAAAGACTTTTGCTTCCTGCAATACAAGCTATCATCCTCTCAACTTTACGGTTACCGGAGATGCTCCGGAATATGATGATGCCGGAGTTTCATTCCCTGATGGAGCGAGCCTTGAGAAAGCTTTGAGCATTGGGAACTTTACCCTTAACGTATCAGCAGCAAATCCAGGAGCCGGTGTGGGAATCTGGAGCTTCGAGAGTAGCAATGAATCCGTTGCTACTGTGGATAATGAAGGCCTGGTAACTCTGAAAGCTGTGGGAGTCACTAATATAACCGCTTCATACAAATCTCTTACTTCCAGAGGAAAAGCTGTTCTGGAGCTCATGGTTGTCTCTGATGGAGCAGGTGGTGATCCTGCCAACGTTTTCCCCGTTCCCATCAATGGCTCTGTTGTCCAGAATCAGACTGTCAGCCTCGGAACAGGAGGGGCAGGAGAGGAAATCAGCCTTGAGATCTGGTACACCTCAAATGTCAGCTTTATCGGAAGCAAATTTAAGGCAAAGGATATAGAAGACCTTGGAAATGGAAGCTACAGTGTGGGTGGAGTGATTGTAAAACTGAACTCCAGTCTTGAAGAGGTTGCAAAGCCCATCTTCAAGTTTAAGAATACAAAGCACGCTTCCGCAAACCCCAAGAGCAAGAAACCGGCATGCTTCATCATATCATTCAAGGTCAACAAAGGTGTGAGCAAGGAGAATAAGACTGCGGTGAAGAATGCTAACAAGGTATTGAAGAAGAACCCTGTGGAATTCACCATAGAACAGGCCGACTTCAGTCAGGCTACTGAAGGAAATGTATATATGAACGGAAAGAAGACCAAGGTGAAGAAGGCGGAAGTCACCATAAGCGGCAATAAGCTCTATCCTTCCAAGAAGGATTATGATGCGACAGTTACTGAAAAGGACGTAACCCTTACAGGAAAGGGTGACTACAAGGGCAACATTACACTGCCGCTGCCCGGCTGACCTGAGTACTGATCAATGACTTAAAGACCCGGAGATACAAAGATGTCTCCGGGTCTTTTGATGATAGTCTTTGCATTTGCTCTTGAAATAAATTTGATAATCTGTTATATTTACCATACTTCATTCGACAATTCTGTCGAGAACCTTTTTTATTATCGGCGTTTCGCCAAATATTTCCATTACTATTCATAATTCTTTTTTGAAAGGAGTCTTTGTATGTATTCATCCTTAAAACCTGTACCTTTTGAGAAGGCGACCGGAAAAGTAGCCTACAATATGACGAACGATTATCTTTTCCATATAGTTCTTCAGGAAAATGAGCCGGCCCTGATCGGGCTTATTGCGGCTCTGCTGCATCTTGATCCGGCCTCTATTATAAAAGCCGAAGTAAAGAATCCGATTAAGACCGGCCATATCATTACAGACAAGAACTTTCACCTCGATATCCTTGTCCTTTTTAATGACAGTACCATCATCAATCTGGAGATGCAGGTCAAGGATCTGAAAAACTGGGTTCCGCGTTCTATTTCCTATTTGTGCCGCGAGTTTAACAGCCTTGATCATGGTGATGACTATTCTGATGTAAAACCTGCATATCAGATCGGTTTCCTTGACTACACCCTTTTCCCGGAGCACCCGGAATTTTACGCAACATATCGTATGAGTAATCTGAGGAATCACCACGTATATAGTGACAGTTTTACACTGTCTGTGGTAGAATTGAACCATATAAATCTTGCAACTAAAGAGGATAAGGCTTACGGTATAGATAAGTGGGCAGCCCTTTTTAAGGCTACAACATGGGAGGAGATAAGAATGCTTGCAGAAAAAGATCCTTATATTGAAATGGCGGCAAACTCAATATACAGCAGTGTTACAGATCCGAAGATACTGGAAATCCTCCGTGTCCGTGATGAGGAGATCAGGGGTGATATTCACCGTCGGGAACGTCTTTTGGAGCAGGACAAACAGATAGCGGAGCAGGACAAACAGATAGCGGAGCAGGACAAACAGATAGCGGAGCAGGACAAACAGCTGGCAGAGCAGGATAAACAGATAGCGGAGCAGGACAAACAGCTGGCAGAGCAGGAAGTAGAGCTTAAGCAGAAGGATGCAGAGATCGAAAAGCTTAGAGCACAACTTGAAAGTCTTAAGAAAGATAAATAGGGACAGATGATGGAAGCGTCAGCCGGATATACTGTCTCCATCCCTCAGGATGAGGTCTGCCTGGTGTTTTGACAGGTATTTACGGGCGCTGGCTTCGTCCCTTACATAAACGCCCTTATAGCGGGAGCCTATCATCTCTTTTATGGTCCTGAGCTTTTCAGGCGAATCATTGATGACCAGGATAACGCCATTTTCAGCGGGATCTCCGGAATCATCGGAAGACGAGGCGGTTGCAGCCCCGGCTTCTTTCGGAGCATCGGGCTGAAGGAGCCTTTCGTCCATATACTTAAGCAGAACGCTTTCCAGATCGGGATACATGACGGGCTTTGAAAGATAGTCGGTAAAGCCTTCCTTTATGTAGGATTCCCTGGCGCCTACTATGGCATCCGCCGTAAGTGCGATGATGGGGGTGCCTTCCGCTAGATGGTCTTCTCTTATGATCTCCAGAGTCTTTGTGCCGGAAAGCCCCGGCATCATCTGATCCAAAAGTATAACGTCAAACTTTTCATTCTTAAGGATATCGATACAGTCAGTGCCTGAAAGGGCTGTGGTAATCCTTATCTTCGTGTCCCTCATAAGAGCGGTGATGACCTCCAGGTTCATCTCGTTATCATCGACGATAAGGACTTTGGCCTTTGGAGCGATAAGAGAAGGCTTATATTCATCCTTTGATGCCTGAAGCTTTGATATATTCTGGGCCAGGTCACCTACGGGCGTAGGATCCACAACTTCCTGCTTCATGGTTGCCCTGAATTCACTTCCTTCACCGTATGTACTGTCGACATCTATATTTCCACCCATCATCCGTACAAGGCTCATGGCGATATTGAGACCCAGACCGGTGCCCTCGATATTCCTGTTCTTATCCTCCTCAAGCCTTTCAAAGGAGCCGAAAAGCTTTGAAAGATCTTCATCCCTGATCCCGATTCCCGTGTCTTTTACGGCAAAGATAAGGGTGTCAGCGAGCCTGTCAAAGGATACATCTACGGACACGCTTCCCTGGTGGGTATATTTGATCGCATTGTTTATGAGATTCAGCATGACCTGACGAACCCTTATCTCGTCTCCCCGGAGGACGGAAGGGATAGCCTCCGAAACATTCATTCTGTATTCAAGACCCTTATCTTCGGCTTTCTTTAAGCTCATATTTACTATGTCATTCATGACAGAGGCGAAGCTGTAGTCCACGGGAACCAGATCCATCTTTCCGGATTCGATCTTGGAAAAGTCAAGGATGCCGTTGATTATGGAAAGCAGGGTCTTGCCCGCACTCTTGATATTCAGGGCGTATTTTCTCACCGGGTCTTCGGGTGAGGTACGTAGTATCATCTCGTCCATACCGATTATGGCATTCATGGGGGTCCTTATTTCATGGGACATATTGGCGAGAAAATCACTTTTAGCCTTGTTTGAGGCATTGGCTGCGTCCTTCTCAAGCTCCAGAACCTTTCTCTCGTAGGCTGCCCTCTGCTCTTCCAGCTTCATCTCCTCCATGCGCTTGGCATAGTCCTTTTCGTTCTTATGACCCACAAAGTAGAATATGGCGATCATGATGAAGACCAGGGAACAGATGATGATGTTTACCACCAGCTGGCTTGTCACTTCCTCGTAGAGCTCACTGTTACTAAGCACCATCACCACATACCAGTTGTTGCTTATACTGTTGACGAAAACCGTGCATTTATCTCCGTTGATAGTGTGCTGGAAGCTTCCGGCTCCGGCTTCCTTCAGGACATTTAATAATTCCTCTCCTTCCGTGGTATCGTTTATTTTTGTGCCCTTCTTTTCCTCATCCTTATGGGCGATTATGAGACCGGTGTCATCCACGATAAAGCCGTAGCCTTTACCATTCAGGGTAAGCTCTTCCATCAGGGATTGGACGCCTTTAAGCTGTACATCCAGAGAAATGATATTCTGCCGGTCAGGCAGCATCCTGCAGACGGAAATAATGAGATTTCCGGTCTGGGCATCCACATAGGGCGGGGCGAATGCCACATCTCCGTCATTCTCTTTTGCAATGATGTACCAGTCCCGGCTTTTGGGGTCGTAGCCCTCAGGAGGTTCCCAGTTTAAGCCGTCCATATAACGATTCATGATGAAGCCGTATATTCCGGTAAAGTTTTCGTTAAACTGTTCAGATACATTATTGGTTTCTTCCACCAGGAATTCATGTATACGGGAGGGAGTGCTGCCGCTTATCAGCATGTGGTTGACCGAGTCGGCTGTGACATGGAGTACGTTTTCAGCGGTATTCAGGTGATTGTCGATCAATGAGGAGACATTTAAGATCCTGTCCTCGATCACAATATTGTAATTTGATACCGCAACGCTGTATATAAGTCTTGAAGTATAGGCCACCATAACAGCCACAAATACAAAGACCAGTATAAGCGGTATTATCATACTGTGTTTTTTTTCTGCGTACTTATCGTCTCCGTTCATCGGAATTCACCCCTGCACCAGACTTTACGTTATTCAATGGTAAAATACTTTTCCGGAACCTCTGTCTTTGTGATCCCCATGTAATGACCGGGATCTCCGAAGATATAGGTATCCTGATATATGAGGAATATGTTATCTATTACCTCGCCGGTTGAAGCGTTGGTAAAATTGGAACCGTTCCATTCGGTTTCCGGAGAATACAGCTTATAGGCGGAAATGATATCATTTAAGTCAGTGATCCCGCTGTTACCCAGAATGACATTGCGGGCGTGTTCCGCAAGTCCCGCAGAATTGGTGAATCCGTATGAAGAAGTCCAGGTTCCGAATCTTCCGGCACCCCCGCCTGCAACCACCGCCTCTTCAACATCCCGGGTTATCTTTTCGAAATCGCCGCTGTTTCCGGTGAAATCCAGATCCAGAGCTCCGGGGTAGCCCATCAGGGGCGAGGGGAGATCAGCTTCGATAAAGTATCCGCCCTGGGACATCAGTCCTTTGATAAGAGGCTCCGTGTGGGCGTCATTTGTACAGAAATAAGCTGAGTTTTTGCCGTATTTTTTGACCCACCGGGGAACATGCTCCGTAATAAATGCCTGTGCTCCGGGAACTCCAACCTCCGTTGTTGGATCCGGGGCCTCTTCCATGGCGAATTCCATGCCGAATTCTTCACAGGCTGCCTTCATGATGTTGACACGTCTGGAATAGGTTTCATATGAAAGATGCCGGGGAAAAGAAATATGAACGAAAGTATCGCAGCCCAGTTCGTGGGCTGTCTTTATGATCAGATATCCACGGGCGACAAAATCGTTGTTTACCACAAGATCCGCCACTTCCTTTATATCATCAAATTCGTCAAAGGCTTCACCTGCAATACACAGGATATCGGGACGCTTTTCCTTTATCCGTCTGAAGGCATCCGTTGTCCCTTCAACCGCCTGATTCACAATGATAGCCTTCATTTTCGGATCCTCGGCAAGACCTGCTATGGTCCCGATGGTGACCTCTGCTTCTTCGGTAAAGTTGTCTGGATAGATGGCAAGGGTCACCATTTCCTTTCCGTATTTTTTCCGAAAGGCCTCCGCACCCCGTCTGTCATCCTCAGACTGGGAATAGGAACCGGTAACGATACCGATCCGGAAGCTGTCATCATCTTCGGAGGTTTTTTTATCCTGAACTGCGTTCCCTAAGGATTCTTCTATCCGGGAATTATCGGTATTTATAGGATCGACCCCGACCGTAGACGGGTCGCAGGCCGCCAGGGAAACAGCAAGGCCGGATACTAAAAGAACCGGGATCATTTTTTTCATCATAAGCGGCACCTCTCTTTTCAGCTCCTACTCTATGGAAGGGATTATTTCTTCTATAAGTTCAGCGGCGTCATCATACATGAAGTCATTAATGAGATCCGCGGCTTTCCGAAGCTTATTCATCTGGGTTATCCTGAAGGGGTATCCTGCAAGCTTTGAAATGAGTTCCGATGCAAGGTCATCGGAAAAGTCGTCAAGGGCGGCAAGAAGCTTGTCTGCTGTTACCTTTGCTTCTTCCCCAGTAAGTTCTCCTTCTGCCTTCAGCCTTTCCATCTCGCCTAAAGGCTTCAGGACTTCAAGGATCTTCTCATATTCATCAAGGGTTTCTTTGATATTGGAATTTACTGCAGCCAGATCGCCGTCCCGGGAAGAGGTTTCCAAAAGGGCAAATCTGTCGGACAGAGACAGGGCACCTATCATAAGAGAGTTACTTTTTATCGCGTGGAAAAGTATCTCCAGGTTATCTGTATCCTCCTTGTTCAGAAAATCACGGATCTTTTCCATATTACTTTCCGAAGACTTATAATAGCGCTGAAGGGCGGAAACATATCTGTCCTGCCCTCCCGTATAATCAAAGCCTGTTTTTAAGTCTATGCCTGCCCCTGTGATGCTTTCAAGATCAAAATTCATACCGTTCCCCTTTCCTTAAAATACTTACCCCAAAACATCGATGATCTTTGCCACGATTTCCGATTTCTTCGCGGGTTTTATCAGATAACCCCTGGGCCTTAACTCCACCAGGGTCTTCACCACCTTTTCCCGGTCAGTCATGCCGGTAAGGAAGATGACCGGCAGTCCGGTGTGGGCTCTTGTGGTCCTTAAGCGGAAGAGCACCTTCGGACCGTCCATCACCGGCATGATGTAGTCTAAGAGCATAAGGTCGACCTCGTGCTTTTCCAGGAACTTCAGGGCGTCGAAGCCTGAGCGGACCGCAGTCACGTCATAGAATTCCTCCAGATGTCCCTTTATCTGTGCCAGCTGCTCCGCATCATCATCCACCACCAGGATCTTTTTTCTCCTGATGCGGTTTTCAGGCAGGATCTGAGGCTCCTTCCAGGGATCATCCACGGGCTTCTCTTCCTCCGGAAGATCGTCTATTTTTTTCTCCACTTCAGCCAGCATGGAATAGAGTGACAGGATTGATACCGGCCTTGGGAGGAAAAAGAGCTTGTTAAGTTTTATATAAGTCTTAAAGGTCTTTAAGTCTTCGTTGTTGGCCACAACAATAACAGGGATGGTTTCCATCTCCTCCCTGTCCAGCAGAGCATCAAAAACTCTTATGGTATCCTTTTCCTCATCCCCTAAGCAGATGATCATGATCTGGGGAGCTTCCTTTGGGACAGCTTTGAAGAGCTCATCATAGGTAGGATCGCATTCCACTACCTTATAGCCCTTGTCTCCCATAAGATGCTCTGATATGTTTCCCGCTATCCTGCGGTTTTTTCCGGTAAGTAAGATCTTAAGTGCCATACCAGTTCCTTTTCAGTGTTTTGAGAAACTTTGCAGTACCATTTTTATCAGTTGCCGTAATCGCCGTTTCCCTAAAGAATGGCGCCGCCCTTTGTTTTCAGGATATCGAGTTCCTTGTTTATCTTTGAGATCTGGATCTTGTAGCTGATATAGTTGGAGAACCAGATCATCACATAAACTACCACGAAGATAACAAGCATAATAAGGGATTCCATAGGGTCGATAAAAGGAGTGAACCATCTCAGAAACCCCGCAACCAGGTAGTACATGGATACCGTGGCAAAAAAGTGAACCATGGTAGCCTTGACTAAGCTCCAGTTTTCAATCCGGTAAACCACCGACACACCCATTCCCACAGCTCCGTAAATTCCGCTTAAGACTGCCTGTATCAAAAAGGCTATAAGCTCATTTCCGATAAAGCGGGTAAATTCCGGTGCGCAGAGATATACCTTTCCGTCTGCCATTGAAAGTGTAGCGGTAATTGAAGTGATAACAACCCCCAGGAGCATTCCAAAAGCGAAGCCAAAAGAGGCTAAGACCACCGCTCTGGATTTTAAGTCCATCTTCATACAGATTACCCCCCTTTACATCAGCATGTCTTTGATGGCTTTAACACGGCTTCTGGAAGCCCAGGATTTCGTGCCGTCATCAAATTCTATGCCTATGGTGCCTGCGATATTGATGTCAAAATGCTTTACCTTATAAAGGTTTATGATCTCCGACTGGGAGATCCGGATAAAACGCTTGCTGTTAAGGAGTTCCTCCATTGCAGACATATTTTTCTTAACGTAATATACATTGTCTTCTGTCTGGACAAAGACTTTTCGTTTTTCGGAAAAGACCCGGATGATCTCTCTCTGGGAAAGGATCACAAGCCGCTCCCCCTCTATATGGGCAGGGATAGCGGGAAAGTCGTTGTCCGAGGCGTTTTCGATAGCGTATATTATGTTCTCAACCTGCTCGTTTTTTTCTTTCGAAAAAATGAGTACCTTGGGATCGGCGTAATCCTCGTCTATGATCACGTCGATTTCCACCATCTTTTTCATATGGAAATACCTTCTGCCGAAATTTTTAACAGCTCATTATGACAGCAATCTGCCTTATTTTCAATAGATTTTGACATATCGGTCGTTTTTCGTGTCAAATCGGTAAAACCGAAAAGGTAAAATTACCAAATAGACATCAAAAACGACCGAATGTGCAAATGGGGTTAATTCTTGTCACAGAAACACGATATATTGTGTGAAGTGTTATCGTACCCGCTATATTTAGATGGATGGGGCGTAGCAGATTTTATATATGACTCTCAGGTATTGATAAGGGAGGGTGAATTTATGAACGTAGTGGCACATAATATAACGGCAATGAATGCTCAGAGGATGTACAGCCTGAATCTTGGAATCCAGGCAAAGTCTATAGAAAAGCTGTCCTCCGGTTATAAGATCAACCGGTCCGCGGATGATGCGGCAGGGCTTTCCATATCGGAAAAGATGCGGAAGCAGATAAGAGGGCTTACACAGGCCAGCCGGAATGCGGAGGACGGGATATCCGCCGTACAGATCGCGGACGGAGCTTTAGAAGAGGTACACGCCATGCTGCAGAGGGGAAATGAACTGGCAGTAAGGGCGGCAAACGGTACCATGTCCGTTTCGGACAGGGCGGATATAAATGCGGAGATACAGCAGCTGAAGGAAGCCATAGACCAGATCTCCACAAATACCAAATTTAACGAGATGAAGCTCTTTCCGGAGTCTGGACTTCACCCGGCCCTGGCTACGGTTGTCACCTCCAACAGTTATACACTGGATCTCGACAGCAGGGGAGTTACAAAGATCACTCATGAATCGGGGAGTCCCGGGGTGGGAAGCGGATCTGCTGTAAACACGGGTAATGCCCTGGCAGATAAGATCGCAGGGGAATTTGTTCCCAATGCGGTGGACCAGATACTTGGGACATTCGGTTCCCTGAGTAATGCCCTTAATGCATACGGAAGCAGCTCCGATAAGTTGAAGATGGCCCTTGATATCTCATATATAGACGGGCCGAACGGAACCCTTGCCTATGTGCAGGGATCCTTTAAGTCCGGGAACCAGGAACTTTCCAGCCTCTCCATGAAGGTGGACAGTGCCGATTTCTCAGAGGACGATATAAAGAACAATTCATCAAAACTCGGCAAACTGGAATCCACCATAGCCCATGAAATGATGCATGCAGTTATGGATGCAGCCATGTCAGCAAGGATGTGTCCGGGAGGAGCGGAGGATCTGCCTTTATGGTTTACGGAAGGAACCGCCCAGCTCACGGGAGGCGGCTTCACAACGGGATGGAATGATGAACTGAAATCCATAGTTGCCGACGGCGGCAGCGACGTGGATACGAAGATCGGCAATTATCTGAAAAAGTACAAGATAAGCGACAGTATCGCCAATAATAATGCCTATTCCAACAGGGTGTACGGCCACGGATATCTGGCAGCCGCATATCTGGGGCACCTCGTAAGCGGCCAGTCAACAGTCAGTGACGCTTCCATCGCAGAGGGAATGAATACGGTCTTCCAGGCGCTTATAGACCACCCGGACAAAACACTTAAACAGGTTGTGAATGAACTCTTAAGCAGCTCTTCAAAGTCTTATAACGATGTCATGAATGATATAAATAATGGGACAGCCGACGGGGTGGACTTTGTAAAGGCTCTTACTCAAGCTACCGGTGCCGGAGGAGCAGGTTCGGTGATCTCAAGCGGAGGTTTGTCCGCAGGGGCGAAGGATGTACTTGGAGACAGCAGCGAACATCCTCAGAAGATCTTTATCGATGTGAAAAATATAACTACGGACGAATTGAACGAATTCGGCCCCAACGCCAATGCTTTCAGCATACAGGCCGGGTCCGATAATCTTGAGAGCAACAGGATCATCTTAAAGCTGTTCCGCATGTCAAGCGCGGATCTGGGGCTTTCTGAAGTTGGGAATTTCAATAAAGAGGACGGTACTGCTGTTAACGCTCTTTCCATGGAAGGAGCAAGAAGTGCCATTGACAGCTTCTCGGATGCGATAAAGCTGGTGAGCGGCGTGCGCAGTTATTACGGAGCCCTGCAGAACCGTATGGAGCATACCATCCGTAATCTGGAGAATGTAATAGAAAACACCACCACCTCTGAATCCAAGCTCCGGGATACGGATATGGCTTCGGAAATGGTAGTGTACGCAAAGCAGAATATCTTAATACAGGCGGGTCAGTCGGTGCTGGCCCAGGCCAATCATTCAAACGAAGGGATCCTGTCTATTCTGTAGGATCGGGAGAGATCTCAAGTAAGAGCATGGTCATATCGTCAAACTGGGCAACACCGGCGGCAAAGGTATCGATATCATCACGGATAGCATCCAATACCGCCTGTCCGGTGATGTCATGGGAGCGGTTCAGGCAGTCAATCATGCTGCTTTCACCGTAAGCGCTGCCGTCCTTATTTATAGCCTCGGGAAGACCGTCGGTATAGAGCAGCAGCTTATCTCCGCTGTTAAGCTGAAGTTCCCTCTCATGGAACTCTATATTTTCCATTATTCCCAGCACCACATCATGCTCTTCGTCAATAAGGGAATAGCTTCCGGTGTCAGCCCTGTATATCGCAGGATATTCATGTCCGGCGTTTACATATATGAGCTTCTTTTCAGAAACGGTATAGATCCCGAAGAATACGGTAACAAACATGGATTCATCGTTTCTTTCGCAGAGCACATGGTTGGCGTCTGACAGGACCATGCTGGGATTGTGGTTTAACAGGGCGCTGCTCTTTATAAGAGTACAGCTTTTGACCATGAAGAGCGCAGCGGGGATGCCCTTATCAGACACGTCCGCCACCGTGATCCCTATGTGGTCGTCATCTATAGCAAAGAAATCATAGAAATCTCCGCCCATTTCCTTTGCGGAACGGCTAAGGGCACTGATGGTGAAATCCAGCTTTCCGTTGTATCCCGTAAGCTCGCTGGGAAGCATGGATTTCTGTATCCTTGAAGCTACATCCAGCTCGGTGGCGATCCTTTCCTTTTCCCGCGTAACAGTCTTTAAGTTATCTACATATCCATGGATATCCTCTTCCATGGAGGCCATGGATTCGGCCAAAAGACCGATCTCGTCACGGGACTTGATGTTCAGGTCCTTAAATACATGGGATGAAGTTCCCCTGTCCTGCTTTTTACTGAATTTGATGGCTGCATCGGAGAGGAGGATTATGGGATCGATGACCATCCTCCTTATTCCTCCCACGGAAGTGATGATGAATATCAGAGTCACTACCAGGAGTATGAGGCCGAAGAACAGCAGGAAAGCTATATTACTTGATGTAACATTGCGCTTTCTTTCCCCGACGCTTACATATCCCAGCTGCTCGCCGGTATCAGGGTCGTAGAAAGGAGCCCGTACTATGATGGTCTGTCCGTATTCCGGATCGGAATGGACGGTGTATTCAGCCAGATCATTATTGCCATGAACGTAATTACCGAGACTTCCCTGCCAGCCTGCGCTATAGCGGCCCTCCTCCATAATGTCAGAATCGATGACAAAAATAACCTTATTTCTGTCGCTGTCTTCAAAATGGAAACTGATCCAGGAAACGAGATTGTTTTCTACATTTTTGATCAGGATCGCCTGCAGATCATAGTATTCATCCGTAAAGACCGGTTCAAAGAGTTTCTTGTATTCGGGACTCTTATAATCATCCTTCATATCAGCGGGGACGCTGTCGTAGATCTCCTTCACCTGCTTAAACAGCCTGACGGGATACTCCTGTGGCAGTGAAATGGCGACGGTTCTTGCTAAACAGTAATTCCGCTCCGCAATGGCGGAGGTTGAGAAGATTGTATTGGTATATCCGCTGAATCCGATTACAGAGATAAAATATATAAAAGAAAAGACAAAGACAGAAACACCCACCTTAAAACTCAGTGAGCTGGAGAACTTGATCTTTCTTAAATCCCGTAAATCCTTAATGTCCCTAATGTCTTTCATATCATCAACCTGTCTATGGCGTTGTAGTATCTTTATGCAAAGGTCACATGTCACTTCATGACATGTGACTTTTGACCTTTACATCATTTATATAATAATACATTTTTTAAGTAATAAAAAGGGTAAATTAGGTTGTCCCTACGAGGTCGCGGATCCATATGCGTTTTTTCAGCATGATGTAGCCCACCAGAACCTTGATGAAATCAAGGGACAGGACCACGATGTACAGATGGACTATGCTGATATCGGTGTAGTGGGCGAGGAAGAAGGCGACGGGCCAGCAGATCACCCACATGTAAGCAGAGTCGAACAGGAAGGTTATTATAGTCCTGCCTCCGGACCGGATGGTGAAGTATGCGGAGTTCAGGAAAGCGTTAACCGGCATGAACGCGGCGGCAATGGTCATGAGGGTTGCTGCCAGATGCCGGATCTCTTCGGAGGTGTTGTAAAACCTGGGGAAGAGGGGCGCAACTATGATGAGCAGCGCTGCTAAGGCTGCGGAAAGGGCCACGGAAAAGGCGATCAGTTTATTGTCGGTATCGACCACGTTTGACATGTCGCCGGATCCTAAGATCTGTCCTATCATGATGGCTACTACGGATCCCATGGAGATCGTGAACACGTTAAATAGATTGGTTATGGTTCCGGAGATGTTGAAAGCGGCCACCACGGCCAGACCTCTTGTAGAATAGCACTGTTGCAGGGCCGTCATGCCCCCGGACCAGAGGAGCTCGTTCAGGAAAAGAGGAGTGCCCTTGATCAGTATCTTGGTAAAGAGGGACAGGGGTATCCTGAAATTCCTGTAAAGGCCTTCGGCAAAGGGATGGCGGTCTTTGTGCCGGTGGGTCCATATCGCGACAATGGAGAGTTCCACAAAACGGGAGATAACCGTGGCGCAGGCGGCACCCGCAACTCCAAGTTTCGGTACGCCGAAGTGGCCAAAGATCAGGATATAGTTAAGAGAAAGATTGACTAATACAGCGGTAAGTCCTGCTGTCATGGGCACTACAGTCTCCCCGGACTCGCGGAGGGTGCTTACATAGGCCTGGGTGATGCCGAAGGGCAGGATACTTATAAGCATGATATAGAGATAGCTTTTAGCAAAGGACAGGGTTGCAGCCGGATCTATGCCGTCTCCCTGCTCATGGAGGAAGAGGGAGATCAGGGGATCCCGGAAACACAGTAATAAGAGGATCCCCGATAAGCATATGACGGTTACCACCAAAAGTTTCATACGCACGGTATAGCGCACGCCTTCGTTATTTTTCTGGCCCACATACTGCACCGTAAAAATCCCGGCCCCGGATACGGCGCCGAAGAGCGCAAGATAAAAAACGAAGAAGAGCTGGTTGATTATCGCAACCCCTGACATCTGCTCCGTTCCAATCTGCCCCACCATGATATTGTCCAGGAGACTCACAAAATTGGTGATGCCGTTCTGTATGATAATGGGAATGGCTATTCCCATGACTTTTACATAAAAGGCTCTGTCGCCTATAAACCTTCGCATGGGATAATTGTAACATGAAAAGATTTTGAGGCAAGATGGGGATAATAATGATATAATATAATGTCATATCTATCCATAACTTAAGGAGGAGTAGAAATGAATGAAGAGAAGAACAACGGAAACAGACAGTTTGTAAGGGAGCTTGCGATCTCAGCGATACTGCTTGCTATCTGTATAGTGAGCCAGTTTTTTAAGAACCTGAACGTTTATATAACAGGGCCCATCGTCAATCTGTGTCTTGTTATGGCAGTCATGGCGGCAGGACTGAAATGGGGACTGATATTAGCTGTCATTACGCCGGTCACCGCGTTTTTCATAGCGGCAAGCCCTGTAATGCAGGCAGTTCCGGGGATCCTTCCTCTTATCATGGCAGGGAATATCATTCTTGTACTGGCGACATGGAAGCTGTTTAAGCCGGCAGTAGAGAACGGGACATCCATCATCAATCCCGGATCGATCATAGCTGCGGCTGTCAGTGCCATATTGAAGGGCGCTTTCATGGGACTTACCATCTCCCGCTGGCTGCTGCCTACGTTTATTCCTGCGGAGAGCCCTTTAAGGGGAAAGATGGCGGTGTTCCAGATGACTTTTTCCGTGACTCAGCTCATTACGGCCCTTATAGGATTTGTGTATTTCTTTATCATCTGGATCCCGGTAAGAAGCACTTTGCAAAAGGACAGTTAAGGGGAAACAGCAGTAAAGGGGAAAGCCTTTGATCACTACATTTGATATCGTCATCTACATATTGTACGGTACCATAGCCATATTGTTCGTGGTGGCCTGGTTCGCGCTGTATAAGTGGAACAGCAAGCTGCATTCCTACCTGTTTTTAGGTACCGCAGCTACCCTTATCTCCAATCTTGGCTATCTCATGCAGCTTAAGGCCAGGTCGGAGGAAGCCTATTTCACGGCGTTAAAGCTGTCCTATGCGGGACGTATCTGGATAGCCTTTGCACTGTTCCTCTTTTTGGCGGAGCTATGCAGGGTGGAGGTCCCGGGACTTGTGAAGGCCGGGCTTTCCCTTATCCATGCCGTTACCTATATAGTGATATTCAGCATTGATTACCATGCGCTGTATTACACCAATGTGCGGGTAGTACAGGCAGGGGATTTCCTCAAGGTAAAATACGGACACGGACCCTGGCACAGGATCTATACCCTGATACAGATAGGTTATGTGGTATTGGGACTCATTTTCCTGATAAGAAGCTGGCTGAAGGAAAGGAATCCGGAGACCAAAAAGAAGCTGTTTATAGTCTTCATGGCCATATTTACGGAAAGTCTCTTTTACATACTGCATGTTACAAGGCTCATAACCGTCCTGGAATCCTTTGACATTACCACGCTGGGATATGCTCTCGGTACGATCTTCCTGTTTATCGCAATAATCCGCTATAACCTTTTAGATACGGCGACTCTGGCCAGAAGGTTTGTGATAGATGAGCTTTCCGAAGGGATAATAGCTGTGGATACCTACGGGGAAGTGAGCTACTACAATAAACCGGCCTTAAATATGTTCCCGGAGCTTAGAAATGACCCGGACAAAGTCGTGGATATGATACGGCTTCATACGGAGAGCAGGGAACCCATAGTGCTGGATGAGAGGATCTATACACCTGAAAAGAATGAGATCTTCCAGCACGGAAAACTGTCAGGCACCATATATTCCCTGGTGGATGACACCAGTGATGTGCTGCAGATGGAGGCCCTTGAAGAGCAGAAGAAGATAGCGGACAGGGCGAATAAGGCCAAGTCCTCCTTCCTGGCCAACATGTCCCATGACATCCGTACTCCCATAAACGCCGTGCTGGGCATGGACGAGATGATCTTAAGGGAGAGCGGGGAAAAGCAGACTTTATCCTACGCCAGGGATATAAGGAGAGCGGGGGAAACGTTGCTGTCCTTAATTAACGATATCCTTGATTTTTCAAAGATAGAAGAGGGGCGGATGGAGATCATCCCGGTACAGTATGAGCTGAGGCCCCTTATCAAGGATCTGGTGAATATGATAATCGGCAGGGCAGAGGATAAGGGACTTGATTTTGACGTAAGCCTTGACAGGGACACTCCCCAGATCCTCTACGGTGACGAGATAAGGATCAGGCAGGTCTTATTGAATCTGCTGACTAACGCCGTGAAATATACGGAGAGCGGCAGCGTCAGGCTGGATATAGGTTTTGAGAAAAAGGAAGATGACAGCATCATCCTTAACTTCACCATATCCGACACCGGCATAGGGATGAAGGAAGAGGAGATGAATAAGCTCTTCTCACCCTTTGAGAGGATGGAGGAAGAGAGGAACCGTTCCATTGAGGGTACCGGGCTTGGCATGAGTATAGTCCGGCAGCTCCTTGACCTTATGGGGAGCGAACTCACCGTTGAGAGCGAGTACGGAAAGGGCTCCGTATTCTCCTTCGGAATTGAGCAGTCTGTGGTCAGATGGGATCCGGTGGGTGATCTTAAGGTGGAAGATAATGTTCCGGAAGAGGAGACCGGCGGTTATCATGAGCTTTTCCATGCGCCGGACGCCCATATACTCGTGGTGGATGACACCGAAGTGAATCTGGAGCTCATCAGGAATCTGTTAAAGAAAACCCGGATGGAAGTAGATACGGCGTCTTCCGGTAAGGAAGCCCTGGAAATGACAGGTGCACAGGCTTATGATATTATTTTTATCGACCACATGATGCCTGTAATGGACGGTATGGAGACCCTTAAAGCCATGAAGGAAAAGGGCTCGGATAATGGCACGGTATATGTGGCTCTCACTGCCAACGCCATATCCGGAGCCAGGGAGATGTACTTAAACGCCGGATTTAACGATTACCTCTCCAAGCCGGTGAACGGGATAAAGCTTGAAAGGATGATAAAGAGATATCTGCCTGCGGAGAAGGTACTGACTCCGGACAGTGACGCCGGGGAAGAGGAGCTTAATGAGGCAATATTCCCCGAAACGGAAGATGAGGCGGAAGAACTGCCGGAATGGTTAAAAGATGTGCCGGGTATAGATGTCAAAAAGGGCCTTATGAACTGCGGCTCGGCCGACAGCTTTCTCTCTGTATTAAATATCTTCCACGGAACCGCCGTTCAGAAGGCGGATGAGCTGGAGGAGCTTTATAACAGCGGGGATATTGAAAACTATACGATAAAGGTCCATGCAATGAAGAGCTCTGCCCGGATCCTTGGAGCCGAAGCGATTTCGGAAGCGGCGAAGAAACTGGAGGAGGCCGGAAAAAGCGGAGACAGGGACTATATCGATGAAAACACGGCTGCGCTCCTCAAAGATTTCAGGGAACTGGATAAATACCTTGCTCCCCTTGATGAAGGGAATGAAGACCTTCCGGAGATCCCGGAGGAAAACCTTAAGGAAGCTTATCTCACCCTTACGGAGATCGCAGGCAGCATGGATTACGGCATGATGGACTCATGGATAAGAGAGATGAAGGGATACAGGCTGCCTCCTGAGGAAGCAGGACATTTAAGGAAGATAGAAGAGAGCTTAAATGCTCTTGAGTGGGAAGAAATAGCTAAACTTGCTAAAGAAGGGTTGGAAAGAAGATGAAAACTGCCATAGGAAAGGTTCTGACCGTATGTAAGACTGAGAGCTTTCTCGCAAAAAGCCTCATTACAAAGCTGGAGGAACAGAGGATCCATGCCGTAATGTCTCACGGCAGCATAAAGGATCTTAAGAACGAAAAGGAGAATACGGACCTTGTCATCCTCTTCATGGTGGAGGGGATGGAGGAAATGACGGAAACCCTTGTATATATAAAGGACATGGTTGAGGATCTTGACAGGAAGATAATCCTTATCGGGGACCAGTCTGATTATGAGGCGGTACTTAAATCCATTCCGGAGGTGCTGATCTATAAATGGTTTAAGAGGCCTCTGGTGATGGACGAACTTGTGGATTCGGTGTGCACATATTTAGAGAACAGCACCGGAGAGAAGGCGAAGAAAAATATTCTCATTGTGGATGACGACATAACCTACATGAGGACCGTCTATGAATGGCTTAAGGACAATTACCATGTGGGCATGGCATCAAACGGGGTGCAGGCCATAAGCTATCTTGCAAAGAAGCATGTGGATCTGATGCTCCTTGACTACGAAATGCCTGTGGCCAACGGTCCCCAGGTACTTGAGATGCTGAAGAGTGATTCGGAAACGGGAGATATACCGGTAATGTTCCTTACGGGACACGGGGATAAGGACAGAGTTCTTGCTGTGGTGGACTTAAAACCCGCGGACTATCTCTTAAAGACCATAGATAAAGCTACTCTGCTGAGCAAGCTGTCGGATTTCTTTTTAAGACAGAGATAAGAAAGGAGAAGTGATGGATTACGCAAAGGAGTCCTTAAGGCTCCATGAGGAATGGAAGGGAAAGATAGAGGTGATCTCCAGAGTCCCCGTAAAGGATAAGGAGGATCTCTCCATAGCCTACACCCCCGGTGTGGCTGAACCCTGCTTAAAGATAAAGGAGAATGTAGATAGATCCTATGATCTCACCAGAAGGCACAATATCTGCGCCGTGATCACCGATGGTTCTGCGGTGCTGGGTCTCGGGGACATAGGGCCGGAAGCCGGGATGCCGGTGATGGAAGGAAAATGCGTGCTCTTCAAGTCCTTTGGAGATGTGGATGCCTTCCCTCTCTGCGTGAATACAAAGGATGTGGATGAATTCGTAAATACCGTGGCTCTGATATCCCCTTCCTTCGGGGGGATCAATTTAGAGGATATTTCGGCTCCCCGCTGTTTTGAGATAGAGAGGAAGCTGAAAGAGCGGACCGATATCCCCATTTTCCATGATGACCAGCACGGAACGGCGGTGATCACCTTGGCGGGTCTCACCAACGCCTTAAAGATCACGGGAAAGAAAAAGGAAGAGGTAAAGATCGTGACTTCCGGAGCCGGAGCGGCGGCCATCGCCATAGTGAAACTGCTGCTCTCCGCAGGCTTTAAGCATGTGGTGATGTGTGACAGGAAAGGCGCCATTTATAAGGGCAGGGAAGGCCTTAACTGGATAAAGGAAGAGATGGCGGAGGTCACAAACCTTGAAAGAAAACAGGGTTCTCTTGGGGAAATGCTTGTGGGTGCGGATGTGTTCATAGGAGTATCCGCTCCCGGGACCGTCACCACAGAGATGGTAAAGACCATGAATAAGGACGCCATTGTCTTTGCCTGCGCGAACCCCACGCCGGAGATATTCCCGGAGGACGCAAAGGCAGGAGGCGCAGCCATAGTGGCCACGGGAAGGAGCGATTTCCCGAACCAGATAAACAATGTGCTGGCATTCCCCGGAATCTTCAGGGGTACCTTTGACGTCAGGGCAAAGGATATAAATGAGGAAATGAAGATGGCTGCCGCTAAGGCGCTGTCTGAACTGATATCGGAGGATGAGCTGGATCCGGACCATATAATCCCCTATGCTTTTGATCCCAGGGTAGGTCCGAAGGTAGCGGAAGCGGTGGCAAAGGCTGCAAGAGACAGCGGAGTGGCAAGGATCTGAGGGTATTGACTTTCAGGAGTGAAAAGGAAGAAAAGACATGAACCGAAAAGGATTTGAGACAATCATTTTATTGACCTATTTTGCTATGCTGGGGGTCTGTCTGTTCTTTAACCTCTTTTCAAAGGGGCAGGCAGCGGGGATAGCGAACCTCATAGTAAATATAGCTATGTTCGTCATAGTGGGCATCATTTTCATCGTTTGCATAAGCGGGAGCCTCTGGCCCGTGGCAAATATCACCTGGGACTTAAACCGGGTATCTGCGAAGATAGAGGATGACGCCAGGCATACCCGGAAATTCCTCTGGGACAGATACAACGATGAAAAGGAAGAGCTTTTCAGGGACAGGATCCTTTTAGAGCAGTTTAAGGATTATAAATTCGAGCTGGAGAGGACAGAGACGGCAGGGGATACCTACTACAGGTGCGATATAGGCGATTATATCGGGCTGGACCTGATCGACAGCGTGATCCACAGGGAGCAGCTCTCCCAGGTGGCGGGTGCCATGACGGGACTCGGAATCCTCGGTACCTTTATCGGACTGTCTCTCGGACTCCAGAGCTTTAATACCGGTACCACGGCGGAGATCACAAACAGCATCGAGCCCCTGATGGACGGTATAAAGGTGGCTTTCCATACCTCTATTTACGGTATGGTATTTTCCCTTGTCTTCAACTATGTATACAGGAGAAGGCTGGGAGAGGCTGAAGAGGCGGTAAGAAACTTCTTAAGCGTATATAAGAAATACGTTATGCCGGACACCACGGCAGAGGGCGTAAACCGGCTGATGGAGCTGGAGAAACAGCAGACAGAAGCCATAAGGGGACTTTCGGATGCCGTAAGATACGGTTTTTCCGATTCCTTAAAATCCATTCTGGATCCCCATTTTGACCGCCTTAATGATACGGTGGAAGACTTTGCGGACATGGCAACCAGGAACCAGATGGAGCAGATGTCCAAAGTTGTAAGCGTATTTATCGCAGAGCTCAATAATTCCATGGATCAGATATTTACCAATCTCTCCGATACTATGAACAGGACTCTTGTTCTCCAGGGTGAGAATGAGAAGCAGATGCAGGAGATCTACAATAAGAACCTGACCACTGCGGAAAACGTCAACGCTATTTCAACCCAGACCAGGAGCGCTGTGGCCTCTCTCCATCAGTATGTGGATGAGATACAGGAGATGGAGCGCACCATGGAGAAGGAACTGGAACTCCTAAAGAAGCAGAGCGAGCGCACGGAGAGGCTGAGTGAAGCCTTCCCCAGAGAGGTGGAGGATACCTTTAAGACCATTAATGAGAACCTCCGGGGAGTGGAGACCCACTTCAGGGATTCTGTAGACAGGATCAACGATACCGTAGACAGACTGCCCGGAAGTGTGGATTATTCATTAAGGAGCGTGGAAAAGGCATTGAAGGATGTTTCGAATTCCATGGATGAGTTTTCGGCAGCATTAAGAGACTTTGATGATCAGTACAGGAAGCGGAGATGAGAAGAAGAGGAAACGACGAAACTACATACTGGCTCTCTTATTCCGACATGATGGCCGGACTTCTTCTGGTGTTTGTGATAATCATAGCGGTATCCATGCTCCATGCGAAGATACAGTATGACGAAAAACAGACTGAACTTTTAGGGAAGGAAGAAGAACTATTAGTTAAAGCAGACGAACTGGAAAAAGAGAGAACGATAGTCACGGACCAGAAGGCAAAGCTGGATGAGCAGGCAGAGATGCTGAACGCCCAGGAAGAGGCTTTAGCTGAGCAGGGTAAAAAGATCGCCATACAGGAGGAGACCTTAAAGGAGCAGCATGAGCTCCTGAACAAGCTGGAAGCCCTGATGAGTGAGCAGCAGCAGAAGCTTGACGACATTATCGGTGTCAGGGCGGAACTGGTGGAAGACCTTAAAAATGAGTTCCAGGACTCAGACCTTAAGGTCGCTGTGGACGAGAAGACCGGAGCCATCACCTTTGACTCCAGCGTTCTGTTCGAGTACAACAAGTCAACTCTTACCGAAAAGGGAAAGGATTTCCTGGCTGAATTCCTTCCGAGATATGCGGACGTGCTCTTAAGCCCCAAATATAAGGACAATATCTCCGGGATACTTATAGAAGGGCACACGGATACGGACGGAAATTATCTCTTTAATCTGGAGCTCTCCCAGAAGAGGGCCCTTGCCGTAGCGGAATACTGCTTAAATGACAAGAGCGAGATACTGCCGGAGGATCAGCTCAATTCCTTAAAGGAACTGGTGTCTGCCACCGGAAGGTCATACATGAATCCCGTTTATGACGAGGACGGGAAAGTAGATATGGAGGCTTCCAGAAGGGTTGATTTCCTCTTCCAGCTTAAGGACGAGGAGATGGTCCGGGAGATGATAGAGATCCTGAGCCGGGAAGATGACGAATGATTTAGTGTCTCTTTTGTGTCTAATGCTGTTGTACTATTGTTTTAACGTGAGTTTTTATAACTAAAAAGGGCTGATCCGGATATGAATGAAAAGAATAGCTTGAAAAAACTGATACCTGCCGCGCTTTGCACCATGGCCGCCGTGTGTTTGCTGGATACGGCGGATGCTCCGGCTTATGATTATACCGGGAAAACAGTTGACAACATCATGCTGGGCACAAGCGAAATGAAAAAGCCCGACAGACCGGGAGATTCATCCGATGCCTGGCACGGGAGCTATGTATATCTGGGCACATATAAACCCAGCTTTACGGATACAAAAAGAAGCATAAAATTCAGGGTATTGGATCCGGCTGCCTCCGGTTTCAGGACCGACAATAAAAAGTCCGTATTTCTTGACTGTGATTCCGTCCTTTTTACAGAGTGTTTTAATCCGGACAGGAGTACGGAGAACGCAAATATCTGGAAGGACAGCAGGCTTTCCCGCACAATGAACGATCCGGAGGGCACCTTATTAAAAGTAAAAGCGCCCTTTACCGATGTAGAGCTCAGTGCCGTGACCGAGAGCCGTCAGGCCAGTCTGGAGGTAAAGAGCGAAGAAAACGGCGGTTATCTTCCTGATTTTGTGGTGAAGCATCACAGCTATCACAGAAAACATGATAACTATTACGACGCAAAATACTATACCGTTCCTCTGAACGGGGAAAAGTTCTTCTGTCTGGATGCTTCGGATCTCTTCAATGGGGATTACGGATATCCTCTCACACTGGAGCCTTTTTCTGAACAGGCCAAGATCAGAAAGAAGACGGAAGTCGGGGTTATGGGGGGCTACGGCCGGAAATACTGGACAAGAAATCCCTATGTGATCTCCGAAAGGTCTGAAGATACCAATCATGGAAGAGCGGGCGCTGTAACAACTGTCGCTAATGGTGCTCCCTTTGCCCTGGTTCAGGACAGCCTGGTAAACAATTATCTCTATATTTCTCCGGCCTGTAACATAGACATGGAAAAGGTGCTTTTTTCTTCCGTAGTGAATGGAAGAAAGGGCGCCAGTGATGCCGAATACAAGCTTACCCTGGTGGATGATAAGATGAAGTTATATGTACCATCTCATATAACCAGGGTCGATGACAAAGTTATAATCCCCTATGCTCTGGAAGGGGACAGGAGCGGAAATGCCACACAGATTTCCGTTATGGTGCTGGATAAGGAATATAAAGCGGAGGATAAGAAGGGAATAAGGATACTGGATTATAAGCCTGTCAAAAGGATTAATGATGGCTCTATAGACAGTGGATATGTCAATTATGACCTGCCCTCCTCACTGCCGGAGGATTACTATGTCTACCTTGTGGCAGAGGATATAAATGGCGGAACCCTTACGGATTATGCCAGTGCACCCCAAAAGGTGGATATTCCTTCGGATGATTCCACAGCCATAGTCATGGTGGGAGGTCTGGATCGTCCGGTGGCGGAACTGCCGCTGGATTCAGAGGTGGATTTTGATCATGCAGGAGCCGCCGGGGCAGCTGCTCCCACAGTTAACGTTCAGTGGTATGACTCTCAGGGAAGCGCTGTCGGAGGTAATGCGGAGAAAGACAAGACGTACAGGGCTCATATTATCTTACAGGGGGAATTTCAGCCGGGGGTCATCGTATATTTTGTGGGACCCAACGGAAAAGAGGATGTAATAACCAATCTTACAGGTGAAGACCCCCGTCTGACAATCGATATCGCAAATGATACGATAATTATCAGGACCGATCAATATGAGTCAAGGAAAAGAAGGTTTGTCACCGTTTCCGGACCGGACATTACTGATATTCCCGGAGTGGTAAACGGATCATTTTATGAGGATGATATTAATGTCTATAATTCAAAATACGGAGATCAGGAGAAAGTATTAAATACTCTCGGAAACCATAACTTAAAATTGAAAGCCTTGAGAGAAGGAAGACACGAGAATCCGGTTGAACTGCCTCTTTCCTGGTCTGTTTCCCATTATGACGATGAGGGACAGTCAATTGCCGGCTTTGACAGCAGTTCCAATGCTGTAAATGTTTTCAAGTGGGAAGTGGGAAGCTGCGACGATTACGACTCCAATAATCAGATGCTGTCCGGAACCATCAGCATTAAGAACATGGGAGCAAAGATACAGAGGGTGGATCTTGCAGGGTTTAAGGACCCGGTGATAGGGGAAAGGATAGTCGACGCTAACGATCTGGTGGTTGCTGCGGAGGCAAGCGACACAAGGACAAGCGGAGAAGTGATAAAGGGCAAAGCAGAGCTTTTCTGGGTAGCAGGAGATGAGGAAGTCACATATCTGGACGAAGTGGAGCCCGGCACCATCGCAACATATAACACTGTCTACACTCCCCTCATATTCCTCTATTCCAATGATGATTATGAATTTGAAGACCGGGAATGGAGTACTAAAAATGTTTCGGTCACATTGAATAACAAAACCGTATCGGATGACAATCTCACCATAGCCGGAAACCTGCTCTGTGTGTTCCCCGGGGAGACAAAAACCCCGAAGCGGAAGATACTGGAGCTGATCCGCCCTTCCCGGCCGGAAAGATTTGAGAAAGAGTATACGGCAGAGAATGTGGTGTCCTCAAACGAGCTGGGCAAAACCGCCACACTGAAATTCGAGGGAGAAACAGAACCCCTTACCGAGGATGTGGATGTTATCTGGAGTTTGGAGGGGGCCACATACAATGACGCGGATTCTGCCGTGAATACCTTCTATTGGAAGGCGGATGAGACACAGATAAAGAATTATGATGCGGATCTTATATATACCGACGGTTACGCCTCCATTCTGAATAAGGAGAAAGAAGAAGAGAAAAAAGATCCCGTTCCTGAAGAAACTGTCAGCGAAAACAGGACATCTGTATCGGTAAACGTGCTGGGAGATCTTTATGAGCTGAACTGGAATGATACGGTTTCCGGAAACGGAAAGAAACACGTGGCCGTGGGAATGAAACAGGACGGAACCCTGTATAAGCCTAAAAACACAAAGGGTAAGCAGAGCGACATAGGAGTCAGGGTCTATAAGAACGGCGAGTTCATCGATCCCTCCCGCTACAGGCTTATCACAAAGAATAACAAAAGGGCCTCTGTTTCCATCGATGGCATAAACGCCATAAGAGCGGACAAGCTTCCCTATTTCATGATCAAATTCAAGGGTAAGGAGCACAAGGCAGCAAGGAAGAGCTTTAAGAATAAGGAATTCGATTTTGGCATAACACCCATCCTTCTTACAAAGGACAAGGTGACCTTCGGGGATATAAAGCAGAATGACTACGGCGAGATAGCGTTTAAGAAAGTGACCTACCACTCCGATATACTGGATAAGGATGTGAAGCTGAAATATAACAGTGATATCCATAAGACAGACTATATAGTAGAAGCGGACCCCAACAACGGAAATATTTCCATTGTGGGTAAGAACGACTACTACGGCCAGGTCTTTTACAAAAAGTAAACGGGATATATCCCGGCTCTCCATGAAAGAAGTGAGGAAGCGGTATGTTAGGAAAGAAATGGAAGAATTTAAGTTCACTGAGGAAGAAAGCTTTTGCTGTGGCGCTTTCCACGGCTGTTGTGAGTTCCACCTTAAATATCGGGAGCTACGTGGTAAGCGCGGACAGCTCTCTTGAGGGGAGGGTCATAACCGCCTTCGAGGAGCTGCCTGAAGAAATTGCATATCAGTACCTGCCGGTAGGCGCTCCGGAAAGCGATATCAATTTTCCGGACAGACTTAATGTGACCATTTATTCCGAGGATCCCGAGGAGGAAGAACCTGCTGAAGAGGAGGAGTCCTCCGAAGAAGAGCCCTCCGAAGAAGAGGAGGAAAACCCTTCTGAAGAGAGCGGAGAGGAGCCTTCCGATGAGGAGGGTGATAACGGAGAACCCGGGGATAGTGAAGAACCCACTGAAGAAGGGGGCAATGAAGAGCCCGGGGAACAGCCGGAAGAAGAGCCGGGAGAAGAATCGGGAGAAGAACCTTCAGAGCAGCCCGGGGAAGAGCCTTCAGAGCAGCCTGCAGAAGAGCCTGCGGAGGAACAGCCTTCAGAGCAGCCTGCAGAAGAGCCTGCGGAGGAACAGCCCGCAGAACAGCCTGCAGAAGAACCTGCGGAACAGCCCGCAGAAGAACCTGCAGAGGAACCTGCGGAACAGCCCACAGAACAGCCCGCGGAAGAACCGGCGGAACAGCCTGCAGAACAGCCTGCAGAGGGTGAAGGCACCGAGGTTTCAGCTATTACGGACGGCGTCATAAATGCCTTCATGCCCGTAAAGGTCTATGCTTCCGAAACCGTAAGGGAGCTTCCCGACGGAGAGCACAAGGTGCTTAGGAAGGTGAAGTGGAAGCTTAACAGGGAAAAGAGCACCTATGGCAGCTATTTCCAGGCGGTATTTGCGGATGATGTATTTGTCTATGAGCCGGATATCAGTGTTTACGGCCTGACCAGCGACGTGGAGCTTCCCGAGATCAGAGTCACCATTGTGAGCGGGGAGGAGGAGCCTTCCACAGAGGAGAGAGAGGAAGAAGAAAAGACCGCCTCTCCTGCACTCAGCCAGTTCTCTGTTGTAGGCGGAGTTAAAGTGTCTGTTGATGCGGATGCCGGAGTATTCCCGGAGGGAGCCCTGATCCATGTAAGGAGGGTTGACGGCGAATCCGCTGAGAGGATCGAAGAGAGCGTAAACAGTGAGAATGCCCGGAGTTTTGACATTACTGTTACTGATATGGACGGAAATGAGATACAGCCGGATACTTCCGCAGGAAAGGTAAGGGTTACCTTCAGCGGCATAGATACTTCCGGAGAAGGGCTAAAAGTATATCACTTTGATGATGACTTAAGCCTCCCTGAAGAGCTGAAGGCCGAAGTGGATGAGGCGAATAAAAGCGCAGCGGTTGAGGCGGATCATTTCTCCGTATATACAGTAGTGACGGAAGAAGAGCGGGGGATAGATATCGTCGGGAAGTCCGTAAAGGATATCATCAATGAACTGGTGACCCCTTACAGCGGTGAGTATGACGGTGAAGCCCATGATTCGGTTTCCTTTAACGATGTGTGCACGGAGGAGATAAAGAAGACCTTTACCTTTAAGTCGGGCACATCCACGGATTTCTCAAGTGAGATACCCCAGATCACAGATGCCGGTGAATATGTTATTTCCGTAAGATGCAAGGTGGACGGACAGGAGCTGGAAGGGACTATCCGGCCCATCGTAAGCCAGAAACCCATTACAGAGGCCATGGTAACGGTTTCCGATTCCTATTATATGGGAAAAGCCATAGAGAACGCAGTTGTAAAGGACGGGGACAATGTCCTTGATAGGGATGTGGATTATACGGCAGCCTACTCCAATAACGTGAATGTGGGCACCGCTAAGGTCACCATCACTGGAAAGGGCAATTATAAGGGATCCATAAGCCGTTCCTTTAAGATCATACAGTACAGCGGAAGCTATAAGCTTAAATATGACGGAAGCACCACCATTGCGGACTGGTATAAGGACAGCGTCACGGTAACGGCTGACGGATATACCATCACCGATGATCCGGAGGGGACCTTTGCCGCAGAGTATATCCTTACAGGTACCACGAAGAATGTATCAAAGGCGGTATATCTCAGGGTTTCCGATAACGGCGTTATCGCCACCATTGCAGGTCCCGTGAATTTCGACCCCAATCCCCCCAAGGGGACCATAAAGGTAAAGGGTAAGACCTTCAGCGGTCTGCAGGAGGAAAAAAAGACCTTTGCCTATACCAACGAAGCCCAGAAGATTACCGTCACAAGTGACGATACCTTCAACGGTTCCGGCGTGAAGAGGACGGATTACTATATCACAAATAAGTGTTATACGGATAAGAAGGACGTAAAGGACGCTGCCGGGGACGAATGGGAGGTTTACGATCCCGATCCCAAGCCGGGACTTAAGGAAAATAAGCTTAACTACGTCTATGTAAGAGTGAC
Source organism: Lachnospiraceae bacterium (assembly GCA_017448845.1). Lineage (GTDB taxonomy): Bacteria > Bacillota > Clostridia > Lachnospirales > Lachnospiraceae > NK4A144. The sequence continues at coordinate 30,222 of JAFSKT010000148.1, forward strand.
GGACAAGGTGGGAAATGAAGCCTATATCTCCACCCAGGGTATATGGTACGACACGAAGAAGCCCACCATAAAGAGCGCAAAGGCTTCCGAGATAAAGGATACATCCGCGGATCTTACGGTAAAGGCCTCCGACGGAGAGAGCGGAGTCGAGTACTATTACAGTCTTGTTAAAAAGAAGAGCGAGAAGGCTCCGAAGAAAGCGGTTGATGTAAAGAACAGCGGAAGCAAGACGGAGGACGGTGAGTTTGAGCTTACCGGTCTCACAGCTTCCACGGCTTATGTCGCATACTCCGTAGTGGAGGACAAGGCCGGGAATTTAAGTGAGATCAAGGAGACAAAGATCTCCACAAAGGCTGCGGACAATAAGTCCGGTTCGGACAGCGATGCAGCTAAAGGAGCTGCGGGTTCCTCTTCAACAGCTGCAGCGGGCGGTGCCGGCGGAGCAGCGGGTGGTGCCGGCGGCGCAGCAGGTGCGGCAGGCGGTTCGGCAGGAGCCGGAGGCAGCAATGTCAAAGGAAAGACGGCTCTGGCAGAAAAGGATAAGGATAACGGCAAAACCGAAGAGGGATCAAAGGATGAGATCATACCGGATAAGATCCCCTATATCGAGGACGCCACCGAGGGCATAACCATAGGCCGTGAGAATACCAGCGGCTGGCCCCGTATTGATAACGAGGTAAAGGATGCGGATGCACCCGCCAGGATCACGGTGAATATGAACGGCGAGAGCAAGGTTCCCGCTTCAGTCCTTAATGATATCAAGGACAGGGACATTGCAATCCGTTTCGTGATGAACGATGATGTGTCCTGGACCGTGAACGGTCTTTCCTTCACGGATGAGGCAAAGGATGTGGATTTCAGGGTAAAGACCAATACCAAGAACATTCCCTCTTCACTGATAAATGAGATAGCTGATGTCTATCCCCATGTGAACCTGACTTTAGACCATGAGGGTGACTTCGGTTTCACCGCAATAATGGGATTAAACGTGGGAGAGAGCAATAGGAATCTCCATGCGAATCTGTATTATTACAACGAGGGTGACAGCAGCCTTGAATTTATGTCCTCTTCCGAGGTGGATGAAAAGGGCCATGCCACATTTGACTTCACCCACGCTTCGGATTATACCGTGATAATGCGCGGCGATGCTCTCACTGAGAAGTCCGCTGCGGCGCTGGCTGTAAGGAATACATCCGGCGGAGAAACTGATGATATGGGAAGCTCAGGCGTTTCTAATGTTCCGAGGAAGAATAACAGGCTGTGGCTCCTTATCATCTCCATTGTGAGTATCCTCCTCTGCGTCCTGATCCTGTTCATGCCCGAGAAAAGGAAGAACGCATACGGTTAAATGAAGATAATCGCTGTAGATGATGAGAAGATCGCGCTGGAGGGTATCCTTCAGGAGATAGCCCACGCCGAGCCCGAGGCGGAGATAAACGGATTCCGTAAGGGTGAGGACGCATTCTCCTTCTGCGCGGAGAATGAGGGGGCAGATGTTGCCTTCCTTGACATAGAGATGCCGGGAATGGGGGGCGTTGCCCTGGCGAAAAAGCTTTTAACAAATTACCCGGATATAAACATCATCTTTACCACAGGCTATTCGGAATACGCCATAGAAGCCATAGACCTTCGGTGCAGCGGTTATATATTAAAGCCCGTTACGGCAAAAAAGATCCGGAAGGAACTGGATAATCTCAGAAATCCGATTGCGTCGGATAAGCAGGAAAAGCTATATGCCAGGGCTTTCGGTAAATTTGAAGTGTTCCTGGGAGGCAGACCGGTAAGGTTCCGTTATCAGAAGACTAAGGAACTGCTGGCCTTTCTTATAGACAGGCACGGCGTATTATGCAGCAACGTGGAGATAATATCCGCTCTCTGGGAGGATGATTCGCCGGAGAGTTCCCATGTGTCCTACTTAAAGAACATAAGGACGGATCTCGTTAATACTCTGGAGGAAAAGGGCTGCATACCCTGCATAACCCGGGTCAGGGGAGAGATGGGGATACTGACAGACGCCATAGAATGCGATTATTACGAGTATCTTAAGAACAGGGATGTGAGCGGAGCCGAAAAGCTCTTCAAAGGGGAGTATATGTCCCAGTATCCCTGGGGTGAATATACTCTTGGAAAGCTCATAGAGGAGACCGGTAAATGGACCTGAAGAATGCATTTTTCTCCATTGAGCTCTGGGGAGCGGTCTTCTGTGTGATCATAGGATTAAGCCTTTTCAGGACAGAGAAAAAGGGAAGGGGATACATTTTCCTGGCCCTGATGACGGCAGCCCTTTCGGTAATGCTCTTCTTTGATGCCATGGCCTGGTATTTCCGGGGAGCTGAGGGGAAAGCGGCATGGGTCATGGTAAGAGCGGGAAACGCGTTATCCTTCCTGATGTTATTTATCCTGCCGGCGCTCTTTTATCCCTACTTTTTCTCCACTGTGGAGAAGGAAGAAGGGAGGGAAAGGCTACAGTGGCTGGCACCTGCGGTGTATGGTATCAGTATTTTCAGTATCATACTCCTTACGATCTCCCAGTTTAACGGGATGCTCTATTATATCGACGACGGGAATGTTTACCACAGGGGAAGCTGGTTTCTTTTCGTATCGGCGCTGTATCTGCTGGTGCTGCTGATCCTGCTTTTTGCGGCGCTGTATGAGAGAAAGAGTATATCGAAGGACAGGCTTCCGGGTATCTTATTTTTTACGGTATTTCCCCTGGCAGCCGTGGTGGTTCAGATGTTTCATTACGGCTGGCCCGTACTTAATCTAGTCCTGGTACTTGGAGCGGCAAATATCTTTGCGGCGGAGATAAGACGTAAGACCAATATACTTGAAACCCAGGAAGACAGGATAGGGGTGCAGAATGAAGAGATAGTGAATCTGCAGACCAGGATCGCACTTTCACAGATAAAGCCCCATTTCCTGTATAATGCGCTGAATTCCATTTACATCCTCTGCGGTTCCGATCTTGAGACGGGCAGGAACGCCATCTCTGACCTGTCGGATTATCTGAGGATGAATATCGGTTCCATAGAGAGTGTGGCTCCCATTCCCTTTGAAAAGGAGATGGAGCATGTGAACACCTACATGTCCATAGAAAAGCTCAGGTTCGGGGAGGATCTTGATTTCAGCGTCATCACCCCGGTAACGGATTTCCTTCTTCCGGCCCTTACCCTGCAGCCTCTGGTGGAAAATGCGGTGCGTCACGGAATAGTTCCCACCGGAAGAGAGGGGATAATCCTCATAACCACCAGGGAAACCGAACAGCACTATGTCATTTCCATAACGGACAACGGCATGGGCTTTGATATAAAAAGTCTTGATACGGACGAGGGAAAGCATATAGGTATACGAAACGTCCGCGAGAGGCTTAAAATGCAGATGAATGCTACACTTGAGATCTCTTCCATACCGGGAAGCGGTACGGAAGTTACAGTCAGGATACCTAAACAGAACGCGATACGCTGAAATTAGTGATTTACAGGCTAAATTATGATATAATGTAGTGCTGCGTTTAATGGCACTTTATTATAAATTCTTTTTAAGACGGGGGAAATGATGAGTAACAGCCAGCTTTATCCATTTGAAAGAAACCGGTATTATCCCGGGAAACTGCTTACCAGCGCGGATTTTCAGGCGGAACAGAATTACCATATCAATAAGGGACGCTTCATCAACGGTCTCATGTATGGCTCCGGAGTTGTATGCGGATTGGGGGTCTTCAGTCTGGATGACCTTTCGGTCCTTATAGAGAGCGGAGTGGCCATAGACGGGACCGGAAGGGAGATAATCCTTGATACATCTGTGGTAAAGAAGATCTCTGCCATAGAAGGCTTTGACCGGTTGGAGACCGACACTGCCATCTTAAAGATACGCTATAACGAGCAGGATGTTCACAGCGTATATTCCGTAAATCATAAGGAAGATGAGAAGGAATACGAATTTAACAGGATCGCGGAGGGTTATGAACTGTTCCTTGTAGACAAGGAAGGAGAGACAGTTAACTATGACCCCGAGACGGAATTCCTGGCAAGGGAGATCCTCTTTAAGAGCGAAAACTATGTGGGCGAGGTTATGATGCCCGCCACTGTCTGCAAGGGTAAGAATGTAAAGATAGTCCTGGAGATCAGGAAAGTCAGTGACGAAGATGTCCGCTTAAGCTGCAGAGGCATCCTTGAGATACCCGTCTTCCATACCCCCGATGATGAAAGCGAGCTGGAGATAGGCGTTGAGGATCTGAACCTGAAGATGGGCGAGAGTATCCGCAAGGAGTACTGGGTAAGAGTACTGGATAATGATGCGGAAGAAAGCGAACTCATTCTCCGCAGCGGCTCTGCTGCAGCTTTCGAAAACGAAAACGCCATCAATTCCTCTTCTCATTTCGCTATCCGCGTGAGACTCAGCAATTCCAGTCCCCTTGAGCTGGTAGGCAGGGAGACAGGGCGTATCAATCTGGAAATGCGGAACATGGAGCTTTCGGATGACGCCATAAGCTTAGCCGAGATACAGATGGTGAGGAATGCAGGCAGCTACATCATTGAAAACATCCGCGATACCTCCGCAAAGAAATATGTTCTCACTCCGGCTCAGGAGATAATGAGAAATAACTACCTGTCCTACTATGTAAAGGATGTGGAGCTTAAGAAGAATAAAGACATTAAGGAAACCCCTGTACTTAAGAATGCGGCTCCTTCCAAGGCAGGAGAATTTACAAATATAGCAACAGGTACCTTAGAGGTACCTCTCGGAAGAAATGCAAGGGAAGGCGATATCAGGTATTCAGGTGAGATCGCCCACGGCCTTGGCCCCGGAAACGTATATGTGGAGATAGGATATAACTTCGTATCCGACGATCCCGATATGGGCGCCAACCAGAAGAGCACCATATACGGAAATCCCGAGCTTTTCAGCCAGCAGAACAACATCCTTGCCAGCGTGGAGACCGGCATCAAGGTCCTTAACGAAAAGGGCAGCTTCGTGGTAGCCGCCAGGCTTTTAAGGAATGTGGATTTCCTGGTACTGTCCTTCCGATGGGTAGCCATCCGCTTCCCTTCAGGAGATGATATCGAGCTTACGGAAGATTATTACGACAAGAGCATATCCGTTGACACGCCTACCGTTATCATGGGCGGCAAGGAGAGCCACTTCTTCGGCGTAAGGTTCAATAACATGAAGGCCTGCAGCATTACCTATGAGCTCACCAGTCCCGGAAGCGGCGAGATAAGCTCTGACGGTATTTACACCGCACCTTCCAAGGAAGGTGTATATGAGATAAGGATCTACTGCACCGATATGCCTGTCATCTGCACCTATGCCTATGCGATAGTCAAGAAAAAGATGTTAGATGATAAAAATGAAACTGATGTGACGGAGAAGACCGGGGACAGTAAATGACATACAGCTCTCGAGAAAACAGCTATACGGTTTTATCCACCGTCTTTAAGGGTGAGGTCAATGACTGCTATTTAGCAAGGAACCCCGACAAGGGGGATCAGAGCGTTCATACCCTTATCGTCATAAAGAACCATGAGACAGTTAAGGATCTGATGGAGATTTTCAGGCTTTGGAAGAATAAGGAGGATAGCCCTCTTTTGGAGTATTTTTCCACGGGTCAGGAATTCTGTCTGGTCTTTCCCTACAGGGTGGAGAGGCCACTGAATAAGTTCTTTGTGGGAGAGGCCTTTACCCTTAAGAGATGCGAGGACATCTGTGAAAACGTGATCCTCTCATGTATAGCAAGCAGCCTTCCCCCGGCTCTGCTTTATCTGATCTTAAATCAGGAAAAGCTCAACCTTTCAAAGGATGACAGCATTTATTTAAGCTATACCCTGGACTTAAAGGATCTGGACAAGACCAGGACAGAGAAGGACTGCGCCACTGACTGCGCCAAGATACTCCTTGACATACTGTCCACAAAGTCCAGTGAAAAGAATATAAGTTATGTGCTTCTGTCCAAGAAAATGCAGAACAGGAGCTATTCCCGTTTTACCGAGATATACAGGGATTTAAAGATCGCCTCTACCCCGGCAAAAAAGCGGAGTATCATCACAAAAATAAAAAGCTTTTTCTTCAGGAATGCGGACAGTCTTTTCGGAATACTTTTCTGGATAAGCCTGATCCTTATGGTAGTGGCACTGGGACTTTTGTTTTCACACCTGGTGCTGGGAGATATACCTATTTTACGCATATTTTTTAACAGCTTTAAGAATATTGGAACGGAGTCACTGCTGCAATGAACATTCGCGTAAGGATAATAGCCTGTATCTGTATAGTGAGCGTGCTCTTTTCGCTTGTGATCCTGTCTGAGACCATGTCACATCACAGACATGATCCGGAGTATACCGTGGATACCTCGGGAGTCGCAGCCACCAACGGAGTTTATTTTTCCGAGAACTGGAATGGGGAAGGATACCTTTACCTCATCAATTCCGACGGAAGCGTAAAATACATGATGGGGGCGGAGGACTTAAAGGAAAAAGAATCCAACGGGTTCTGTCTCTTTGAAGGCAGGATATATGCTCTTTTCAGCAGTGTGGTCGAACATGACGGTATGATTGATTCTGTTTACCGCCTGTTCATGATGGATCCGGACTTCAGGGTAGTTGCAGCTACCGGTAAGTTCAAACTGGACTATTATGATGTCGTGACGGATATCACCGCTACCCAGGGCAATATCTATCTGACCACCATCGGGGGCGAAGACGGCGATATAAACGTCTTTGAGATCCCAATGGATGATCTTGAGGAATACAGCAGCAGTTTTTCAATTCCCGGAACCGAAGAGGAGGAAAAAACGGATCCCAACAGCCTGAGCGTACCGAGAAATATCCTCTTCAGGGATGATTCCCGTGAATTCATATACGTGGATGCTGTATACGAAGACGGTGTACTGCAGATCAGAAAGGATACGGACGACCTGAAAGGGGCTTTCGTCCCCGATACCAGAGTGAAGAATGCAGTAGACAAGATGCATTTCAATCTGGCACAGATGGTGAGGCTCTACAGGAACTATGTGGGTTACTGGTTTACCGGGATCATTATATGGCTGATCATCATAATAGCCCTGAGTATCGTGCTGAAACGCAGGAACAGGATGGTTTATGTATTTACCGTTACGGAATTTGTCTATGCTGTAATACTGTTCACATCGGTCTTCTTTATCCAGAGTTATTATTCCTCTGTTGCCCGGAGCGAGAACAGACGCTTTGCATCCCTTGCATTGAGCCATGAGATGAGCGTTCTGGGAGATCTGGATCTCTATGATTTTGAGGATGAGGATTATTACAGGAGCGAGGAATACGGCTACCTGAAAAAGGAACTGAGAGAGTTTGTAGATCTTGACGAGGCTTCGCTGTTCTTCTTAGATGCCTTTATCGTGAGGATCAAGGATGGGGTGATACTGACCTCCTCCAGCGGACACAATTCCACCAATGCTTCTTACGAGTATGGGGGCCAGATGGACACCCTTTTAACGGCCATCAGGGAAAGGAGCATGCATCCCCATGCAGAAGGGGATTTAGACGGAGTAAAGATAGAATCTACTGCTGTGACGGACATGGATCCTTCTTCCAAGTATGCTCTTGTGGGGGTTTATTATTCCGGCTCATATTATACAGGGCTCTGGAGCAATGCAAGGTTTGTGATGCTCCTCGCCGGCGGAATATTTATTTTAGGATCCCTGTTGATCATATTTATCATGTACTTAATGACCTTAGACTTAAGGAGCTTTGAGCAGGCCATAAGGGACGTGGCTTTAGGCAGGACAAAGATAAAGGTACCCACCACTCCTTCAGAGGATATGAAGTCCATGTGGAGTTCCTTAAGCGAGCTCACCAAGCGGATAGAGGAGATAAACTACGACAAATACAGGATATTCGAAGGATATTATCGTTTTGCGCCTAAGAATATCGAGACCATAATGGGCAAGGAATCCATTTTCGACGTGAAGAACGGAGATGTTACACGCACAGAGGGCACGCTGATGCTTGTATCAACACAGGAGACCGGTTACGGCGAAAAGAGGATAAACAGCTTAAAGAATATTGTTTCATACATGAATCAGTATTCCGAAAGGGAAGAGGGCATCCTGGTGTCCGAGGACAGCTCCTTATCCATACTGCAGTTCCTTTTCTTAAGCGGCTGCAGATCGGTATCTTCCCAAACCACCCACTTCCTTCACAGGAATGCATCGGACGAGGATTCCGGTTTTGTTTCCGTATTCCTGTACTACGGCGAATTCCTGTACGGCGTTGTGGGCGTGAATACCCAGAGCCTTATCTTCCTTACTTCGGAGCATGCCAAGGAGATGGAGGATTATGCAGCCTGGTTTGAAAGGCTGAATATCCCCATGATAGTTACCGAGGATATTGTGGACAGGGAAGATCCGGGACAGGTGCGTTACATCGGATATATCAAGCCCACGGGAAGAACCGAACACCTCCGCCTCTATGAGGTACTGGACGCCTGCTCTGCAAGGGAAAGGCAGCTTAAGCTGGTGAACAGGGAGAAATTTGAGAAGACCCTGGAGCTTTTCTATTCAAGAGACTATTATCTGGCACGGAATAATTTCTCCGAGATCATCAAGGAATGTCCGGATGACGAAGTTGCAAAGTGGTACTTATTCGAGTGCGAGAATTACTTAAACGGCGGAGCGGATCCCAATGATTCGGGAAGCCTGAAAATTACTGATCAAGGGGCATATTAATGGGCAATAATCTGTTCAGTGTTCTGATATCTACCATAAAGTCCAGATTTGCCGCCATTGTTTCGAAGGTAAAACTCTGGACCAGCTGGAACTACATACGTACCAGGATCATCGGCGGTATCCGGGACTTCTTCTTCAAGCTCTTTGATGTCAGGCCGAAGAACAAGAATGATTACTATACCATTTTTGGCTGGATGCTCAGCAAAAAGCTGGCTTATTCCGCCATTATCATAATCGGTGTACTGAGTATCTGGTATATTTCCGTGACCACGTCCATCTTTTCCAGTATAACGGAAGCCGGCGGACTCAGGACCTATGCCTACAATTCCGTACTCCTGCGCCTTGCTTCAAACAGGGTAAGGATAAAGGGCAAATCCGGTTATCTTGCCTATGAAGGAGATGTGAAGGACGGTTATGTCACAGGGCAGGGAGTATTGTACTCACCGGATAATGTGATGCTCTATTCCGGAGCTTTTGAGAAAAACGTCTACGAGGGTCAGGGGACCCAGTACTATAACAGCGGCATACTTCACTATACCGGAGAATTCCATAAGAATCTGTATGAGGGAAAGGGAATCTTATACAGGGAGGACGGAACCGAAGAATATGACGGCGAATTTGCAGCAGGAATGAAGGAAGGCGCAGGCAAGCTCTATGACAGCGGCGGAAATACCATATTTGAGGGCAGCTTTTCCAGTGATGAGATAGTTTACAGCAGCCTTCTCGGAAAGACCGCAGAGGAAGTCCGCTCCATGTACATGGGGAAGCAGGTGCTTTACGAAGAAAACGAGATGCTGGGAAATGATTTTGTGGTTGTAATGAACGATATAGGAGCTCTCTACTATGCTTCCGGGGATGAAAGTGCAACAGACGATTCGGAAAAGGTGACGGCAGTATATGTCCTCTCCGGTGTTTTCCGCTCCGGAAACAAAGAGGCAGATGAAATAAGCGACTTAAAGCTTATCTTTGGCGATCCTGTGTATGAAGGCAATTCCTCCGTTATAATGCCTGAGGCCGTGGCTATAAACGTTCTTAATGCTTCGGCAAGAGCAGTGAGCGGCAGGGTAACAATGGATACAACGGAAGTATATAGTGATGACATAATTATTAATGACTTTGACGCCACTTATCCCGTATATATATATACATTCCAAAGAGGAGATCTGATCTACTCATTTGTTTGCAATCAGAAGGGCGGATATTTCGACTTCTTCGAGATAATGGAGAGCGGAGCTGATGACGAAGCGGCATAGACCAACTTCATACAGAGTGGCTGCATTTATCGCAGCTTTTTGCCTGCTTTCTTCTTCGTTGGTTTTTTCCCTGCCCCGGAGTACCTTTGCAGCGGGACAGACTCCGAAGAGTAATGATAAGCTCTTAAAGATGTCCACCTGCCGCGCCCTCGCCCTTGAGAACAGCTCCAGCTATGAGTCGCTGCAGATGGCTGTAGACTCAAAACAGGCTGCCAAGGAGAGCGCCATTAAGGGGATAAAGCTTAAGCAGAAGAACCTGTCCACTTTCAGGTGGTCTCCGCTGTTAAGCTTCAAGTTCCCGCAAAAGCCCAATTTTGCCCAGGCTTCCGAATTCCAGTTCAAGCCGGTGAAGCTAAGCTCGGAGATAAATGTGGCGCAGCATAAAGTTCAAAATGCGGTATTCGGTATAAATGAAAACGTCAATAACCTTTACACGGATATTGTGTCCCTTCAGGAGAACTTAAGCTTTAATGAGATGAGGCTTAAGGCGCTGGAGGACGGTATAGCCCATAATAAGGCAAGGCTTAAGATGGGTGAAGCCAATCAGTCCGATATAGACAGACAGCAGAAGAAGGCAGACACCTTAGCGAAGACCATTGCCAGCGAGAAGAGGTCTCTGGAAGCCGACCTGAAAAAGATGTCAAAGCTTACCGGACTTGATGTGACCACCGGTTACCGTTTTGAGAAGCCTTTTGTGGAAGCCACCATTGACCGTTCTTCTTTAGACGGGATCAAGACCTATACGGAAGACAGGGATGAGGCTTATTACGAGGCCTGTATGGCAGCCACCACCGCAAGGATGGAGCTCAACACCAATTACGGTCTTATGAAGTCCAAGTACGGTAAGGACATAGGGATGATATCAGGTTATGTAAACCAGGCCCTTAACGGACAGGATGTGAGTGCCCGTGCATTTAAGAAGGATTACAAGGCTTTTCTTGATAAGATAGACAGCTACTGGAAGGGCAAGAAGAGGATACTCTTTATAAAGATACCCAGGGAATGGTTCAAGGGAAGTCTGGACGGTACCCGTTATATAGAGGATGACCCTTACGTACTCTACCAGAACGTCCTTGATTATGTAGGCGCCAGAAAGGATGAGGAGGCTGCAAAGGAAGAGCTGGATCAGAGCGTTGAGGACAATTTTAATAATTATATCTCGGTAAGGAGCTCCTATGAGTCCTACTTAAAGGATGTGGCAGATAAAGAAGCCGAAATGAAGATCCTTGCCGTAAAGAACCGCATGGGACAGATGACTCTTGAGGAATACGAGGATGAGCAGGAGGCTTATGAAGAGCTTCAGAACAGTATGCTGGATACCATGAAGCTCTATACCACCACCCTTTATTCCTTTGACAAGCTTACCTGCGGTGGGATCAGTGCCCTGCTGGAGGGAACGGATTCCGACCTGAAGACCGCCGTAGTGGGTGAGAGTTATGTGGAAAAGGATACAAAAGAAGCAAAGTATTACCTTACTTCCATAATACAGAAGGAATTATTCGAGCTGACTCTTTATATTCCGGATGATTTTCCGGTATCCCTCTCCCATTTTGAACTGTGGTGCGATGACGAGATGATAGGGGAGCGTACTCCCATTGACGGTAAGTTAAGACATCTGGCTCTTACAAAGGAAGGCATAAAGAAAGTAAAGATCCGTCTCTATGACGGCGCGAATTTCGTAGATGACTGTGTGATAGATCCTGCGGAAGAGAGCGGGACATTGAATATCACCACTGCCATGAACATCAATAAAGAGGAGACAGGGGATCTGGGTACCTACGATATTTCTGTTAGCGAACTCACAGGATTCGCTACCATTACCGTCACACCTCTTGCCAGTGAGGATATCAGTTCCTACAGGATAATGATGAAGGACGGAACGCCTCTCGGGACCGGAGCGAATATAGAAGTGGGCAAGGGACTTACCCATCTGGGACTTGTGAGCGCAGGTCTTGACGACCTCATCGTCGAGCTTTACGACGGCAACTCAGAATTGAAATATACAGCTACATTTGACACCGTTAACAGGAAGATAAAGAAGAGAGAAACGGGTAATGAATAAGGGAAATGGCGGAAAAACTGCAAAAAGGGTGATACAGGCTCTGTTTGTGGCTGCGGCAGTTGTCCTGTGCTTTCTGGTAGTAAAGAAGAATACCATGGCCTCATTCAATGAGAACGAGGCTGTAAAGTATTCTGTCTATTCGGCAAGCCATACAATTGATAATTCCACCCTCTTCATCGGAACCTATCTTATCAATATAAACGCAATGACCGACGAGCTCTATGAGAAGGCTATGGACAGCGCCAGCGATTCCAATCAGAACGATATGTTCTATAAGTCCGAGCTTTCGGGGGGAGCCTGGTTTAATGTTACCAACGCTGAGGGGCTGGGTGATATCACGGACAGCGGGGAAGCGATACCGGAAAGCGAGCTGGCAGATCTTTTCGTCCAGTATTACGTGTCGCCGGACGGAGTAGTGACCAATGTGGTGACGGGGGATGCCATCAATCCTTTTGATATTCCCGATCCCTACAATCTTTCAAAGCTTCCGGAACTTAACCCTCTGTGGCTCCAGTACGCCAATTCCAGCGAAGTGGATGAGATATCGGAAGAAGATTACTTAAAAAATAAGAATTCAAGCAGTACCGGAAACACCAGAACCGACGTATATATGTATAGATTGCTGACAACATTCTTTTCCATGGATCTCAGGGACTCCGTTACAGACGGATACGATGCGGATCTGGCCAGGCTCTTTGCCTGCTATCGTTCCTTAAAGGATTCGGGACAGGATGAGGAAGCGGATATAATCTACTCCCTGATGGCTAAGGTGGATGCCGCAAGGCGTCAGGTGGTAATGGAGAAACTGTCGGCTCTGGATGTAAATGCCCTGGATGTGCTCTATGAACTGGCCAACGGCGAGTATTACACCTCCTTCGGCGATTTCAAGACCTCCGGTGACGATGAAGACGATATTACCGGAGAGCCGAACTACATAAGGGAATTGAGGGATTGTCTGGATCATGAGTTTACAGAGGATGACAGCAGCGACGACTGGTGGCAGCCTCTTCAGAGTACTTATGATGAGTTTGCGGAATATGCGGAGCCTAAATCCAAGTCTTCGGATGACGGAGAGGAAGAAGAGGAAGAGGACGAGAGCTTTAAGATACCCAAACCTGCTTTCGCAGCCGATGATTCCCTGTTATCTGCCATAGGAGACAGTATGGAGAGCTGCCAGGAGAGCTACAGCGAGTGTCTCTCCAAGGCCTTAAATGACAGTGATATGGTACTCGCCCATGCGGAGTATGAGTATTCGAGACAGGTAATAGATGAGGCTTCTGCTTCCGGAGCAGGGGGACCCATCAATTACTTAAAGGATGTTCTCAATATTAAGGAAAGCCGTATAAAGGATTCCGACAGCGAGAAGGAACTCCTTGACAGTTCTCTTTTAGGTCTTTCCGAAGGGAAATATCAGCAGTCGGTGACAGGAGGCGTATCAAGGGAGTACACGGCGGCCCTGTCTTCCGGAAGTGGTGCTGCTTCTGCGGAGAATGCTCTTAATGAAGAACTGGATACAGCCGAAGCATACAGGACAGAGCTGGAATTCCTGATAGATGCCTATAAGCAGAGGGAGACAGCTGCCCAGGCATTAAGCTATGTGAACGGATGCATAATCTGGTCCGAGGACCTGCAGGGATCCGTTCCCGAGGATGATTTCGCAGCAGATGCAACAGGCTCCATTGATAAGCACATCAAGTGGCTCAAGGACCTGGCAGAACAGATAAAGAATTCCGATGACAGCCTGAAGGATAAGCTGGATGACTTAAATGACAAGAAGAATGATCTCCAGGGCAAGAGGGATGCGGCGTTGGATGATAACGACCTTTCAAAGGCCCGGGATCTGGATGCTCAGATAGCGGCAGTGGATCAGGATATTGCTGATGAGGAAAGCCGCACCGGAAAGAGCAGCGAAGATAACCTGGCGGACAAGATAGCAAGCGATGCCGCCGCAGCTCTTGCAGATGACCCGGATGCAGATATTTCGGGAGCACTGAGTGCACTTTCCGGAATGGGAGATACAGACGCCCTGAATGACTTAAAGGGTAAGGCGGAAAAGGCCGGCGCATCCGCAGAGCAGCTGCTGGGTATGGACGATGCTATTAAGGATTCCGCCGCAGGAAGCGGCAGTGGAGCAGGAGCCGGAGGAGCAGGCTCGGGCAGCGGTTCAGGCAGTGGAGCAGGAGCCGGGGCAGGTGATGGTTCCGGAGACGGATCCGGAGACGGTTCGGGCGATGGCTCGGGCGCAGGAGCCGGAGGAGCAGGCTCAGGCGGAGCAGGTTCCGGCAGCGGCTCGGGCAGCGGTTCCGGAAGCGGGGCAGGAAATGGATCCGCAACGGCCTCAATGACAGAGGCAGATATAATCGCAGCCCTGGAAGATGCTATAGGTAAGGATTTTAACAGTTTCAACGAAGCCGATTATGCCATTTCAACCGCCGCAGTTTCGAAGTTTGCAAGATCCGGTAACGTTCCGGCAAAGGATCTGACTTCGCGTTTCGCAGACCAGATGAGGTCCAAGGGAAACAGGTATCTGTATTCCCAGTATTCGGAAAAGACGCCGGACTACATCAGCTTAAAGACCATAGGCGACTGCACCCCTTACAGGTATTTCTACGATGACAGCAGGCGCACTGCCACAATGACTCAGGGCGCTAAAGCATATATATTCAATACCGGAAACAATATGGTGATCCGCGGAAGCGACACCGAAGAACTGAAATACATTACAGTGATGCAGAAATACCCTTATATTTCGGGAGAGGATGCGGAAGCGTTGTTTAACTGCAAGGACGAGTATCTGAGCGGAACTTCCTTTGCCGTATGTCTCACCGGAACCATGGACGCCAAGGTTGAGGAGATACTCTCAGCCTTAAGAGGAGAATAGAATGGCTGATTATCCTATTATTTCGGATGTAAGTGCATATATTGTAAGGACGTTGAGGGAGAAGATGTGCCCGGAGCCCATCCCCTCTCCCAACAATATCGAGATAAGCTCACCTCTTTCACAGGATGTGGACTACATTGTAGGTCTGTACCTCTATGATATAGTTGAGGACATCCAGGTCACCACACCGAGACTGGTGGAAAGAGGAAGGGCAGAGCTGAGTAAGCCGCCAAGACCGTATGCGCTTTATTATATGGTCTTTATCAACGGTTCCTCCCAGATGGGATTAAAGGCACCGGATATACAAAAGATCATCGGCCGTGTTGCACAGATAGTCAATGACAATAACTCTGTGCGCCCCGATGAACTGCAATCCTGGCTCACGACCCAGGAACCTCCGATCACACTGTCTCAGGCGAAGATAAGTCTGGAGGAGAAGGTAAGGGTGTGGCAGGCTATCAACAAGCCTTATCAGATCAGCCTGTTCTACAAGGCGGCACCCGTATACCTGTCAAGCGGTGATATCATCAGTACACCGAGAGTCGTGGATGCAAGCTTCAGCGTGCATATTCCCGGGGAAGACCAGTAATTCCCCACCATGTAACCATTGTATCGTTTTTTATGAAAGGAGGAGATAAGTGGAAGCTTTCGTTATCAAGGCAAGACTGGATCTTTTGGTTAGTCTCGTGGATACGACAACGGGAGCGACAGTGAATGAGAGAAACGTAAGTTTTTTGAGGGACGGCCAACCTGTAAGACCGGAATACAGAGGAAACGGGACCTACGTGTTCATAAATACCGGCAGAGAAGACTTTCTTATGCAGATAAAGGTATATGGATATGAAGAATACCGTATGAAGGTCGTTTATGAAGACCTGGACAGCAGTACTCCGGCCATGGATATATTCCTGATGCCATCTGAGAATATGTTTAGCGGTGAAGGGCTGTTAAGTCTCTCAGGCAATCTCCCTTTCTTAAAAAAAATTGAAGCGGTAAACCTTCTAAGGCCGGTCTGCTTCAGTCACGAATATGATGAGAAAAAGAAGACCATGACGGTTTTCGGCTCGGGTTCGGGACGAGTGGAAATGGCTGATATGTATTATGGTTTGCTTAAGACAGACAAAGAAAGCTATGAAAAAATTGAGGTGACAGAGACCGTCGCACCTCAGTCTGTCCGGCTGAAGGACGCTTTACAGGGAGAGTTCGCTTCCAATTCACCTATCATGCGCATAGTCTTCGGCACAGTATCCGAAAACGGGGATTACCTCTTAAGGGTACGTGACGACGGAACGGATATCAGATATCTGGTGCGTTACGAGGTAAATGATGAAGTGAGATTTCAGACAGTGGATTTCAGAAACAAGGAGGCATTGGTTTGAGTCAGCTCACAGCAATGGGTGCAAATCTCATGTGCAGTATGGGCACGGCCCCGGCACCGATAAAAGTATCATCACAGGCAGTGGTGACTACGGAAGGAAAACCGGCGGCAACCATTCAGGATTGCGCACCAATGACAAATGTGGGACCCTTCGGGATGTGTACATCCCTTGCAAATCCCACAGTGGCTTCGGCTACAGCAGCAGCTTTAGGAGTTCTCACTCCCCAGCCCTGCGTGCCGGCTCCGGCAGGAACGTGGATACCCACAAAGCCAAAGGTACTGGTGAACAGCAAGCCCTGTCTTACACAGGACTGCAAGCTGATGTGTGCTTATGCGGGGCAGATCAGTATAACCATGCCGGGACAGACAAAAGTAACGGCGGATTGACGTAGTTAACGTCAGAACTAAAAAAGAAAGGAAAGATATTAAGATGGCAGAATATTTTTCACCCGGAGTTTATGTGGAGGAATATGATAATTCCCCCCGTAGCATAGAGGGAGTAGGAACCAGCACAGCCGGATTTGTAGGCTTCGCTGAAAAGGGACCCGTAGAGGGCGCACCCTTACTCGTTCCCAGTTTTAAGGCTTTTACCCAGCAGTTTGGCGGATTCTTAAGTGAGTTTGCTTACGGCGAGTACAGATTCCTGGCTCACAGCGTTGAGCAGTTCTTTGCAAACGGTGGCACAAGGTGTTTCGTAATGCGTGTTGCCCCCAAGGATGCGGCTGTTGCCAAGGCTACCCAGGGAATATTGAAGGTAGAGGCAAAGAACCCCGGAACATGGGGAAACAAGATCCAGGTTACGCTCAATACCGTTAAGAAGCATAAGATGCAGCTCATAGAGGCTACAGAGAACGGCTATAAGGCAAAGAGCACTGATGGATTCAGGGAAGGCGACCTTGTAGAATTCGAGGGAACTTACACCACCATCAAGACCATCTTTGACAACGAGGTTGTATTCGAGGACGAGCTCCCCGACAGCGTAGTTGATGATGCTATCATCCCGAAGTCTCTGCTGTATCTCGTATCTGTGGATATGGGCGTAAGGTACGCAGATGAGGCTGAAAGCTATTCAGAGCTCAGCTTCAACATCAATTCACCCAAGTATATAGGATCACGTCTTGCAGGCAGTGAGCTTATCAATGTCACTGTTGATCCGCTTAAAGAGGCTATGAACCCTGTGGAAGCTATCATGGGCGACGAGGCAACAAGCGGTGCATTCTTCCTTGACGGAGGAAGCGACGGTTCTGTATCAAAGGTAAACGCTGCAACCTTCATAGGTGAGGACAACGGCCCCGGCAAGAGATCCGGAATACAGGCATTCATCGAGAACGATCTCATCAGCATGCTTGCAGTTCCCGGCATAACCATTCCTGAAGTGGTGGTTGCTCTGGTTGGACACTGTGAGAATACACAGAGCCGTTTCGCAGTTATCGACATGCCCGGTGATATGTATAAGACCACAGATCTTATCAATTACAGGAACATGATCGACTCCACTTATGCGGCTATGTACCATCCCTGGATACAGGTGTTTGACCGTTCCACAAACCAGGCAGGATTTATTCCTCCTTCAGGAGCGGTAATGGGCGTATATTCCCGCACCGATATCAACCGCGGAGTTCACAAGGCTCCTGCAAACGAGACTGTATTCTGTACAGGTCTCAAGACCAATTACACAAAGGATGAGCAGGATATCCTGAATCCCGAAGGCATCAACCTTATCAGGCAGCTGCCCGGACAGGGAATCAGGATCTGGGGTGCCCGCACGGCTTCCAGCAACAGCTCGTTCAAATATGTCAATGTACGCAGGCTCTTTATCTATGTTGAGGAGAGCATCAAGGCTAATACCAACTGGGTTGTATTTGAGCCCAATGATTCCACATTGTGGCAGAGAGTACAGCTTACCATTTCAGGATTCCTGGATGGTCTGTGGAGAAACGGAATGCTGGCCGGTGATTCACCTGCAAGCAGCTACTTCGTAGAGATCGGACCCAGCACAATGACAAGGGACGATATCATGAACGGCCGTCTTATCTGCAACATCGGTATAGCTCCTTCAAGGCCTGCAGAGTTTGTAATATTCCGCATTACTCAGTTTACTGCTGAGGCAGGCGGCGGAGAATAAGGCTAAAAAATAAAAGGAAAGGAAAATAGATAATTATGCCAGCAAATACTTATGATAACGGTAGTGGTTCATACTATCCGTTGACAAAAATGAATTTCCTGGTCACTGTTTCCAATATTGCCGGAACCGCTGCTTTCAGCGAAGTGACAGGTGTGGAAGGATCAGTTGATGTTATTGAGTTCAGGCAGGGTAACTCCGGATCACTTGCTCCGGTTAAGATCCCCGGACTTGTAAAGCACGGTAATGTAACTCTTCGTATGGGTTATATTCTTGAGAGCGCATTCAAGACCTGGATTCAGGAGTGTGTGAGTGAGACCAGAGGCCAGATGCCCAGGTATGATGTAACGATAGAGCTTATCGACATCAACCCCGGTGCACCTCAGCAGACGGTAACATCCACCACGGGAACCAGAACATGGACACTTACCAATGCCTGGGTTGCTAAGTACAATGCACCCGACCTTGATGCGAAGAACTCCGACGTTGCAATTGAGAGCGTTGAGATCGCATACGAGGAACTGGTAATCCCGAACTAAACGCCTTAAGGTGTTTGATCGCGGTTTTGCGATCAGGATCCGGCTTTGCCGGACACAATTTGTAGGTTTTTCGGGTGTGCGAGTTCTGCTCGCACACCTCATAAAGCTTACAAAAGGTATTGTAAAGTTTTCTATGAAAACTTTACGGTACGTAGGCCACGGCCCCGCGAAGCGGGCTTTAAATGCCGTGGCTCTCAAAGAACAGGAGGCTAAACATGGAAACAGTATATGAATTCACTCTACCAAAAGGCTACATGGATTCCACAGGAGAGCTGCACAGGAGAGGCAAGATGAGGCTGGCTACGGCCGGAGACGAGATCTATGCCACAAGAGATCCCCGAGTACTGCAGAATCCCTCATATCTCACAGTGGTCATCTTAAGCCGTGTCATAACGGAGTTAGAAGGAGTGGATGCCATAACGGCAACTCTGGTGGAAAAGCTCTTTACGGCGGATCTGGCTTACTTACAGGATATGTACCAGAGGATAAACGACATCGAGCCTCCTACGCTTACGGCTGTATGTCCGGACTGCGGAAGGAGCTTTGAGGTGCCCCTAAATTTTACCGGGGAGGGATAAGGCTCTACCCTGAGGATGAGCTTTATAAGGAGATGTCCTTTATTTCATACTACTTCCACTGGAGCGAGGACAGCGTTCTGGCGCTGGAGCACAGGGAACGGAGGAAGTGGTGCAGCGAGATCTCCGGAATAAATGCCAGCCTTAATCCCTCAAAGGACAGTAAGAAGGAAAAGAGTATTCTTGATATGAAGCCCATACGGATGAGTTAAACGTCCGGGGCAAAACATACAGAGAAAGAAAGGATCATATGTCCGGCGGTAATTATGATCGTTCCAAGAAAAAGTCCATATTGAATCCGACAGTCGGCTATGCATTTGCGCTGCAGGTGGAGGCCGCATTTATGCTACCCTGCCGTTCCGTCAGAGTCTTCACAAAGGAAAATGACTTTGACTACTACCAGGAAGGCGGACTCAATGACTATGTACATATGCTGAGAAAACCCATTACCAGACCCTTTACATTCCAGGTGGAGAGGTACGTGGGTGTTTCTGCCAGTGCTGATTTCAATATAGGTTTTGTGGATCCCCTTACTTTGGGGACCGACCTTATTCTGCCGGTAATTCTTTTTGTAAACCGGTCTCCCGCCCCTGACTGGGGAGATAATTTCAGTTTCACCAACTGTGCCCGGGCCTATGTATTTACAGGCTGTACCGTTACCGCAAAGGAATACGGGGAACTTAACGCCGAGCAGAGCAGGCTTCTGACTGAGACCACCACCATAGCTTACAGGGAATTATTTACCATTAACCAGATCAGCCCTTCATGGGAAAGCGGCGGTGTATGGAAGTTTAAGGACGGGGATTATCTCGGTGAGGGTGAATCCCATAAGGAGAACCGTACAAGCAGCAATCTGTCCAAGCAGGATATGACAGATCCCACAAAGAATAAGAATAAGGGCATGGGTCTCTGGACCCTTAATCCGAACGATCCCTACACCGGCAGCGGGGTATCCCACGATATTAATAAGAACAATGTGGGTTCCAAGGATGATCAGGGTAAGGATATAGCCGCCAAGGATCTGTCCAAACAGGATATGATGGACAAGTCCAAGAATGACAGAGCCGGAGTCTGGACATACAATCAGAACGATCCCTACACCGGAAGCGGAACTTCCCATGATATCAATAAGAGTAACGCTGCCCATAAGGATGCGGGCGGCCAGATGATCCCTGCCAAGGACTTCACCAAGGCTGACATGCTGGATCCTTCCAGGAACTCCAGGGCCGGTACCTGGACTCTTTATCCCAACGATCCCTACACCGGAAGCGGGACCTCCCATGATATCAATAAGAACAATGTGGCCCATATGGATGCAGGCGGTCAGATGATCCCCGCAAGGGATTACAGCAAGGCTGAGATGGTGGATCCTTCCAGGAACCCCAGAGCCGGCGTATGGACTCTTGAAAAGGACGATCCCTACACGGGAAGCGGAACGTCTCATGAACAGAATAGGAATGTGAATCCCAAGGCTACTCCCAGTAGGTGGACCTGGAATAAGGACGACCCCTACACCGGAAGCGGCGACGCCCATGAGCAGAACAGAAATAAGAACGAGAAGGCAGCGCCCAGCAAATGGACCTGGAATAAGGACGACCCTTACACCGGAAGCGGCGACGCCCACGAGCAGAACAGAAATAAGAACGAGAAGGCAGCGCCCAGCAAATGGACCTGGAATAAGGACGATCCCTACACGGGAAGCGGCGATGCCCATGAGCAGAACAGAAATAAGAACGAGAAGGCAACGCCCAGCAAATGGACCTGGAATAAGGACGATCCATATACGGG
>JAFSKT010000149.1 GCA_017448845.1 Lachnospiraceae bacterium
GAAACCGGGATCATGTCCCAGGGACCTGTGGCAGAGTTTTACAGGGTTTTTGAGGAGGCGGGAGCTCCACAGAAGATGGAAGCTAACCAGTTTCCCAGTCTCCTTATGCTCCTCTTTCCCATGACCTTCCTGCCCTACAGGGCGGCAAGGGTCCTCTGGCTCATCCTGAACCTTTTATTTACAGCCGGGATCTGCCTGCTTTTAAGGAAGACCTTCTTAAAGGATATGCAGAAGGATGTCTTCAATATGATGATGCTCCTTATGCTTGCGGGAACGCCCTTCAGGAATCAGCTGGGAGTGGGACAGCATACCCTGTTTTCCTTCTTCTTCTTTCTCCTTGCGGTATATCTTTCGGAGAGGGAGAAAAAAGTATCGTCAGGCTTGGCTTTGGCGGTATCATATTTCAAATATACACTTACGGCGCCCCTTGCCGTGTACTTTTTATATAAGCGGAGATTTAAGGAATTCATCATATCCCTTATCCCCCATGTCATTCTGACTGCCGTTGGTGCAGCGATGCTGGGAAAGGGATTCATAGACATGATAAGGGAACCCTTAAAGGTTTCATCCCTTCTTGCGGGAGAGGGATCCATTGATATCGGTGCCCTGTCGGAAGGCGCATCCATCAGTCCGGTCTTTACGGTGATCATCATGCTGGGGCTTGTGGTCATGGCTTTCATCCTTCCGGAAAATGAGGATGACAGGTTCTTTTCCCTGCTGATACTTTTAAGCCTTATCATGACTTACCACAGGATCTATGATTTCTTTGTGCTGACCGCAGCCTCTGCCGGGACGGTGCTTATGAAGGCGGGGAAAGAGGGTTTTGACCTGAAGAAACTAAAAAGACCTGAACTGGCCAAGGGAGCTATGTACTGCCTGCTTCTCCTTTATTTTTACTTTGTACTCAGGATCTTCGGCGAGAACCGCCATGCCCTGATGGCAGGCGCGGTGCTGTATTACGGATATCTTATTGTTTATATTTCGTTTTTCAGGAGAGACCCTTCAGGGTCCGGGACTGGAGGAAATGATGCAGGATAAACTGTATATCGTCATTCCGGCTTATAACGAGGAAGCCAATATAAGGAAAGTGGTGGATGAATGGTATCCCATTGCTGTAATGGCGGGAGAGGATTCCAGGCTCGTTATAGTTGATGACGGCAGCAGGGACAGCACCTTAAGCGTCCTTCAGGAAGAACAGAAGAACAGGCCCAGGCTCATAGTTAAACATAAGGAGAATTCCGGCCACGGAGGCACCATCCTCTACGGTTATAAATTCGCCCTGTCCGAAGGGGCTGACTATGTTTTCCAGACCGACTCGGACGGCCAGACCAATCCGGCGGAATTTGAAGAGTTCTACAGATGCAGGCGTCATTACGACATGGTGATAGGTTCCAGAAAGGGCAGGCAGGACGGCCTTTCAAGGATCCTTGTCACAAAGATACTTAAAGCGGTGGTATTTCTCTGCTTCCATGTATGGGTGGAGGACGCCAATACGCCCTTCAGGCTTATGAAGGGAGAGACCCTGAAACGGGAGCTGAAGTATGTGCCTAAGGACTATTTCCTCACAAATGTGCTTCTTACGGTGGCTTTCACAAAGCATAACAGGTCCATACGCTATATCCCCATCACCTTCAGACCCAGACAGGGAGGCGTCAATTCCATAAACATGAAGAGGATCTTCGGCATCGGAAAGAACGCCCTCAGGGATTTTGCAAGGCTGAACAGGATACTGTAAGAGAGGGCATTAACCCGGCGTCCTGACAAATAAGCCGGGATATAAAACACAAGGAAATACAATAATCATGGAAAAACTGATCAAACAGATACTGAAATTCGGGATCGTGGGAGGTCTGTCCTTCCTTATAGATTTCGCGATATACACACTTATCATACTCTGCTTCGGCAACGCCAAGACCACGGTTGCCATAGCGGCATTTTTCGGATTTACCATCTCCCTGATATTTAATTACTTTACCAGCATGAAATTCGTCTTTGTCCATGACGAGAATATGGACAGGCGTAAGGAATTCACCATCTTTGCGGTGCTTTCCCTTATAGGTCTTCTGCTGAATGAGGTTCTGATACTGGGGGTTCTTGCGGTATTTGATAACGTGGCATTTCTGCAGACGGGCTTTAACGGGCTGCTTTGGAAATTCAAGGAAACACTTGGAAAGATATTTGCCACCGGGGTAGTCATGGTCTACAACTTTGTGACCAGAAAGATATTTATTGAAAAAAAGGGATAAAAAGAGAAAAACAGCCATTTTGATCATGGGATTGCTGCTCTTTGCGGCTCTTTTTGCCGCGGGCGCAGCCGTATTCATTTCCTGGTACGGTGTTCCCGGAGATAAGAGCAGCATAAAGAACGGCACCGTTAAGGGCAGTATCCTTTCAGATGTGCCGTCCACCATAACCGTTTCCGAGCCGGAACCTGAACCGGTGGAAGAGATCGATCCGGAGATAAAGAAGACCATATCCGAAGCTGAAACGGAAGAGCTCTTAGAGGACAGCGAAGAAGAGAAGGTAGTGGATATCATTGTCTTTGCAGGCCAGAGCAATATGTCCGGATATGGGGGCAATGCGGAGGAAGCCCCGGCTGTAACAGAGGGGGCGGGAGCGGAGTTCCGTTCCGTGTCTGACCCCACGATGTTATACAGTGTGGTGGAACCCTTCGGGATCTTCGAAAACACGGAGATCATGAATGACTTCTACATGAAGAGGGGCTCCCTTGTGAGTTCCTTCATCAACACCTGGTATGAGGAGACCGGGACTCCGGTGATAGCGGTATCCGCGTCAAAGGGTGGCATGAGCTCCGTTTACTGGGCTTCGGAAGCGGTGAGTAACGAAGTCACGGACAGGTTTAAGAGGACAAAGGAATACCTGGAAAGCAGCGGATATACCGTGGGAAACCAGTTCCTGGTATTTCTGCAGGGGGAAAACGATGTGCTTGAAAATATCCCCGACGAACAGTATCTTACGGATATCAATGTTTTTTCATCCAAGCTCTTTGTGGCGGGGATCGATAAATTCTTTATCATAAGGATAGGGGGAGAAAAGGGAAAGCACGACGCCTTCAAGCGCATAGCGGATCTGCAGACCGAGCTCTGCAGGACGGATCCAAGGTTTGTGCTGGTATCGACTCTTCTTTCCGGTGTGGGTGACGACCATATGGTGGATAAATACCACTATGACCAGGCAGTACTGAACCTTCTTGGAGCGGACGCCGCAAGGAACGGCGCGTATTTCGCAGAGACCAGGAGGGATCCGGAGATAAAGGATATCTTTTCGGGGGAGGATTATGTGCCCGTGATCTATGACGGGATATAGGGGACGAAGCGAGATCGTAAGGAACGGAGCATAGGGACAGCTCAGGAAAAGAAAGGGAAAGACAGTGGAAAAAGACAGGATTTTATTATTCATACCGGCTTATAATTGTGAAAAGCAGATAGTTCGCGTCCTCTCCCAGCTTGACAGTGAGGTCATGGAGTATATAGACGAGGTAATTGTCATAAATAACAGGAGCACCGACGACACCGAGGGAGCGGTGCTGAAATTTAAGGAAGAGCACGGGGAGCTGCCTTTAAGGCTTTTCCGGAATGAAGAGAATTACGGTCTGGGCGGGTCCCAGAAGGTGGCTTTTAACTATGCAGTAAATAACGGTTTCAGCCATGTGGTGATGCTTCACGGTGACGATCAGGGAAATATCCGGGATTTCCTTCCCGTTTTCAAAAAGGGCTACTACAGGTTCTATGACTGCGTGCTTGGTGCCCGTTTCATGCGGGGCAGCAGGCTCTACGGTTATTCCTTTTTAAGGACCTTCGGAAACATAGTATATGATTTCCTCTTTGCGGCTGTTATAAGGAGAAGGGTATTTGACCTGGGAAGCGGACTTAACATGTATGATGTTTCCATGCTGAAGGACAGGTTCTATATGCGTTTCCCGGATAACCTTATGTTCAATTACTGCATGGTCTTAGCCATGAAGTATTACGATCAGAAATGCAGGTTCTTCCCCATTTCCTGGAGAGAGACAGATCAGGTATCAAATGTGAAACTCTGGAACCAGGCGGTCACCGTCTTAAAGATGCTCTTTGATTACTTTGCGGATCCGGAATCCGTAAAGGGTGAATACAGGGAAAAGGTCATTGAAGAATACAGGGCAGAGGAGATCAGATGAGGTTTTTCTTTGATTTCGGGTTCAGATCATATTTATTGTGTCCGGTGATAATCTGCTTTGCCGGTGCCCATCTTTTCAAATTCATAAGGTTTTATCTTGTGTTGCTGGAGGAAAAAAAGCTCTCCTTCTTTGACGTTCTCTTTCTCTATGTAAGGACCACCTTCGTGAACCTCATTATCCCCTTTAAGTTAGGTGAGATATACAGGATAGCGGCGGTTAAAAATATGACGGGGATGTATAAGACCGGCATACTCCTGGTGGTGATAGACAGGTTTTTTGATACCTTAGCCCTCCTTGCGCTGACACTGCCCTTTGAGATCTTATTCATGAAGGGGGCGGATCCGGTGCTGACAGTGCTTCTTGCGGGTATTGTATTCCTTTTCTTCTGCTACTTCTTTTTTACTTCCACCTACAGATACTTAAATAAATATCTGATAACGAAGAAGAGGTCAAAGAGGTCCATGGCTTTATTAAACGCTTTGGACATTGCCAATTCCTGGTATTTATTCTTAAGGAAGCTTATAAGGGGAAGGAGTCCCCTGGTATTCCTTTCTTCCCTTTTAGGATGGGGAATGGAATTTCTGGCACTTAAAGCATTTGCAGGCACCTTCGGTACGGAGTTCGATCTGGGGGCCTTTATCCGCTATATCAATTCGCTGCTGTCCGGCGAAAAGAGCAGGCTCGGAAGTGCGTATAATATGATGGGAACGGCTATTTTCCTCATACTTACCATAGTGTTCGTGATCATCTGGAGTTCGGAGAAAAAGGGAAAAGATAAAGGAAGGAGCAGCGTCAGAGTATGAAAGACGTGATAATGGTCTATGATGACAGATCAAAGCCCGGTGATGAGATAAGGGAGATCACAGGGGTAAAATCCTTTGGACGTATAATATACAGGAGAAAGTGCTTAAGGGATATATTTGAGTCGGGAGCCCGGGAGGCAGCTGAAAAGAGCAGGTTAAAAGCGGATATCCGGGAATATGAAGACTTTAAGCGGTCCTGTTATAAGGAGACAGGTCCGGACAGTGCAGTGCTCCTTATTTTTTCCGACTGCATGATAAAGGACAGCGAGGAATTCTCCGTTATCTTAAAAAAGGCAGGCTATTGCGAGGATGACTTCCGTGTAATGAGCGGCGATAATGTTGCGGCAGTGATCTTCCATAACAGGGAGGCCTTCATTAATGCTGCGGATGCCACAGAGGGAGTCAGTGGTTTAAGGGAAAAGGTCCTGGAATATGACGAGGTGGAGAATGACGCCTTCTTTGATATCTCACGGAAGGAGCAGTTTTTAAGCTTTATTACCGGAGGGTTTGAGGCCAGGTTCTTCAATTCCCTTTCCGGAGATGAATATACCGTAGTAAAGAGGAGCAGCAATAAGGATAAGATCCGCCGGGAATACAACTTTTACTATCTCCTTCCGGAAAATATGAGGAGCTGGTTTGTACTGCCCTACGACTTTAAGGACGAGGGAAGTGTGTCCTCCTATAAGATGCAGCGCTACCGCATGACGGATCTGGCTATCCGCTATGTTCACGGGGCCATTTCCACAGAGGAGTTTGAAAAGATACTGGATATCATCTTCCACTTCCTTTCAGAGAGGGCAGAAAAGAGGGTAACCTGGAACGACTTCTATGAAAAGCGGAAAGAGCTTTATATAGACAAGGTAGAAAAGCGTATAGAGGAGCTGAAGGCCCATCCGGATTTCAAAAAGATCAGCAATTACATCATAAGCGGTACTCCCTATTCGGGAATAGATGAGATCGTAAAGCGTTATGAAGAGAAATACGATTCCATGATGGGAAAAAAGAAAGAGGAATTAAGGCAGGTGGTGAGCCACGGGGATCTCTGTTTCTCAAATATCCTCTATTCTCCTGAGACCAGCTTAATGCGGCTTATAGATCCCAGAGGTGCGGAAAAGAGTGAAGAGATCTATTCAGATCCGCTCTATGATGTGGCAAAGCTTTCCCATTCCATTTCGGGGCAGTACGATTTCATAAACAGCGGTCTTTTCGTAATAAGCCTTGATGAATCTATGGGTCTTAAGCTGGAAATGGATTCGGATGTCAGGGAGTATAAGAGGATCTTTGACCGGAAGCTGGAGGAAGCCGGAGTGGATGTGCCTACGGTACGGCTCTTTGAGTGTTCCCTCTTCCTTTCCATGCTGCCTCTCCATATCGACAGGCCGGGAAAGGTAATGGCGTTTATATTGAATGCAGTTAAGATACTGGATGAGATCTGATCCGTATTTTTGATTTAAGTATTTAAGGGGTGTTCATTAAATGGATCCGGTAAAGATAAGGCAGGAGCTTGGAAAACTGAAGGACTATGCCGGCCGCAACGGTGCGGGAGCGGCTTTTTTCCGGGTGGCGGAAGGGATAAAGGAGAGCCTGGATGACAGGCGCTACTCGGAGAGCTATGAGGAACAGGCTTTTTCGGATTTCAGTGAAACAGCGGAGGACATGGAAAAGCTGCCCTTTATCAGTGTTATAATCCCTGTATGTTCTCCCGATATGGATGATTTTGCCCATCTTCTCGATTCCCTTAAAGCCCAGAGCTACAGGAATTTCGAGACTGTGATCGCGGACGGCAGCAGCGATGACAGCATTGGGGAAGTGGTGAAAGCCTACCTTGAGGACCCGGAAAACCAATTAAGGATAAAATATAAAAAGCTTAAGGAGAACAGGGGCATATCGGAAAACAGCAATGAGGCCCTTAAGGAAGCAGAGGGGGAATATGTGTCCCTCCTGGACCATGATGATCTCCTTTCCCCGGACGCCCTCCTTGAAAGCGCAAGGGCTGCAGCGGCCGGGGCTTATGTGATCTATACCGACGAGGATAAATATGACGGATCCCGGGACAGGTATTTCTGCCCCAACAGGAAACCGGATTTTAATCTTGACCTGCTTTTATCCAATAACTATATCTGCCATCTGCTGACGGTGAAAAAGGAGCTGATGGATAAGCTTAAGGGGCTTAGAAGCGAGTATGACGGCGCCCAGGACCACGATCTGGTGCTGAGGCTTTCGGAGATAGTGCCGAGGGACAGGATAGCGCATGTGGATAAGGTGCTCTATCATTGGAGGCTATCTCCTTCCTCCACTGCCGGGAATCCTTTGAGCAAGCTCTACGCCTATGATAACGGCAGGAAGGCAGTGCAGGACTATTTCATAAGAAGGGGCATAGGGGCAGAGGTCAAAGACACCGCCCACAGAGGCTTTTTCCATCCCCTTTATTCCGGGATAAATATTGATAAGGACAGATATCTTATCTTTATCGACAACAGGCTGGAAGCCCTGACTGCGGACTACGAACGCTGTATGGCGGGGTATTTCGCAAGGGAAGAAGTGGGGATAGTGGGAGCCAGGATCATAGGAAAGACCGGCCGCACGGTGTCCAACGGCTGCATAATTGATAAGGATGGCAGAAAGATCCCGGAATATGGTAAAATAGATTTCAGGTTTTCCGGATATATGCACAGAGCCTCCATGGCAAGGGAGACAGAGGCGGTGAGCCTGCACGCCTTTGCCATAAGAAAAGAGCTTAAGGGCGTTATTGACAGGGACCCCTTTAAGATGTGTGAAAAGGTAAGGGAAATGGGATACACCGTGGTGGTGGATCCGGATATCTTATTCAGGATAAAATGAGCGAAGTAACTGTTATCATCCCGAATTACAGGGGAGAAAAGTATATACGGGGCTGCCTTGATTCCTTAAGGGAACAGACCGAGAAGGATTTCAGGGTGATCGTGGTGGATAATCTGTCGAAGGACGGGAGCACGGATATCGTAAAGCAGGAATATCCGGAAGTGACGTTAATAGAGCTCTCGGATAACTTCGGCTTTTCCCGTGCCGTAAATGAGGGAATAAAAGCTTCGGACACGCCCTTTGTAATCCTCTTAAATAATGACACCAGGGCGGACAGCCGTTTTGTGGAGAGCCTGCTTTCCGTTATCAAGGAAGATGACAGGATCTTTTCCGTTGCCTCAAGGATGCTGCAGATGATGAAGCCCGACAAGTTGGACGGCGCCGGAGACCTGTACTGTGCTCTGGGCTGGGCCTATGCCAGAGGAAAGGACAGAAGCGCTGTCAGATATAAGACCAGGGCGGATGTTTTTGCGGCCTGCGGCGGCGGAGCCATTTACAGGAGAAAGATCCTTGATGAGATAGGCTGGTTCGACGAATTCCATTTTGCCTATCTGGAAGACGTGGATATCGGCTACAGAGCCCGTATTATGGGATACCGGAATGTATATACCCCGGACGCGGTGGTCTATCATCTGGGCAGCGGGGTCTCCGGTTCCAGATATAATGATTTCAAGGTCCGGCTATCCGCCAGGAACAATATGTATATAGTGATGAAGAACATGCCCACCCCGCAGATCATACTGAACCTGCCCTTCCTTTTGATAGGATTCGGGATAAAGGCACTGTTTTTCATAGCGCTGGGGTACGGAAGGGCCTACCTTTCCGGGATAAAGAGGGGTTACATACTCTGTCGTGAAAGCAGGAAATATCCCTACTCCCCTTCGAATTTCAAGAACTATGTCCGCATACAGCTGGAGTTGTGGCTGAATATGATAAAGCGCCTTACCGCATGATCCCCGGGGGTCATGACGAAAGAGGAGGATTATTTTGATAAAGGATAATCAACGCTCCTTCAACAGAGCCCATGTATTGCTTGACGCTCTGGTGATCGCAGCTTCATATAATTTAGCATATCTGGCGAAATTCGTTTCGCCCTGGGAGGATCAGAGCATACTCCACCTTCCGTACTACATGTACATGGAAGCTCTCCCCTTCCTGGTGATCGGATATCTCTTCCTGTACTATGAATTCAATATGTACAATTCCAAGAGGGCTTCCGGCAGAAAGAGGGAATTCTACAATATCATCAAGGCCAACACGGTAGGCATGCTGATATTCATCGTGGTACTGTATCTCATAAGGCAGAACCACTTCTCCAGACGGATGATCTTTTATTTCTATGTGATAAATATCGTTTTGGAGACCCTGTTCAGAAACGCAGTCAGATACTTCCTAAGATACATAAGGAAAAAGAGGTTCAACCTTAAATACGTGCTGCTCATCGGCTATTCCAAGGCGGCGGAGAGCTATATAAATAAGCTCCGCTTAAATCCCCAGTGGGGTTATGTCATTAGGGGCATCCTTGATGACAAGGTGGAAGCCGGCACCGTCTATAAGGGTATTAAGGTCCTCGGCACCATCGGGAATCTGGAATACATCCTGCCGGAAAACAAGCTTGACGAGATAGCGATAACCCTGAGCCTTGATGAATACGGAAAGCTTGAACACATAGTGGCTCAGTGCGAGAAGTCCGGAGTGCACACCCAGTTTATCCCGGATTACAATGACGTGATCCCTTCACGTCCTTACATGGAGGACCTGGACGGCCTGCCTGTAATAAACATAAGGCACGTGCCCCTTACAAATGAGCTTAATAAGATGGCAAAGAGGATAGTGGATATAGTGGGATCTGCTTTTCTTCTTATCCTTTTCAGTCCTGTTATGCTGATCTCCGCCATAGCCATTAAGTTTTCTTCACCGGGACCTGTGATCTTCAAGCAGGAGAGAGTGGGGCTGCACAACCGCTCCTTCCAGATGTATAAATTCCGCACCATGAAGGTGCAGGAGCCGGATGATGAGGAGAAGGGCTGGACTACTCCCGGGGATCCCAGGGTAACAAAGATCGGCAGGATCCTAAGAAGGACCAGCATGGACGAGCTGCCCCAGTTATTCAATATCCTTCGCGGAGACATGAGCATAGTGGGTCCCAGGCCCGAGAGACCCCAGTTTGTGGAGAAGTTCAAGGAAGAGATCCCCCGTTACATGATAAAGCACCAGGTACGTCCCGGGCTCACAGGCTGGGCGCAGGTAAACGGCCTCAGGGGAAATACCTCGATACGGATGAGGGTGGAGTACGACCTTTTCTACATCGAGAACTGGACCATGAGTTTTGACATAAAGATAATGTTCATGACCATATTCACGGGACTTATCAATAAGAATGCGTATTAACGGGAAAAATAAATATGAGAAGGAAAACGCCCCTGCAGGTTCTGGATCCGCAGGGGCATATCTGATATCGGAAAGTCCGTCACAGAGGATCTATGAAGCGGTTAAGAAGATCCCCAGGGGATGTGTCGCAACCTATGGGCAGGTGGCGGAGGCCGCCGGGAACCGTAAGATGGCCAGGGCCGTCGGGAATGCGCTCCATAAGAATCCGGATCCTGTCTCGATCCCCTGCCACCGGGTGGTGAATGCAAAGGGTGAGCTGGCGGACAGATACGCCTATGGCGGCGCAGAGAAACAGGTGGAGATCCTCATGTCGGAAGGCGTTGAAGTGGCAGAGGGCAGGGTGGATCTCAGAAGATTTCAGTGGAAAGAGTTTGCGGGTAATAGAGAGAAACGGGATTAGGGTATGAAGAAGGAAGAGAAGACAAATGTTATGAGGGTTCTTGACGGGAAGAAGATTTCTTATGAGAGCCACTCATATGAGCCGGACGCCACCATGAGCGGTGAAGAGATCGCCGGTATCCTGGGAGAGGATCCGGAGAAGGTTTTTAAGACCCTTGTGACTCAGGGAAAGAGCGGGGCATATTATGTGTTTGTGGTGCCTGTGGGAGCGGAGCTGGACCTGAAAAAGGCAGCAAAGGCTTCCGGGGAAAAGTCGGTCGGTATGATAAAACAGAAGGAACTGCTACCCCTGACGGGCTATGTCCATGGGGGATGCTCTCCAATCGGTATGAAGAAGCAGTTTCCCACCTTTATTCATGAAACGGCAGCGGGCTTTGACAAAGTATTTGTCAGCGCCGGAAAGGTGGGCTTTCAGATAGAACTGGCACCCTCGGATCTCATCGGTACAGTGGGCTGCAAAGTGGCAGATATAGTTTTAGGCTAAAATATCAAGCGGATATTCCGGTTGACATGCGGAGAAGAATACCATAATATACGCATACATGTATAAGGAGGGACAACGTGAAAAAAGCAAAAATGGTAGTTGACAGGGATTTTGTCATAGGAGAGATCGATAAGAGGATCTACGGTTCTTTTATCGAGCATCTGGGACGTGCAGTTTACGGCGGCATCTATGAGCCGGGACATCCTGAAGCCGATGAGCTTGGCTTCCGTAAGGATGTGATAGACCTTGTTAAAAAACTGAATGTTCCCATTGTAAGATATCCCGGAGGCAACTTCGTATCGGGATTTAACTGGGAAGACAGCGTAGGTCCCAGGGAAGAGCGCCCGAAACGCCTGGATCTTGCCTGGTTTACTACCGAGACCAATGAGGTAGGACTGCATGAGTTTGCGGAATGGGCGGAAAACGCCGGAAGCGAGATCATGTACGCCGTAAATCTCGGAAGCCGGGGTCCGGAGCAGGCCAGGGATATAGTTGAATACGCAAACCACCCTTCAGGAAGCAAGTTTTCCGATATGCGTATCGCAAACGGTAAAAAGGATCCCTTCGGGATCAAGCTCTGGTGCCTCGGAAATGAAATGGACGGCCCCTGGCAAACCGGGCAGAAGACCGCAAAGGAATACGGCAGGGTTGCAAATGAAGCCGCAAAGATGATGAAATGGGTGGATCCCTCGATCGAAGTGGTGGCCTGCGGTTCCTCATCTTCGGAAATGCCCACCTTCGGCTCCTGGGAGCTTGAAATGCTGGATGTATGTTATGAGAATGTAGATTATGTTTCCCTTCACAGGTATTATGAGAATCCTACGGGAGACACTCCCGGCTTCCTTGCAAGAACAATGGATATGGACGATTTCATTAAGAGCGTCGCTGCCATCTGTGATGCGGTGAAGGGAAAGAAACACAGCAAGCACGTGGTCAATCTCTCCTTTGACGAGTGGAATGTATGGTACCATTCAAAAGAGCAGGATCAGGAGATCTGGAAGCAGGATAAATGGAACAGGGCCCTGCCCCTCCTTGAGGATATATATAACTTTGAGGATGCGCTTTTGGTGGGATCCATGCTGATAACCCTCATAAGGAACGCAGACCGTGTCAAGGTTGCCTGCCTTGCGCAGCTGGTAAATGTCATCGCTCCCATAATGACCAGAAACGGAGGAGGAGCCTGGGCGCAGACCATTTTCTATCCCTTCTTCCATGCTTCAAAGTACGGAAGGGGAACTGCGCTGAACGCTATTACCGACAGCCCCGTATATTCCTGCAAGGACTATGATAAGGTGTCTTATATCGACGCTGCAGCGGTAACCGATGATGAGGGCAACGTTACGGTATTTGCGGTAAACCGGGATATGGAGGAGGATTTTGAACTGGAGATCGACTTAAGGTCCTTCGGGGAACTGTCTATCGCAGAGCATATAGTTATGCATAATGATGATGTGAAAGCGGTCAATACCGAAGAGAATCCTGACAACGTGGTTCCCACTGCAGGTAAAGGCGGAAGCATCACTGACGGCAAGGCAGTTATCAATATCCCTGCCCTGAGCTGGAATGTCATCCGTTTCACTGCAAAATAAAACTCCAATTTAAGATAAGTACAAAAATACCCTCTGCTGATATGACCGGCAGAGGGTTTTTCATTGATCTCTCTCAGAATCTCCGGCTGGAACTGGTGTGGCTTCTGCCTGAGGAACCATGGGAATGGCTGTGGTAAGTGGATCTTCCTGAAGAAGATGAGGAATGGGAAGAGCTGCTGTAAACCGGAGCCACTATCTTTGTCCGGGTGGTCTTCTCATCTATGAAACTGTCTTCTACAGGCGTTATGTTCTTTATGCCGTTTAAGTAACTGTCGGCATTGAAGGCCGCCCGTACCGTCTCCATTTTAGACTTGGCCTTATAGAGGGATATGCCCCCCACTGCCGCTCCGATGCCGAGAGCCAGGAGGAGCCTTGAGAACCAGGAGCCGGCGGTCTTATTTACCCGGCCTGTCCTTTCCATGTGTTCCACGTTGTTAAGGAATCTCTTCATTCCGTAACCGTAATTGTGATCCTCTATTTCGGAAGAGGTCTGGCTTAAGAGCCGGTCATAGTTCACTTCCGTGAGATGGGATTCCCCGGCGCCGTAGGCCTTTACCGTGGTCCGGGGATATTCTCCGGCAAATACCGTAAGGAGTATCCCGTCATAGTTTTCTCCAAGTCCGTAACCGTTGTAATAGTAAAAGCAATCGGCATAATCATCGTCATTCATGCCGTAGCTGTGAGCTGTGGTATGTACCACTGCGTCGATACCGTACTTTTCCGCTATCTCCCTCTGTTTAAGCTCAAGATCTTCCTTTTCGGTGCCGGAAAGAAGACCTGCATCGTCATAGATCCTGGGACTCTCAGGGTTATGGCTTCTTTCAAAAGCCTCAAAGTCCTCGGGAAACCATTCGGGCCAGAATGGAGAGCCTGTGGTATAGAGGGTATAGACATTGTCTATCCAGTCAAGAACTCCCTCTCCGTATTTACCTGCAGCCATAAAGTTATAAAGCTGGTCGTCCATCTCATTTGCGGTGTCCTCGGTGTAGTCGTCTTCTATATCACCTGTGGCGGTTGCCACCCACCCCCGGTCATTGGGGTTCATGCATACAAAGAGGATCATGCCGGAAAATTCATCTCCCAGACCGTAACCGCAGAAATCATAAAAATCGTAGCAGTACATCTCCTTGTTGAAACCGTAGGTATTTGAATCGGTATAGATTACCACGTCATAGCCGGTCTCATCGATTATCCCGTTGATCTTCTCCCGCATGGCTTCTTCTTCACTGTCCGTAAAGATATCCGCTATGTCCACTACCCGGGGGGCATTGTAGTCATGATATTCCACAAAGCCTTCTATATCTTCGGGATACCAGGCAGGCAGATCCTCTGCATGGTTTCTGATGGGAAGCCCGTAGGAATCCCTTTCAAAATATGGAGTGGTTTCTGTCTCGGAAGCTCCCGCAAAGGCGGGGAGGGACAGGGAGAACAGTATAAAGCTTATGAGAAACAGAGTAACAAACCTGCTTATCTTTCTTATTCTTTCCGTCATCATAAGGCACCTCCCAGAAAATAGGATATTAGGGATACTGCCATGATGGCTGCGGATATGATGCCGAAACGGGTAAGGAAATACATCCTTGAAACCTTCTTATCCGTGGGGAGCTGCCCCACCACCTTTCCGCTCTGGCCGTTTACCGCAAAGCCATAGCTTTTCTTTCCGTATTTTATTGAAAAAACATAAACCGGGAAAAGGACGTATCGCACCTTGACATCCGAAGCGTTCATGGAGGAAGATCCCGGGCTGACTTTGGTATATTGCCCTGCCAGGGAGGCTTCCACCAGTCCCTTAACCGTCCTTTTCATAAGGCCGTCGGCCCTGCCCTGGAGCTGTTTTCCAGGTACGTCAAAGCGGTCAGCGGCATAGCCCGCAAGATAATCCGCAGAATAATCCTTTATTTCTTCCTTATCGAAGGGGAGGACGGAGTCCATGAGCTTGTCGTCAAGCTTGTCGCTGGCATCTATGGGGATGTCCGTAAAACCCACATCCGCGGCTCTTTCCACCCGGTAATTCTTAGTGGTGGTAACCTTATAACTGTTTTCTTCTTTAGTGGAAACATTTGAGCAGCTGAATTTGAAGTTTCCGGAAAGCGTGCCCGAAAACAGCCAGAAGGGCACATATACTCCCGTCACCCTGTCCATCTTGGAGGATGAAAAGAAGTCCTTCGGCAGCAGCTTTTTATCCTTATAGAAATTTTCCAGATGGGCTTTTAATTCCTTCTTCGGGATCTTAAAGGGAATGATGCCGTCCGGCCGGATGTTGCCTGCCATCTTGTCCGTCAGCACTATCTTATTGGTGCAGTAAGGGCAGGTAAGGGAGGCCTCCTCCCCGGCGGCTATGACTTCCGCGCCGCAGGATTTGCAGCGGTAAACCGGAAGTTCGTCCCCGGTCTTTAATTCAGCGCTCTCATAAAACTTTGTAAAGTCAAAGCCTTCGATTTCAGGACCTTTGGGGGCTTCTGCTTCAGCGGCTGCTTCAGCTTCTGTTTCGGCTTCTGCTTCAGCGGGGGCCTCCACAGGCGCTTCGCTTTTCTTTTCTTCTTTGATCTCGTATTCCGTGCCGCAGTACTCGCATACAAGCTTTCCCTTTTCAGGGTCGAAGACCATGGAGCCTCCGCAGGCGGGACATTCGTGTTCTTTGATGAATCTGCTGTTATCCATTATGATCACTCCGAAAGATTGTTGCCCGCAGCCCCGCTGAAAATAGGCGTGAGCCGGGACAGAACAGTAAACATCATGTCAATTATAATCTGAAACCGAAAATTTTGACAATATCTCCGCTTTGCGGTATATTCATTTAGTTAATAGATTATTCTGACGGGGAAGTATTAATGTCTTCTGGTGTAAAAAAATCCAGCAAAAATAAAACGCGCCGCACTATGCGGAAAGTGCTTTTTGCACTGGAAATAATCGTGGTCCTGGTCCTGGCAGTTGCGCTGTATGTGGTTTACAGGCTGGATCTTGCAGATACGGGAAATAAAGAATCCGTAGTAAAAGCAAAGGTCAATGAAGAAGTACAGGCCCAGATAGATGATAAGGAAAATGATGAGTGGAAGATGGACGGCTATACTAATATAGCCCTTTTTGGCGTTGATTCCAGGGATACAAATCTGGGAAAGGGCGCGAGGACCGATACCATCATGATAGCTTCCTTAAATAACGCCACCGGCGAAGTAAAGCTCTGTTCCATTTTCCGTGATACATATCTGAATATCGGTAACGATACCTATAATAAAGCAAATTCCGCTTACTCCTACGGCGGTCCGGATCAGGCGGTCCAGATGCTGAATATGAATCTGGACATGGATATCGATGAGTATGTGACGGTGGGATTCAAGGCCCTGGTTGATACCATTGATGATCTGGGAGGAGTGGAAGTAGATATCATCGAAGAAGAGATCCACTTCCTTAATGACTACCAGATAGGAACTGCAGAGGCCATTGGAATAAAGGAGAGTGACATAGTTAAGGTCACATCTCCCGGACCCCAGACCTTAAACGGACTTCAGGCCACATCCTACTGCCGTATCCGTTATACCAAGGGTGACGACTTCAAGAGAGCGGAAAGACAGCGTACCGTGATCACACAGGTTGCAGAAAAGGCCATGTCCTCCGATATTTCCACCCTTAATGACATCATAGATGACATCTTCCCTCTCTGCAGTACCAGCTTTACCAAGGCGGAGATGGTGGAATACGCATCAAGGGTTGCCACCTATTCCATAGGCGAGCAGAGCGGTTTCCCCTTCGAGAGGATAACGGGCAACATGGGGAAGGCCGGAAGCTCTGTAGTGGCTGATGATTTTGAGAAGAACGTGGTCATGTTCCACGAATTCCTTTTCGGCGATTCGGAATACACCCCCTCCTCCACGGTTCAGGGGATAAGCTCAAAGATAGCTGCTGACCGGCAGAAAAACGGTCTGTGACATGGATCGGTATAATGTAGACGCTGCGATACTTACATATAAGCCCGGGAAGAAATTCCTGCGGCTTTTATATATGCTTGAAAGGCAGTCAGTAAAGCCCGGAAAGATAATAGTCATAAATACTGAGGAAGGATCTTTTATCGGGGATAAAGCTTTTAACGAAAAACATCCCACATGTGAGGTCCGCCATATAGATAAAGGGGAATTTGACCACGGAAAGACAAGGAATCTTGCTGCATCCCTGTCCGGGGCGGATTTCCTTATTTTTATGACACAGGATGCGGTGCCCCGGAACTATAAACTGGTGGAAGAGCTCCTTAAGCCCATGGAAAATGAGAAGGTGGCGGTTTCCTACGGCAGACAGCTTCCGGACGAGAAGGCAGGGGACATTGAACGCTATAACAGAGGCTTTAACTATCCTCCGGAAGAGAGGCTTAAGACAAGGGAGGATATGAAGACCCTTGGTATAAAGACTCTTTTCTGCTCCGATGTCTGCGCCTGCTACAGAAAGAGCTTCTTTGACGGGCAGGGAGGCTTCACCGAAAATATTGTTTTTAACGAGGATATGATATTTGCCTACCATGCCCTTATGAAGGACAGAGGGATCTTCTACGCCGCAAAGGCAGAGGTCATCCACTCCCACGAGTACACCGCTTCTCAGCAGTTTAAGCGGAACTTTGATCTGGGGGCGTCCCAGGCTGACCACCCGGAGGTCTTTTCCCATTTTAAGAGCGAGGGAGAGGGGACAAAGCTGGTAAAGGGCTGTATCAAATATCTTTGTGATAATAATAAAGCCTGTCTGATACCGGGATTTATACTTCACTGTGCCGCCCGATATGCGGGTTTCCTTTTGGGAAAGAATTACCGGCACCTGAAGCCGGAAATGATACTTAAGATCACTTCCGACAGGGCCTATTGGATAAAACACTTCGGTATGAAGGATAAAGGTATGGTATAATCAAAGAAACTGTTTGGTTTTGGTTTACATAAGAAAGGTAAAGTATGTGCGGAATAATCGGATATACCGGAAAAAAGCAGGTTAAACCCATAATAATTGACGCCCTTACCACCCTTGAATACAGGGGTTATGACAGCGCAGGCATGGCGGTCTCCAATGCAAAAAATAAAAAGACCGATATTTATAAATGCGCCGGCAGGGTGAGGGACTTAAGCAAGCTGTGCGAATTTAAGGATATTGATTCCACCTGCGGCATAGGCCACACCAGGTGGGCGACCCACGGCGGTGTCTGCGATGCCAACGCCCATCCCCATTCCTCAGGGTCGGTAACTGTTGTACATAACGGTATCATTGAGAACTATAAGGATCTTATCGATGAGTTTTCACTGGATAACAGCCTTAAGTCGGAAACGGATACAGAGGTTGCGGCTGCCATCCTTAACCACTATTATCAGGAGACACATGATCCTAAGGAAACGATAAAAGCTGCAGTGAAGAGGCTTAAAGGTACTTTTGCCCTGGTAATCCTTTTCTCGGATCTTCCGGAGGTCATCTATTCCATAAGGAATGTGAGCCCCATAGTTGCTACCCTTTCCGATGAAGGCGCCATGCTGGCTTCGGATCTTACGGCCCTCTGCCAGTTTACGGACCAGTATTTCGTGGTTCCGGAATATACCATTGTTGAATTGAGGAAAGATGCCGTTACTCTCTGGTCTCTTGAGGGAAAGGAGATCACTCCCGAATACCTCACCATGAACTGGGAGAAGAACAGCGCCGAAAAGAACGGTTATCCCTTCTATATGGAAAAGGAGATAATGGAGCAGCCTAAGGCCATCCGTGACACCATTTCCGGACGTACAAAGGGAGGTATCCCCAATTTTAATGCGGACGGCGTTCCGGATTCCATTTTCACTGAATGTGAGAGGATCTGCGTTGTGGCCTGCGGTACGGCGATGCATGCGGGACTGGTCTTCCAGGCTCTGGTAAAGAGCAGGCTCAATATGCATATAGATGTGGAGCTTGCCAGCGAATTCATGTATTCCGATCCTGTTATAGATGAGAAGACCCTTGTTATTGCGGTTTCCCAGTCGGGAGAGACCATTGATACTCTGGAAGCCCTGAAATATGCCAGGAGGAAAGGGGCAAAGAGCCTTGCTATCATTAATGTCAAAGGCTCCTCCATTGCAAGAGAAAGCGATTATGTGCTCTATACCAATGCGGGGCCGGAGATAGCGGTTGCCAGCACCAAGGCCTATACTACCCAGCTTTCCCTTTTCTATCTCATAGTCTATAAGATGGCCCACTTGAGGAAGGTCATGGATGATGACGAGGTAAGGGAGTGCATCCGGAACCTGAAACGGGTACCGGAGGTGATCACCAACCTTCTGGATGAAAGGAAGGCGATACACGTTATCGCAAGGGGTGTCCTGAACGCAAAGGATCTCTTCATGATAGGAAGAGGCCTTGATTATTCCATATTGATGGAAGGCTCCCTTAAATTAAAGGAAGTATCCTATATCCACTCCGAAGCCTATGCTTCCGGTGAATTAAAGCACGGTCCCATCGCTCTTATCACCGAGAACACTCCGGTGGTGGCATTGGTTACCCAGGAGCGGATAATGAGCAAGGAGCTTTCCAATATCCGGGAAGTAAAATCCAGGGGAGCGGACATAGCGCTTTTTATCAAGGCAGATCTTATACAGCAGTCCACCCGTGAATTCGATACCTTCGTTCTTCCGAATCTTCCGGATGAACTCATGGTATTCCCGGCATCGGTGGCATTGCAGCTTCTTGCCTATTATGTATCAAGCGACAAGGGCTTTGATGTGGATAAGCCCCGTAATCTCGCCAAGGTTGTCACGGTGGAATAATTTCACGCTTCACAATTTTATGAAAATATAAACACAAATTGAACACAACTATTATGTATCATGAAACCCGTAAGCTGAAAAAATGCCTGCGGGTTTTATTTTATACACCCCTTAACAGGGTAGAAAGAAGGTTGAGTTATGGATAATAATTACAGGTATTCAGACAATAATTACACTTATACTTACGATCATATACCGGATGTGCCGGGGAACAATGATAAAAAGCCCATGCCTTTCTGGAAAAAGGCTCTTACGGCAGTGGCTCTGGGACTTCTCTTCGGGGCTTTCGCAGGAGCAGGGATATATGTGGCAGGGCTGTTAACCGGCGTTGGACCTTTCTCGGGAAACAGCGTGGCCTCTGATAGTAAGGCAGCGGAACCGGCACCCACACCCGCGCCTGAAACATCGGCTCCTACAGAAAATAAAACTCCTGCCGCCACCATAAGCGGAAACACCATGGAGGACAGGGGAGACATAGATGTGGTCCCCACAACCACCGCAACCGTTACGGTAAAGGGTGCGACAGACGTTTCAGAAGTAGCGGAAAATGTAATGCCGGCAGTAGTTTCCATTACCAATAACTATATTCAGACAGCTCAGGACATCTTCGGCCAGAGATACCAGGCTGAGTCGGAAGCCGCAGGCTCCGGGATCATAGTAGGGGATAACGGCGATGAGCTTCTGGTAGTAACAAACCAGCATGTGGTAGATGACGCAGAGACCTTAAGGGTACAGTTCATAGATGAAACCGAAGTGACCGCCAACTTAAAGGGCGATGACGAGGATTCCGATCTGGCAGTAATTGCCATTAACAAAGCAGACCTTTCTGCTGAGACAAAGGGAAATATAAAGATCGCAAGCCTCGGGGATTCCGAGCACCTGAAGGTGGGACAGACCGCCATTGCCATTGGAAACGCCATGGGCTACGGCCAGTCGGTGACTGTAGGAGTCATAAGCGCTGTTGACAGGGATCTCACCCTTTCAAACGGCACACACAAGATGATACAGACCGATGCAGCCATCAATCCCGGTAATTCCGGCGGCGCTCTTGTGGACGTTAACGGAAATGTGATCGGTATCAATGAAGCCAAGTTATCAAACAGCGTTGTGGAGGGCATGGGTTATGCGATCCCCATCTCCAGAGCCAGGGAGATAATCGACGGCCTTATGAACCAGTCCACAAAGACAAAGATCGATGAGAACGAAAGAGGATATCTGGGGATTTCCGGTGTGGATGTAACAAGCGAGATCTCCGAACAGTACAATATGCCCCGTGGCGTATATATCGCAAAGGTTGGCTCAGGTCTTGCCGCAGACAATGCAGGTATCACCGCAAAGTCCATCATCACTTCCTTTGACGGACAGAGCGTACAGACCATGGAGCAGCTCCAGTCACTGATGCAGTATTATAAGATCGGGGACACTGTGGATGTGGTGATCCAGAAACCCGTAGAAAACGGTTACGGCTATGAAGAGCAGACCTGCCACGTCACCCTGGGCGGAAACATGTCAATGAACACCAACAGTGACAGCGCTGAAGACAGCAGCCAGAGCAACGAGGACCAGGGCTCCTCACACTACTACTATTACCACAGCCAGCCGTTTGATGACATATTTGGGAACATTTGGTAAATGGTCCGGGGGACCATTTACGGCCGCGCTTTGACACGCCGAGCGTGTC
>JAFSKT010000150.1 GCA_017448845.1 Lachnospiraceae bacterium
ATCATGAAAGGATCAAACCGAAGGATTTCGGAAGAAATCCCGATGAGGTTTCCGAAAAGATATTTCGCTGTGACAAATGCGGTTATGAATTTGTCGGAGAAGGTCTTCCCGAGGACTTTGTATGTCCCATATGCGGGATGGGCGCGCCTCACTTCAAGGAGGTTGAATCTCTCATCTGAAAGCTTTTTTTGGTTACTATTCAGCCCCTAGCCTGGACAACAACGCATACCTGATTATTGATTGAATCGAACAGCAGAAAAGTTTTGATTTTACAGACTTTTTTGCTGTTTTCTCTTGCATTTTAAATAGGTATGTGTTATAATATAGGCATATCTATTAAGGAGGTAACCTTATGTCAATTGTTTACAATCACGATAAGCGTTCGGGCATCACATACGCCTATGAATCCAAATCCTATTGGGATAAAGAAAAAAAGATGCCGCGATGCAAACGTACCTTGATCGGCAGGGTCGACCCCGAAACTGGCGAAATAAAACCGACAGATGGCAGGTGTAAAAAAAACAGCCCCTACAATAAGCCTAAGCCAACCAAGGAAGCTAAGATCCGCGAGCGGCTTAAGGGGATGAAAGTCAGCGAATTAAAAAATGAAATCGTTCGTTTAGAGATGGAACTCGATAAGGTCAATCGAAAATTCAAAAAACTTGAGGATGAAAAAGGATAAGTACGGATTCTACACAACCGATTATATTTGGGCGCTAAAGCTGGAAAACAAGAACCTTAGGGCACAGCTTGATGCCTTTAGAAAAGGCCACTCTTACCAGCTCCTACTTC
This sequence comes from Lachnospiraceae bacterium, assembly GCA_017448845.1. GTDB lineage: Bacteria > Bacillota > Clostridia > Lachnospirales > Lachnospiraceae > NK4A144. Next base: position 793 of record JAFSKT010000150.1, read on the forward strand.
ATTTTTGCGACCATGTCACGAAAAAAAAGGATGCTGAAATAAGAGCAGTTCAGCGGCAGGTTGCCATCGCCCAAAACGAAACCATAAGTTCCAGAAACGCATGGAGTCAGATATTTGACGACCTCGACAAAGAACACAAAAAAGAAATAAAAAAGCTGGAGTCTGAGATCAGCCGCCGTGACAGGCGCATCCTCCAACTGGAGCAACAGTGTGCCGACGCAAAGGATAAGGAAGCGGAATGGCGAAGGAAATACTATGAGCTGTCTGAAAAAACTGAGAACCTCGAAGGCCTGAATAAGAAGCTTACCGCACAGGTAAACAAAGACTTTCAGAACTCATCCATCCCGTCCTCAAAGCAGGGAGCCGGAAGGAAAAAAATCCCAAACGGCAGAGAGAAAACAGGCAGGAAGCGCGGGGGACAGCCCGGACATGCCGGGCACCGTCTGACTCAGCTGACCCCAACGGAGTCACATCATCTTCCGAATCCGAAAAAATATGCCAACAATCCGGAATACTATCCCACGGGGAACACCATAAAACGGCAGAAGATAGCGCTTACGATCGGGGTTGAGGTTGTTGAATACACGGCAACGGAGTTTCGGAGCCGTCTCACCGGCAGCCGTGTACATGCTGAATTTCCTGAAGGTTATGATACTGACATAAGCTATGACAGCAGTGTTAAGGCGTTTGCGTTCCTGCTCTCAAATGAGGGGAACATGGCTTCTGGTAAGATACGTGAAATCCTAAGGGAGGCATCCAAGGGAAGGCTTAACATATCAGAAGCCACAATAAACGGATTGGCAAGGGAGTTCTCCCTGAAATCCCCCGATGAAAGGAAAAAGATCATTGAAAGCATCATGGAATCGCCGGCTCTTAACGTGGACTTTACCAATGCCAACGTCAATGGCAGTTCAAAACAGGTCCTGATCGTAGCTTCACCAAGCGCAAATGCAACACTTCTTGTTGGACGTGCCAATAAGGGCCATAAAGGCATCGCCGGGACGCCTGTTGAAGGTTATGTGGGCACCTTGGTCCATGATCACGATACGACCTTTTACAGCTATGGGACAGGCCATCAAGAATGCATGCAGCACAACATACGTTACCTTATAGGAAGTATCGAAAATGAGCCGGAACGAAAATGGAACAAGAGAATGCTTGAGGCAATAAGAGGATTTATCCACTATTGGAATGGATTGGGTGAATCCGATCCCGAACTGGAAAAAATCACCGAATTCAAAAAATTATATGATGAAATCCTTGAAGAGGCGAAGGAGGAATACGAAAACGAACCACCATCCGATTATTACAGGGATGGTTACAACCTTTACCTAAGACTCGAAAAATACAAGGACAGTCAGCTAAAGTTTATTGAAGACAGAAATATACCGCATAACAATTCCCTGGCAGAACGCAAAGCCCGCCTCTACAAAAGAAAACAAAACCAGGTCATGGCATTTCGCAGCGAAGAAAACTTTGCCTATATTTGTGATGCCCTAAGCATAATAGATACTATGCGGCAGCAAGAGGATCATGATATCTACGAGAATGTAAAAATGATCTTCTCACGAAAAAAACATAGTGATTGACGGAAGCAAAGACCGGAGTCAAAGATGACTCCGGTTTTATCGTAGTGGTCGGGTGCTGAATTGTAACTGTTTTCCATCTTGTTTTTCCATCTCTTACGGGCAGTAGCAAAGCCAGGCGAGCCAGTCAACGGTCAAGATGAACGGCGCTTTCAGCGCCGCCGTTGACAGTCTCGCCCGTCTTTGCTAATGGGTAATCAAGGCGGGAAAG
>JAFSKT010000151.1 GCA_017448845.1 Lachnospiraceae bacterium
AATGGAGGAAAAGAAACGGGACAAGTCAGTTGAGGGCGTGGTCGCGGATCTTATCCATGTGGACAAGGAATATGAGACTGCCATAGAGACGGCTCTCGGGGGAAACCTCCAGAATATCGTTACAAAGGACGAGGAGACCGCGAAAAGGCTTATAGAGATACTTAAGAAGGAACACGGCGGAAGGGCTACTTTCCTGCCTCTTACCGCTATAGAATCAAGGGAACTGCCGGACAGTGCACTCCTCAATGAAAAGGGAGCTCTGGGCAGCGCCGATTCTCTTGTGCAGACTTCTAAAAAATATGAAAAGGTGGCAGGGGCTCTCCTTGGAAACTACCTGGTAGTAGACAATGTAGATAACGCCCTTAAGATAGCTAAGAAATATAAGTATAAGGTCAGGATGGTGACCCTTTCCGGTGAGGCCTTAAATCCCGGAGGTTCCATATCCGGCGGTGCCTTCAGGCATAATACTGCCCTTCTCGGAAGGAACAGGGAAATAGAGGAGCTGGAAAAGGAGCTTAGGAAGATCCTTGAAGAAGTGGATAAATGCCTTTCCGGCATTGAGGATTTAAGACGTGAGAAAGCGGAAAACTCCGGAAAGCGTAAGGATCTCTCCGAAAAGCGTAAGGATGCTGAGCTCAGGTTAAATACCGCAGCCCTTAACTTAAAGCAGTTAGAAGACAGGCAGAAGGAATTAAACGAGGGAAGCGGCGGACTTAAGAAAGAAGCCATTGCCATTGAAGAGCAGATAGCGGAAATAAAGGGACTCAAGGAAAGCGTAAGCGGTAAGCTGGATGAATCCTTTGAAAAGGAAAAGGCCTTATCCGAAGAGATAGACAAATTAAATATCACCATAGAAAAGAGCTTATCGGAGAGCGAAAAGCTCCGTGAGGAGATAACCGAAGAGGATAAGAAGAACCTTACCCTCCGCAGTGAGCAGAACTATGCGGATCAGGAAGTGGCAAGGCTTAAAAACGCCTTAAGCAGGAATGACAGCGAGATCGCCCTTAATGAGAGCAGCATGGCAGAAAACCTTAAGGCCCGGGAGGATAAGAGCCGGGAGATCAAGGAACTGGAAGAAAAGATAGAGGATTTCGGCTCCGACAATGATTCCAGGAACAGGGAATTAAAGGAGCTCTATGATAAAAAGAACGCCCTCTCCGAAAAGAGGAATGAGATCTTCCGGGAGACCGGAAATATAGCCGAGAAAAAGAGCGGCCTTGAGAGAGAGCTGGACAGGCTTTCAGCCCAGAAAGAGAAGTATGAAAGGGATGAAGAGAGCTTTACCAACTATATGTGGGATGAGTACCAGCTTACAAGGAGCGCGGCCGAAGAGCTTAAAAATGACGAAATGACGGATCTCCACAGGATGAGGAAGGAGACTGTGTCAGTCAAGAATGAGATAAGAGAGCTTGGCAACGTCAATGTAAACGCTATAGAAGAGTATAAGACCCTTCTTGACCGCTATACCTTTGAGGACGGTCAGAGGAACGACCTCCTTGCGGCAGAGGCAGACTTAAAACGCATAATAGACGAACTGAATGAGAACATGAAGAAGCTTTTCTCGGAGAAGTTCGAGGATATTTCAAAGCAGTACGATATTGTATTTAAGAAGCTTTTCGGCGGAGGCAGAGGCACCCTTACACTGGTTGATCCGGACAACCTCTTGGAATCCGATATAAGGATCATTGCCCAGCCCCCGGGAAAGAAACTGCAGAACATGATGCAGTTGTCGGGAGGAGAAAAGGCCCTTTCAGCCATTGCGCTGCTCTTTGCCATACAGGCATTGAAGCCGTCGCCCTTCTGTCTCCTGGACGAGATAGAGGCAGCCCTTGACGAAGCCAATGTGGACCGCTTTGCTTCCTACCTCTGCAACCTTACAAAACACACCCAGTTCATCGTCATCACCCACAGAAGGGGAACCATGATGAAGTCCGACAGGTTATACGGTATCACCATGCAGGAAAAGGGCGTTTCCACCCAGGTGAATGTGGATCTAGAAGCTTATAATTAATGTAACTCATCTTTGATGCGTTACATGGCTGGATCATGATCGACGGAGAAAGGAATTAAGTATAAATGGGATTTTTTTCAAAACTCACTTCCTTTTTTACCGGCTATAAGGAGATCGACGCAGAGTTCTATGAGGAGCTGGAGGAACAGCTTGTCATGGGGGATGTGGGCATAGCCGCCACAGAAGAACTTATAGAGGAATTAAAGGATAAGGTAAAGGCAAATAAGATCTCCGAACCGGAGAAATGCAGGGAACTGCTTATGACCGGAATGAAAGAGGCCTTAAGGATCCAGGATCCCGGGGTACTTTACGATTTCGAGCAGGGTCCCTCCATTGTTCTCTTTGTGGGAGTGAACGGGGTCGGTAAGACCACCACTGTGGGGAAGCTTGCAAAGATCTATAAGGATCAGGGGAAGAAAGTGCTTCTTTCTGCAGCCGATACCTTCAGGGCCGCAGCCATTGAGCAGCTTGAAGTCTGGTCTGAGAGGGCCGGCGTTGACATCATAAAAGGCAGGGAAGGAGGCGACCCGGGTGCCGTGATCTTTGACTCGGTAAAGGCCGCCAAAGCGAGAAACACCGACCTTCTGCTATGCGACACTGCGGGGAGGCTTCACAACAAGTCTAACCTGATGAATGAGCTGAAAAAGATAAATACCATAATAAAGAGCGAATATCCGGAGGCAAAAAAGGAGACCCTCGTAGTGGTGGATGCCACCACCGGACAGAACGCCATGAACCAGACAAGGGAATTCATGGCCTGCACCGATGTCACCGGAATAGTGCTCACCAAGCTTGACGGCAGCGCAAAGGGCGGCATCGCCATTGCCATAGAAAAGGAATTAAAGGTCCCGGTTAAATTTGTGGGAATGGGAGAAGGAATAACGGACTTAAAGAGATTCGATCCCGACAGTTTTGTGGATTCACTCTTTACGTGACAGGAGGAAAGAAATGGCTAAGAAAAAGGAATATGAATACATGACGCTTCCGGCCTTTGAAGAGGCTTCCGAAAAGGTGAGAGAGGTCACGGTGGAGACCAAGCTTATCCACAGCGATTTCTTTTCCAATCTCTGCGACAACAACGTCTATTTAAAGCCCGAGAATATGCAGAGAACCGGAGCTTATAAGATAAGGGGCGCCTACTACAGGATAAGCAGGCTCTCCGATGAAGACAGGGAGAAAGGGGTTATTACCGCATCAGCTGGCAATCACGCTCAGGGCGTTGCCTTTGCGGCAAGGGCCTACGGCTGCAAGGCTGTAATTGTAATGCCCACCACAACGCCCCTTATAAAGGTGAACCGCACAAAGGCCTTAGGAGCAGAAGTTATCCTTCACGGCGATGTATATGATGATGCCTGCGAAAAGGCTTTGAGCCTCGCAGATGAGATGGGATATACCTTTGTACATCCCTTTGATGACCTGGGAGTGGCCACGGGACAGGGTTCCATCGCCATGGAGATCTTTAAGGAACTGCCTCTTGTGGACTATATCCTTGTTCCCGTAGGAGGAGGCGGCCTGGCATCAGGCGTTTCTACTTTAGCGAAACTCATGCATCCGAAGGTTAAGGTCATCGGAGTGGAGCCTGAGGGAGCAGCATGTTTAAGCGAATCCCTGAAGGCGGGAAAGGTGGTGACACTTCCCACAGCATCCACCATTGCAGACGGTACAGCGGTAAAGACTCCCGGAAGAGAGATATTCCCTTTCCTTCAGAAGAACTTAGATGAAGTGATCACCGTTCCCGATTCGGATCTGGTCATCGCCTTCCTTGATATGGTTGAAAACCACAAGATGATAGTTGAGAATTCCGGACTCCTTACGGTTGCTGCATTAAAGCAGCTTAAGTGCAAGGATAAGAAGGTTGTGTCCATCCTCTCCGGCGGTAACATGGACGTTATCACCATGTCCTCCGTGGTACAGCAGGGACTTATCCTTCGTGACAGGATATTCACGGTTTCCGTCCTTCTTCCGGATAAGCCGGGAGAGCTTATGAGAGTTGCCGGCACCATTGCAAAGGAAAACGGCAATGTCATAAAGCTGGAGCACAACCAGTTCGTAAATACCAACCGCTCTGCGGCAGTGGAGCTCCGCATTACTCTGGAGGCCTTCGGCACCGAGCATAAGGAGCAGATACTTTCAGCCCTTGACCGGGACGGCTACCGCCCGAAACAGGTAAGAGCGGCACTTTAAGCATCAAAAAACGCAAAAATAAAGGAGCTGTCGCCAAGATAATTTAATCATCTAAAGCGACAGCCCCTTTTTCCGTATCATCGGTTTTGTTTGCCGGAGCGCCTTTTGAGGATCTTGTGTTATAATAATTTTATGCTCAGCGAAAGGATAAAAACCCTATATGACGCCCTGAATCTTTCGGGCAAGGAGGTCGCTGCCTCTGCGGGGGTAAGCGGCTCGGCCGTAAGTGTATTAAGAAGCGGTAAAAAAATTCCGCCGAAGGACGGGGCTTTCATGTCTAAATATGCGGATGCCATCATACTTCTTTCTGAAAAAAACGGCAGCCTGGAAACACTGAAAGCACTGGTAAATGAAAGGGATGAGGCTCTTCTTAAGGACAAGCTTTTAAGCTGGCTCTATAACGATACGGAGGGGAAAAATACCGATGCCGTACTGCTCCGACGGAAGCTGTCTCTTTTAATGACAAGGCTTAAGATCAGCAATGTATCTCTGGCCCGGGACATGAATGTGGACCCTTCCGTGGTGAGCAGGATGAAGAGCGGAGAAAGAGGTGCTTCTTTACGCTCCGATCTTGTACTGTCCGCTGCCCATTCCATTGCCATGAGAATCTCAAATGACAGGGAACGGCTCATTATTTCTTCTGCTCTTTTGCATCAGGAGTTTGATGAGGGAATGGAAGAAGCTGTCCTTGAAAACGCGGTCTATGACTGGCTCACCAGCGACCAAAGCGGAGACAGTTCCGGCATACAGGATATCCTTGCCACGGTCGGTAATTACGACAGTATTCCCATGCCTTCTTCTCCTCCGGATCCGGATGAGATCATGAAAAGCATGGGCGGGGAAAAACTCATAAAGGATAAGACCGTATGCTATAAAGGCATTTCAGGCCTAAGGACAGCGGTACTCCGGTTTTTATGCTCCGCTCTGTATTTTAATGCGCGTGAAATGTGGCTTTTTTCCAACCAGAGCATGGAATGGATGCTCCTTGATCCCGCATATCTGAAAAAATGGGCTGCCCTTATGTATGCCTGTGCCGCCCGGGGAATAAAGATAAAGATCATACATACCATAAACCGTTCCCTGCCCGAGCTTACCGCGGCGGTGAAATACTGGCTTCCCCTTTATATCACGGGAATGGTGGAGTCCCTATACATCGACAATCTTTCCACGGCACCCTTACTCTTTTCCAACACCATTTTTCTGGCACCGGGGCTTGCCTGCGTGAATTCCGGACATCCTTCGGATGCGGATGACAAGGCTGTCTACCGCTATGATACAGACAGCTCCGTCCTTTCTGCCCACAAAAACAGTTATCAGGCACTCTTAAACCGCAGCAGGCATCTCATAAAGATAAAGCACAGCGTCAGCGATATCGACAGGGAGCGCTTCATTTTCCCGGAGGAATACGCCGGAAACATAGGTTTATTCTCGGATGGAAGATCTGCCACCGTCATAAGGACAAGCCCTCCCGAGCTTGTCATCAGTTTTTATCACCCCCTTTTAAGACGGGCCTTTACGGCCTTTATTGAAGAAATTTAAAGACGATACAGTTAATTATCCGCAACGTGGCAAAAATGGTTAATCGTGCCGTGGATCGCGTTAATTATGGTAGAATTATGACGTATATTGCAGAGATATCATAGATTCAGGTGAGTGCTCAAAAGCCTGTTGTTTCAGGGGTTTCGGCATTCCGACACCTGAAGGGTAAAGGATAGCGTAGAGATCATAAGGAAAGGAGTGTATTTTTTATGAAGAAAAGGTTATTGAGGAAGGTCCTGTCAGTGGCATTGACCGCTGCCATGATCCTCGGGACAGTTCCCGCATTCGCCGCTGAGCCCGCCGGCTCTGAGGTGGAAAGCGCTGTTGTTTCGGAAAAAGAAGCGGCTGCCGCAGGCACCGAAAAGGAGGCTGAGGTCATTGTCCCCGGGAGAGATGCAACAGTAACGGGCTCTGATGGGAGCGCAAGGATCTTTAATAACACGGCGGCCATTAATGATGTGGTAATTTACAGCAACGGATATGCAGAAAGCACCGTGTATATAAATGCAGATCTTCCGAATCCCAACGACGAGTATCATACCGTTTATTTCCGTATAACTGAAGGCGAGTATGCGGGACAGGATCTTTTTGTTCAGGAAGGGAATAACTATCTGGATGAAAAAAACTATAATTATTTTATATATGTTCCCACGAAGAATAAAACAACAAAGGGTAAGGTGGTCATTGTAAAGGGAAATCACGGCGAAATCCTGGTGACCGAATCAAAGGAACTCACCCTTACACCGAAAAAACTCGAAGATTTCAAAAAATTCGAGGTTAAGATCAAAAGCAAGGTTACGGAAGCTGATTGGGATTATGTCCTTGAGGATTCTTCCACCGATGATTCCTTTGATTTTATGTTTTATTACAGAAAAAAAGGCAGCGGCGGTGAATGGCAGGAGAGCGGCAAACTGACTAATTACTACAGCACGACTACAATATATAATTTGGAAGAAGATACGGAGTATGAGTACTATGCCGTGGCGAAGATTTTCTATTATAATCCCACAAATTCACATAATGATGCTCTTCCCAGCGGAGAACTGTCCTTTGGCTCGGCTGCAAATCCGAAGACCTTCAAAACACTGAAAAACAAGACCTATACTGCAGGTGATTTCGAGGATCTCAATTTCTATAACTGGCTTGTTAAATCTTATGGCGGTGACGATGGCGATTTAACTTTGGAGGAAATGCTTAAAGTAACATCAATTAACCGTTCCCTGACGAATATGCCGAAGGATTTCGCTCCCTTCACTTCCATCGGGGGAATAGAAAACTTTAACTGGCTTACCGACGTTAATCTGGCTTATAACGATCTTGCCACGATCCCGGGAGGAGATTGGCTTAATAACCTTGATTCCCTTGATCTTACCGGCAATCTTATAGATACCATTCCCGATCTTTCCGAATTTGGGGGTACTTCTCTTTTCCTTACGCACAACCGTCTGACTGAGGATGTGGTAAAGGGTAAGCTCCCTGCGAAGACCGACATAGAGAGTTTATTGTCTAATCAGCAGAAAGATGATGATAAATGGTCGGTGGCTGCTCCCCCGGTCTATTATCCCATAGGTGATAAGCGTCCCTTCTTTGTATATCCGGACAGTTACGTTAACATGGACGGAGTTGTTTTAAGGGGAGGAAGGGATTATTCCATGACCGCCACCCTGGACGGAAAGACCATAGATTCGGAGGTTGATGAATACTACGGCGATACTGTGGGTAATTCTTATACAGGCCCCTGGTATATAAAGGATTTAAATTCCAGGGGTTTAAGTATAAAGAACGGAGATAAAAAGGAAATAGGGATCAAGGTTTACTGCCGGGAATTCGGAAAGGAAAAGAAGGAGATATATTCCGGAACAGTAAGCGCTGAGTTTAAGTCCGGAGATGATTTTAAGTACTCATTGACGAATATGAGGGAATATAAGGATGAAAATGATCCGACGGATCCGTATTCCAATGCGCCTTCCATTAAGATCGACGGTCATATGTACGCTAAATCTGAATGGATCGCTGAATATGAGGCAGGTACAAAATATAGTTTTTCGGACAAGTATACCAATGTCAAGCTCCTGAATTCGGAAGGAAAGGAAATTGAGCTGAGAGTACCCGACGGCTATGATAAGGGATATGATTTCGGGGCAAATATGTCTGAGGGTGAAAACAGGTATGATTACTATATGTTTGAAAATCCTCCGATGGAGGAAGCAAACGATATCCGGACCATTTTCATCTTTGTTACCATGTATCCCAAGGAAAAGCTCCCCGAAGGCAGGTATTCCGTTAGTGTGGATGTCGAAGGCGGAGAGACTGTTGTCATCAAGGATGTGATCATTGTAGGCAAAGACGGTAAACAGATAGATCCTGATGACGATCCTAATGGAGATGATCCGAATAAAGATGATCCTTCCGGGGGAGGAGGCAGTGAGAATAACGGGCCTTCCGGACCGAGAGTTCCCGTGGTTGAAGAAGGAGTATTCGCGTCCGACAATGATAACTTTTCTGTCGTGGCTCCCGGCGCGACCAACGGTATCGGCGGAAATATCAAGAAGCTGGTGCTTGATTTTTCAAAGGTTGCGGGTACAGGTCTCGGTGACAAGCTTGCCGTAACGGTTGCCAAGGGCAGCAAGCTCACCACGGATCCGGGCTTAAAGGTTGTAAACTTTGAGGCAGATAAAAAGAACGTTAAGGTGAAGCTCAATAAGAAGACCGGCGTGGCTTCCGTTACGCCGAAGAAGACCGGCTCCGTTAAATTCGAAATGGAGGACAACAATTCCTATACCGTGAACTTTACCGTTGATTCCATGAAGCCGATAAAGTCGGCGAAGAACATAGCTGTTTCCGACACTCCCGTGACCCTTGAGGTAAAGGATCTCTTCGACACATCCATTAACTGCGGAGAGCTCAGAATAACCGGCGGAAACAGCAAGAGCCAGGGTACTCTTTCGGAGAACAAGCTTAGCATCACGGTATCACCCAAGGAGAAGGATGGCTTAAAACTGCAGTATGCTTATCTGAATAAAAAATACAAAACAAGCTTAAAGATTAAGTAAACAGAAGAAACACAATTAAGTAGGGAGCTGTCGCACTAAGAATGGTGTGACAGCTCCATTTTCTTGTGAAAACACAAAAGCCAGACTACGAAAAGTCCGGCTTTTGCGGTATAATATATTTATGCTACTAAATAAAATCTTACACGGAGATTATACAGGAATCTCCATATATCATCAATTAAAACTTCCGCTCGACATAGAAATATCTATCCCGTCTGACGACCCGGTACGCCTGTTAAATGCATTTGTGGAGGGAATGAATCTTTCCAATCTGTATTCAACATATGACAGAATCAGGAAAAACCAGGCTTCACCACGTCAGATGTTAAAGATAATTATCTATGCAGCAATGAACAGGATTTATTCAAGCCGTGATATTGAAACATCCTGCAGGAGAGACATCAATTTCATGTATCTTTTGGATGGTGCCCCTGTCCCTGACCATTCAACGATCGCAAGATTCATTTCCATTCATCTTTCACAGTGTTCAAAACAGATAATGTCACAGGTCGGTACCATACTTCTCGATCTCGGTGAAATATCAGGGGAGAATGTTTTCATCGACGGGACAAAGATAGAAGCGGCTGCTAATAAATATACTTTCGTGTGGAAAAAGGCCGTGTCGAAAAACCTGCTTAAGCTGACGGATAAAATATGTGTGTTCTGTGCAGAATGTGAAGAACTGTACGGAATCAAGGTTGTTTATAAAGACCGCATATCACAGCATACTCTTGAGAGGCTCCTAAAGAAACTGTACAGGCTGAAAGAATCTGAGGGAATTGAGTTTGTACACGGCATAGGTAAAAGGAAAACCGTACTTCAGCGTTCCGTTGAAACCCTTAAGGAATACCTGGAAAAGCTCAGGGAATATAGCCACAAGATCTCTATGTGTGGAAACAGGAACAGTTATTCCAAAACGGACACTGATGCCACTTTTATGAGAATGAAGGAAGACGCAATGCTTAACGGTCAGCTCAAGCCGGCCTACAACCTGCAGCATGGAGTGGACTCAGAGTATGTGACTTGGGTGGGTGTTTACCCTAACCCCACTGACACGCTTACACTTATCCCTTTCTTAAAGGACATGGAGGAATACCATTCTTTCAAATACAAAAATATCGTTGCTGATGCAGGTTATGAAAGTGAGGAGAATTATGTCTTCATAGAATCCAACAGCCAGACTGCATACATAAAGCCCCAGAATTTTGAACTTTCAAAAACAAGGAAGTTTAAGCAAGACATAAGCAGGCGTGAGAACATGGAATATGACTCCGAAACTGACAGCTATATCTGCAGGAACGGGAAGCGGCTTTATGCCGTTAAGAAAAATACAGAAAAGTCTGCCAGCGGCTACCGGCGTAATGTAACTATATACGAGTGTGAAAGCTGCAGGAGATGTCCATATAAAAAAGGCTGCATTAAGGGCAACAACTGTAAGACAGCTTTTAAGGACAGGATCAAGCGCCTTTCAGTATCAAGAAAACTGGAAAAGAAGCGTGCAGAATGCCTTGAACGAATAACAAGTGAATACGGGACACAACTCAGAATGAACCGCAGCATACAGGCAGAAGGTTCATTTGCAAATATAAAAGAGGACATGAACTTCAGAAGATACTTGTATCGCGGAAAAGAAAATGTGCTTACGCAAAGCATCCTGGTGGCAATCGGGTTTGATATAAACAAGCTTCACCACAGGATTATGTCCGGACGGATCGGAACACATCTGTACGAACTAAAAGAAATATCATAAAACATAAAAGTATGCCAGTCTCATCAATCGGTTTGTTTAAGTACGCTATTTTTAGACAATCAGAGTAATCATATCTATTCAATAAAAAAAGAGATATAAAAAGGAGCTGTCGCCAAGATAATTTAATCATCTAAAGCGACAGCCCCTTTTGTAATGCGGTGTTTTTTACTGAGCGTTGTTGAAAGCGGTCTTTGCATTATCGAAATCACGGAAAGCGTCTGCCAGATTGTGCTCAGCTTCATTCTGTGCATCTAAAGCCTTGTTGTAGAGCTTCTTGCAGTAATCATAATATTCCTCTGCGTGCTCAACTTCCTTCTTCAGGTTCTTCTTCTTTCCTTCAGCCTCTTTCTTGTCCATGTCATCGGGACGAACGAATCCTGCGGCATTCTTTTTAGCTTCATCAAGCTTTCTCTCTGCCCAGTCCATCTCCATCCTTGTGCTGCCCACATTGCTGATAGCAGTGTCAAGGGCCTGCTTATAACCCTGGATTGCAGCTTCTGCAGCCTTATACTGAGCCTCTGCCTCACCCCTTGAAAGTCCGCCTGCGAAAACAGGGCAGGTCATGAGCAGTGTTCCGGCCATTACCAAAGCAAGAATTCTTTTTATCATAATAATATTACCTCCTTAAAGTGTTCGATTTAATAACAACCGATAGTATAGCATTTTCCGCAATGAATGACAAGGTCAATCAAAGAACCGTCCCATTGTTTTTTGCCCGAAATAGTCAACGCTGAATTTTCAAATTTGGTTGACAGGAGCTAAATTGTGTTGGCATAAACATGGATATTATTCAATCGATTTAAGCGCTCCGCACTCTTTCACCTGAGACCGGAGGTTCTTCCAGACGACCCGATCCTTAGAGAAGTCCATCCCAAGAGGGGTTAAACTCGCAAGCGCTTCGCTTTTTGCTCGTTATAAAATCGCTGCTTACGCAGCTCTCCGGGTACGGGGCTTATAACCCCGCACCCGAAATCAAGACATTCCCACCACCTAAAGGTGGTGGGTTATCTTGATTATTTTATATATTGGACGAAAGTACTTGCCAATCTTCGTATAATAGCGAAAAGGCAAGTATTCCAGCGACGATTTCGAAGCTGCAGTACTTGCCTTTTCTCATAATATTGCATAAAGGCAAGTACTTCCGGAGCTATTTTGGGTCTGTTGTACTTGCCTTTTCTCATATTATTGCGTAAAGGCAAGTACTCCTGCGGCGATTTCGAGGTTTCTGTACTTGCCTTTTCTCATAATACTGTAAAAAGGCAAGTATTCCAGTGACGATTTCGAGGTTTCTGTACTTGCCTTTTCTCATATTATTGCGTAAAGGCAAGTACTCCTGC
>JAFSKT010000013.1 GCA_017448845.1 Lachnospiraceae bacterium
ATATAGCTAAATTCATGTCTAAATATAAGGATAATTACCGCATTGGTGCTGCGGCGGACAATATCGGCGTTATCGTCATGAACCCTAATAACGGCGAGATATACGCCATGGCCGGTTATCCATCCTTTGACCTGAACGACCCCACAAACATGGAAGGCATAGATCTGACGGGGCTTCTGCCGGAGACCACTTCGGAGAATGAGGTTCCGGAGCCTTCAGAAGATGAGTCTGTTTCAGAGAACTCTTCAAAGGTTACGGATCCCCTGACGGTAGCGAGGAACAGGATCTGGAGAAATTTCTGTATCTCCGATTCATTTGAGCCCGGTTCCGTTATGAAGCCCTTCACTGTAGCGGGAGCCCTTGACGCAGGAAAGATCACCGGAAACGAGTCCTATCAGTGTAACGGTTATCTGGAAGTGGGGGATTACGATATACACTGCCATAACAGGCTGGGTGACGGGCTCCTAACGATCCAGCAGGGCATAGCAAAATCCTGTAACGTGGTGCTTATGAACGTGGCCTTTGCCACAGGAAAAGAGGAGTGGCTGAGATACAACAGGATCTTCAACTTCGGATATAAGACCAATATAGATCTGGCGGGAGAGACTAACGCCAGTGAGCTTACCTTTGACGAGAGCATGGGACTTACGGACCTGGCGGTTGCTTCCTTCGGCCAGGGCTTTAACGTGACCATGATGCAGATGGCCGCAGGCTTTTCCGCCCTTATAAACGGCGGATACTACTATCAGCCCAGGATGGTTTCCGAGATAAGGAATTCGGAGGGAGCCATAGTGGAGGAACGGCCTCCCAGGATATATAAACAGGTTATAAGCGAGAGCACCAGCGAAAAGATGAGGGGCTACCTGAAGACCGTTGTAATGAGCGAACCTTCAGAGTGTACCGGATGGTCCGCAAGACCTGCGGGATATACCGAGGGCGGAAAGACCGGTACCGCGGAGAAGGCTCCCAGAACAAAGAACGACTACGTTATCTCCTTCATGGGATATGTGCCCGCGGACGATCCGGAAGTGCTTTGTTACGTGGTCATCGATACCCCGAACACTGAATTCCAGTCGGAGTCCACAAGGCTTGCCACCAGGCTCAACAGGGACATAATGACCGAGGTCCTTCCCTACCTTAACATCTTCCCCACGGAAGAAATAACGGAGGAAGAGGCGGCGGAGCTTATTGAAAAGCAGAATGAATTCTCCGAGAACAGCTCCTACTACGGCATCTCCGTTAATGAGATCCCCGAAGGAGAAGCGGGAGAAGAGGGTGAAGCGGCTCCAGGGGAAGCACCGGCTGAAGAAGATGTGATCGTGATCCCCGAAGAGGGCGGGGAAGAAGCAGAGCCGGAGCCCGAAAGGGACAGCGCCGGGAACCCCATCGTGGATAATGAGATACAGTATGATCCGGAGACCGGATATCCCTTAGATCCTGCCACCGGGGAAGTGCTGGATCCCGTGACTCTTCTGCCGATCAATCCGGATGCCGGGAACGAATACGCACCCGAAGAGGGAGAGTAAGAACGGGACACCTGATTTGCGAAAAGCCATGTGATGCATTATACTTTTAGGGAGTTTTTTGAAAGGAGCATTTTCCGGAATGTTTTTGAATATAGTGATACATCTGGCCGCAGCCTTTGTATTGACTGTGGTGCTGGGGTTTTTCCTTCTTCCGGCCTTAAGGAAGCTGAAGGCCGCACAGGTTGAAAGGGAAGAGGGGCTTGAATCCCATAAGAAGAAGACCGGCACTCCCACCATGGGAGGCATCATGTTCCTTCTTGCTTTCGCGGCCCTTACCATTCCCGAAGCCATGAAATACAGGGCTTCCATTCCCGTTATAATCGCAACTTTAGGTTTTGGCGCAGTGGGCTTCATCGATGATTTTATCAAGGTAGTGATGAAGCGGAATCTGGGCTTGAGGGCCTGGCAGAAACTGGCGCTTCAGCTTGTGGTGTCTCTTGCCACCATCTGGGCGGTGTCCGCCTTCACCGAGGTTACCTTTGAAGTGCTGATTCCTTTTTCTTCTCTTTTCACCCCGGACGGTGTGGGGATATATGCGAATCTCGGCGTCTTTACAGTTCCCTTCCTGATCTTTGTACTGCTGGGGACCACCAACGGATCTAATTTCACTGACGGCTTAGACGGGCTCTTAAGCTCCGTAACCATAGTCATTTCCATATTTTTAGCCTATATTTCAGCAAAGCTTGCCATCAATGTCACCATGGCATCTATTGTGATGGTGGGAGCGCTCTTAGGTTTCCTGGTGTATAACCACCATCCGGCGAAAGTCTTTATGGGGGACACCGGATCCCTGGCTCTCGGCGCATTTGCGGCCACATCCATGATAATGATGAAAATGCCCCTCTTTATCCTCTTTGCAGGGGTTATCTATTTTGCTGAAGTGCTTTCGGTGATCATACAGGTTCTTTATTTCAAGGCTACAAAGGGAAAGCGCTTCTTTAAGATGGCGCCTATCCACCATCACTTTGAGCTCTTAGGATGGAGCGAGAATAAGGTGGTCACCGTATTTACCATAGTTACCGTTGTTGGCTGTTTTCTTGCGGTACTGCTGGTATAGACTGCTTGGCGGACTGCTGTTTAGGAGAATATCATGGGAAGATCATATGATAAAAAGAACTGCCTCATAATCGGGGCGGGAAAGAGCGGAAAGGGCGCGGCCAGGCTCCTCCTTGATAATGGAGCGGAGGTCACTCTTTTTGATGAAAATGAGAAGTGCGATACGGAGGCCGTCCGTTCTGAATTCGGTGAAAATGAGAATATTAAGGTGATAAAGGGTAAGCTTCCTTCTGAAGTAAAGGAGAAGGCTGAACTTGCAGTGCTTAGCCCCGGGGTGCCTCTTGACAGCCCACTGGTCCTTGACTTAAAGGCCGCGGGGATCCCTCTTACCGGAGAAATAGAATTAGCTTACAGTGTCAGCAGGGGTGACCTTTTAGCCATAACCGGCACCAACGGAAAGACCACCACCACCACCCTTCTCGGGGACATAATGAAGAATCATGCCAAAAGCACCGGAGGAGACAGGAAGGTCTTTGTGGTGGGAAATATCGGAGAGCCCTATACCCTTTACGCAGGGGAAACGGAGGATAACAGCATTACCGTTGCGGAGATAAGCTCCTTCCAGCTGGAGACCGTTTCCGAATTCAGGCCCCGGGTATCCGCGATCTTGAACGTTACGCCGGACCATTTGAACAGGCACCACACCATGGAAGCCTACGCGGAAGCAAAGCAGAGGATCATGGAGAATCAGGGCTCCGGGGATACTGTGGTCTTGAATTATGACGATCCCATTACCAAAGAGATGGGAAAGGGGCTGAAGGCCGATGTGGTTTATTTCAGCAGGGATGAAAAGCTGGAGCCCGGTGATGTGGGAACGGAGCTGGTTCATCTGAGGAACGGAGAGATCCTTTTTAACGAAAGGCCCATAGTAAAGCTTGAGGATATAAAGCTTCTTGGGAGTCATAACCATGAAAACATAATGGCAGCCGTTGCAATGGCAGTAAAATACGGGGTTCCGGACAGTGTCATAAGGGATACCGTAGCCTCATTCAAGGCTGTTGAACACAGGATAGAGTACGTGGAGACCGTGGAAGGCGTGGATTATTACAATGATTCCAAGGGCACCAATCCCGATGCGGCAATAAAAGCCGTGCTCTCCATGGTAAAGCCCACCGTCCTTATTGGTGGCGGATATGATAAAAAAAGCACCTATGACGAGCTTATAGAATCCTTTGAGGGGAGGATAAAGCTTTTAGTCCTTATAGGGGAGACAGCCGAAAGCATAAGGGAATGCGCACTGTCCCACGGGTTTGACAAGGTGATCATGGCCACCGACCTTAAAAATGCGGTGGATATCTGCCATGACAACACGGTTCCCGGGGATGCGGTGTTATTGTCCCCTGCCTGCGCCAGCTGGGATATGTTCAAGAATTATGAGGAGAGAGGGACGCTATTTAAGGAGTACGTAAGGAAACTATGAGCCAGGAGAGAAAGACAAGGCATTACATGGATTACAGCCTTCTTTTCGCCGTGATATTTCTGCTGCTTTTCGGACTTATCATGGTCTATTCCGCAAGCTCTTATGAAGCCAGCCTAAAGTTCGACGATTCCGCCTTTTATTTAAGAAACCAGGCCAGAGCCACCGGACTGGGCTTTTTACTTATGATAATCGCATCAAGGGTGGATTATCATCTGTTCATGAAGCCGGCGCTGTTCCTCTATCTTTCATCCCTGTTTCTCGTTATGCTGGTGTTGACGCCCCTGGGCGTTACCAGGAACGGAGCCAGGAGATGGCTGGATATAGGTATCTCGGTACAGCCTGCGGAGGCGGCAAAGGTGGGAGTTATTCTCCTCTTTGCAGCGTTCTTAAGCAAGTACGGGAAGAAACTCACATCTACAGCCACAGGACTTTTTATATGCCTGCTTGCTGCGGGGATCCCTGCGGCCATGGTCTTATTCATCACCAGTAACTTAAGCTCTGCCATCATTATCTTCGGCATTGCTGCGGTGATGATCTTTGTATGTTCCCCGAGAACACTGCCTTTCCTGCTTCTCGGCCTTCTTGCAGTGGGGGCGGCGGCTCTCCTTGTATATCTTGTCATGAACGGCATAATCCCGGAGGAAGTGAGCTACAGAATGGCCAGGATCAGAGCCTGGCTGCAGCCTGAAGCCTATGCTTCCGGAACCGGATACCAGACCCTGCAGGCCCTTTATTCCATAGGGTCCGGCGGTATTTTCGGAAAGGGACTGGGACAGAGCACCCAGAAGCTTGGATTCGTGCCCGAGGCCCAGAACGACATGATCTTTTCCATTATATGCGAAGAACTGGGGCTTTTCGGCGCCGTTGCAGTAATGATGATGTTCGTGATCCTTATCTGGCGCTTTGTTGTGATAGCAAATAACGCTCCGGACCAGTTCGGAGCCTTTCTCGCCACGGGAGTCATGGCCCATATAGCTATTCAGGTCATCTTAAATATCGCGGTGGTCACAAATACCATACCCAATACGGGCATTACCCTGCCCTTTATTTCCTACGGCGGAACCTCCATTCTGTTCCTGCTCTTTGAGATAGGGCTCTGTTTAAGTGTCTCCAGGAGTATTGTTGTATGAAGGAGGGGCATGGACTAAAGGTTCTTTTGATAGTGCTCTGCTCTGTTGCCCTTCTTATCATAGGAGTTTATTACTTTCTTCTCTATTTCAATGTCTCCGTGGTCCATGTCACAGGAAACGAGAGATATACGGACGACGAGATCAGGGATATGGTGCTTTCCGACTCGATCATAGGAAGGAATTCCCTCTACTTAAAGCTTAAATACAGGAATAAGCCGGTGACGGACATTCCCTTTATCGAAAGGATGGACGTCCGCTTTGATTCCGTGGATACCATAACCATTGAGGTCTATGAAAAGGCGGTGGCGGGATATGTGGATTTCCTTGGGAAATACATGTATTTCGACAGGGAAGGCATAGTGGTGGAGAGCTCCGATGAGAAGGTAGAGGGGATACCCCATGTGACGGGGCTGAAATTTGACTACTGTATCGTGGGAAAGCCCCTTCCGGTGTCGGATCCCGAGATATTCAGCAAGATCCTGTCCCTGACACAGCTCCTGACCAAGGACGGGATAGAGACAGACGACATATATTTCGGCAGCAACGGCAATATAACCCTGTATATGGGAGAAGTCAGGGTGATGCTGGGAGACATGTCCCTTATCGATGAGAAGATGATGCGCCTTAAGAGCATAGCCCCGAGCCTTGAAGACAAGAAGGGCATACTCCATCTGGAGAACTTTAAGGATAACCCCGATGACGACTATGTTACGTATGAAAGCGACTGATATTTAATAATTAGCTGTTTTTCGGTTAAATTTATTGTTGATTTATTATCGAATTTTAATTATTATAGTGAAGGTAACTTTTTCGGATTTAAGGAGGAAGCAATTCGTGCTCGAGATAAAGAATAATGGCCAGACAACTGCTTGCAGACTGCTTGTTATCGGTGTCGGCGGTGCCGGAAACAACGCTGTGAACAGGATGATAGATGAGAAGATCGGCGGGGTGGATTTCCTCGCAGTTAATACAGATTCACAGGCTCTGCAGCTCAGCAAGTCCCCCAGGATACTTCAGATCGGTAAGGACGGACTGGGAGCAGGGGCAGTTCCCGCAAAGGGACAGAAAGCAGCTGAGGATTCACAGGATGAGATAGCCGATGCGCTTAAAGATGTTGATATGGTCTTTGTGACCTGTGGAATGGGCGGCGGAACCGGTACAGGTGCGGCTCCCGTTATTGCAAGGATCGCAAAGGATATGGGAATACTTACGGTGGGTGTTGTTACCAAGCCCTTTAAGTTTGAGGGTAAGAAGAGGATGGACAATGCCATCGGCGGAATTGAGAGGATGGCTGAGGGTGTTGACACCATGATAGTCATCCCCAATGAGAAACTCCGCAGCCTTCCCAATAATGACGAGCTGGATTTCAAAGAGGGCATGAAGAAGGCTGATGAAGTGCTGCAGCAGGCAGTACAGGGCATCACGGATCTGATCGTGAACGCCGGAGATATCAACCTTGACTTTGCAGACCTCCAGACAGCAATGAAGGACAAGGGCGTTGCCCATATCGGTATTGGTGCCGCAGACGGTGAGGAGAGGGCAAAGAAGGCTGTTCAGTCAGCTGTGGAGAGTCCGCTTCTGGAGACCACCATCAAGGGCGCGACAGACGTAGTCATCAATGTATCCGGAAACATCACCATGAAGGATACGGAGATCGTCGGAGATTACATCCAGGAGCTTACCGGCGAGGATGTGAATGTTATATACGGTGTGCTTAATGACGATACCAAGGGAGATCTCCTTCAGGTTACCGTTATAGCAACCGGAATGAAGGAGCCCGGCGGAAACCAGCAGCAGCCTGTAAAGCAGACCGCTGTTCCCGGTTACGGAAATCCTGTTACCAACGGAGTTACAAGGACTGTTCCCCAGTTCAATAATACGGTACAGAGAGCTCCGATACAGAATCCCGGCGGTTTCAGTCTTCCTTCACAGAGGCCTATAGCTCCAACTCAGGGCTTTGATACTCTTTCAAGACCCGGAGGACTGAATCTTTCGGGGGCCAGGAAATCATACGATGTTCCCGATTTCCTGAATAAATCCAGGAAGAAGAGCTGAGGGTCAGACTATGAAATGTCCGTTTTGTTCCAATGACAATACCAGAGTCATAGATTCCAGACCTGCCGATGAGAATAATTCCATCAGGCGCAGGCGTATCTGTGACGAGTGCGGGAAGCGTTTTACCACCTATGAAAAGGTGGAGACCATTCCCCTGATGATCATAAAGAAGGATAATAACAGGGAAACCTACGACAGGACCAAGATAGAGCACGGTGTACTCCTTGCCTGTCATAAGAGGCCCATCCCGGCAGAGAAGATCACCAGCCTGGTGGATGAAGTGGAGACGGAAGTCTTTAATTTAGGCGAAAGAGAGATACCTTCCTCGGTTATCGGGGAGCTGGTAATGAAGAAGCTTAAAGATCTGGAAGCCGTAGCTTACGTCCGTTTTGCTTCTGTGTACCGGGAATTCAAGGACATCAATTCGTTTATGGAGGAATTAAAAAAGGTGCTGCAGTAGCGGCACTTTTTTCTTAAACTGTACTTATAATGCTTTTCGATTCATTTTATCCCGATCTTTACTGTTATTCCACTTACGACATAGACTTCAGTGCGCTCTTTGCTTCCGGCATAAGAGGCCTGATCTTTGATATTGATAATACCCTTGTGCCTCACGGGGCTCCGCCGGATGAGCGATCCATAGCCCTTTTTAAGGAGCTCCACGACATAGGCTTTAAGTGCATGCTCCTTTCAAACAATAAGTACAAGAGGGTTAGCTCCTTTGCAGAGGGAGTGAAATATACGGACTTTATCTATAACGGAGGAAAGCCCGGAAGAAAGGGGTATCTCCGCTCCATGGAGATGATGGGGACAGATAAGGACAGTACCTTGTTTATTGGAGACCAGCTCTTTACCGATGTCTGGGGAGCGAAGAGGAGCGGGATAAAGAGCATGCTGGTCCACAGGATCGACGACAGGGAAGAGATACAGATCATCTTAAAGAGGATCCCGGAAAATCTGATCCTGCACTTTTACTTTAAGGATAAGGATGTGACATGGAAATAGACGGAAAGACAAAGGTTTGTGCCCTTCTCGGGGACCCGGTGGAACACACCCTTTCTCCCCTTTTACACAATTCCTTTGGGGAAACAGAGAACGTAAACGGCGTATATACTGCCTTTAATGTGAAGAAGGACGGTTTGGAGGCTGCCCTTAAGGGGGCTTTCGCCCTTGGTATCAAAGGCTTTAATGTGACGGTGCCCCATAAGGAGGATATCATCCCCTTCCTTTCGGATATAGACCCTCTGGCAGAGAGGATCGGGGCTGTGAACACCCTTGCCCTTACGGAAAAGGGTTATAAGGGCTATAATACCGATGTTTTGGGTTTTATGAGGACTGCCCTGGATTTTGAGGATGAAATAAAGGACCGGGAAGTCATTATGATCGGCGCGGGAGGTGCTGCCAATGCAGTGCTCTGCGGCCTTTACGAGATGGGAGCGAAGAAGACATAT
>JAFSKT010000152.1 GCA_017448845.1 Lachnospiraceae bacterium
GCCGCAGAGCTTTGTCAGGGCGTCATCCAGATCTTCGGTAAATAAGATGGACATCATCATCCTGGCGGGTGTATCCCTCTTCTTACCGTCTATCTCCTGCCACATGGAGGTCCTGGAACCCATGTTCGGCATAAGGATCACATAGGGCAGCACTTCCTTTGACTCCATAAACTGGTTGATCTCCAGATCCTCAAAGGCGATCATGGAATCCCTGTAGAACAGTGAGAAATCGATCTCCCTTATGGCGTCTAATGAGTTCTTAACCTTATCCGGTGTAATGAGGGCAGTCCTCAAAGGCCTTACCACCGCATCATCCGTAAAAATAGGAATAAATGTGGTGACACGCCCGAAGGTCAGGCGGTTTCCCATGGTGAAGAAGTTCTCTATCTCGAAACGGAGCCTCTTCATCCTGTCATTCTTAAAGGCAGCCTCATCATCCCTGGTGATATATCCGCCGGTGACCTGCTCCCTTAAGTATTCTATATAGTCGCTGTCGAATTCGTTCTTTGAAGGGTTAACCTTCATGTCAAAGACAAGTTTCAGCCACTCCCTTATGGTGACCACATGTCCCTCGGGGTCGCTCCTCCAGTTCTTCGCGAAATTCGCAAGGATGGTGGTGTTCTCAGCCCCTGCCAGATTTTCATCCATGAAACCGAATAAGAGGAACATCTTTACTTCCAACGGAGGATTCGTGTCCTCTAAGGTCTTGAGGAACACCGCTGTATAGATGTCATAGAAGATCCTTGAGATCTCTTTCCTGAGTTTCCTCAGCTCATCCGAAGTGTCGGATTTATCGGGAACAGCCGAATACTCATGTACCAGCTTTTCAAAGACCTGGGTGGTGGATGTGGAAACCCCGGAATAACCAAGGATTATATGGAGAGCGTCCTTTATCTCATGTACGCCGTCCTCATCCTCGTCATCATTCTTCGTCTGGGCTTTGGCGTATTTATAATCCATTTTGAAGGACGCGGTTACTTCATTTAAGTACTCCCGGTATCTGCTGACCCTTATGATCTCGGAATAGACGATCTTCATAAAGTCGGTATTGCTGAGGATCATTCCGGTACATATGCCCACATTCAGGGCGTAAAAATCCTTCCTGATGGAAGCGTCGTTTTCTATAAGGGAATTAAGGTACTCAAGCCTCCACTCTTCCATTCCTTCGGCTTCCCTGGGCTCCATAAGGTTCTCAACCTCCGGATATTCCTCAGGCACCTTTCCCAGCTCCATCATCAGGCTCTTATAATCTTCCAGATCCCTCTTCACGCCGTTATAGAGGTCTTCGCTCTCCATCCTGAGTTTCTCATACCAGGAATGGCAGTCCACAGCAGCCCTTGCGCTGGAAGAAGCCAGCACAGGCGCTATCTTCTGATTGAGCTTTATGACCCTTACCACATCCGCCAGATTGGCGTAGTCATAGGTATATACGGAAGCGTCGGAATCCGCCTTATAATCAAAGGTATAACCTTCGTCCGGTTTCTCCGCAGCACCTATTATGGCGCCGGTCTTAAGAACCATGCCTCCGTCAGAATTGCTGACCCGGATAGTGCCCTTCAGGACAATATCCAGTTTCTGCACTCTTTCTCCTATGGTGTGAAGAACTTCGTCTTTTTTAAGTTCCCTGATACCCAAACCAAACTCCCAAAGTATCGTTATTTACTCTGCACCCTGATAGCCCGGGTGCTCTCCTGAAAGATCAGGCGTTTGCGCGTTTCATGAATTCAAGTGCACCCACCAGGACAATAACTCCCGCTGCAAGTGAGATCACCCAGTTCTGGGTAAATCCGGAGATCACATAACCTACTGCGCAGCAGATGCAGGGGATCACCGCATACTGCATCTGTGTCGATACGTGGTTCATGTGATAACACTGAGCACCGGCGCTGGACATTATCGTCGTATCCGAAATAGGTGAAATATGGTCGCCGCATACAGCTCCCGCAAGGACAGCCGAAACGGAAATGACCATCATATTAAGGGCATCCGCTCCGAAGATACTGGTAACGATGGGAACCAGTATTGCGAAGGTTCCCCAGGATGTCCCTGTTGAGAAAGCGATGAATATCGCTATAACAAACATGATCGCAGGCACGAAGCTCAGACCGAAGGTTGCTCCGCCCACTGTTGATGATACGAAATCGCCGATACCAAGAGCCTGTGTCATGCCCTTTAAGGTCCATGCAAAGGTAAGGATCGCAATAGCAGGGATCATAAGCTGGAAGCCCTTTACGAAGCTTGCCATGAATTCGTTGAAGCTTACCACCTTCCTGGGTACATAGAAGAAAAAGAGGAAGAGCACGGTTATGAATGTAGCGAAGATAAGTGAGATCTCAGCGTCACAGTCCGCGAAAGCTTCCTGAATGTTTCCTGCCCCGCTGGAGAAACCGGTGTACATCATGGCTCCCACTGCCGAAACTATGAGCATGATGGTGGGGATCACCAGGTCGAACACCTTACCGTTGGGGTTTTCCTTCACTTCTTCTGATGACTGGAAATCATCCTTATGGTCTGTGAAGAGGTCTCCGTTATTTACCGCATTGTCCTCATGTACCTTCATCTGTCCGAAGTCTATATTCCTTGCACTGGTGTAGATGACCATGAAGAGTGTGAGCAGTGCGTAGAGGTTGAAGGGAATGGTCCTGATAAAGAGCTGCAGACCGTTGATCCCGGCATCCTCAGGCACATATGAATTGACTGCTGCCGCCCAGCTGGAGATGGGGGCTATGATGCAGACAGGAGCTGCGGTGGCGTCTATGATATATGCAAGCTTTGCTCTGGAAACCTTGTATTTATCCGTTACCGGCCTCATAACGCTGCCCACTGTAAGGCAGTTGAAGTAATCATCCACGAAGATCAGTATTCCGAGGAATGTGGTGGCAAGGAGTGCCATCTTCTTATTCTTGATCTTCTCTGCCGCCCAGCGCCCGTAAGCCGCCGAACCACCGGACTTCTGCATGAGGATCACTATCATTCCCAGCATAACGAGGAATATCAGAATGTTTAAGTCGATATTCTCGGTCATTACGGTGAAAATGGATTCAAAGCTTATCCAGGGATTGAACTGTCCGTATAACAGTGCCCCTGTGATTATCCCGATAAATAAGGATGAATATACTTCCTTTGTGATAAACGCCAGCACAATGGCGATCACAGGCGGAAGCAGTGACCAAATAGTTCCGATAAATACTGAATTCTCCATAACTGATATTCTCCCTTTTTGTTTAGCTTGTAATTTCTCTCCATAAATTACGACAGAATAACATATAGATTATAAAACAAGAAGGTTCAATAAACAACAAAAAAATTCAGCTTGCTTTTCATTCAGATTTGGGGTAGAATAATGACCGCTGATGTGAAACACCTCACATGAGGCACAGGGGAATCATACAGTGGTAGTATGACGGTCTCCAAAACCGTTCACGGGGGTTCGAGTCCCTCTTCCCCTGCTAAGAAAAAGCTCTCAACCATGCGGGTTGAGAGCTTTTTTCATTATTTCACCGTCTCCCTGTCGGGATGTTCTCCGCTCCAGCCGGCTTCCGGCATAGACCGGATCAGGTCCATGTCCTCATCGGAGATCGTGATGTCGCCGGACACCAGATTCTCCTCCATACTTTCCACATGGGTGCTCTTCGGAAGAATGATAAAGTCATTCTGCAGGCCGAAGATCAGGCAGAGATGGGCGACGGAAACTCCGTATTTAGCAGCCATCTCCACAAGAAGGGGATACTTCATGATCCTTGCCCTGCCTATGGGACTCCAGGCTTCCAGGGCGATGCCCTTTTCCCTGCAATACTCCACAGCCTCTTCCTGCAGATAGCCGGGATGCAGCTCCAGCTGGTTCAGGGCGGGAACCACGTTTGCGTTCTTCAAGAGATTATCAAGGTGATGGGGAAGGAAATTACTTACCCCGATGGCACGGACCTTTCCTTCCTTTAACAGCTCTTCCATGGCCCTCCAGGTTTCCCTGTCCAGGTCTTCCCAGCTGTCATAGTCATCTCTTCCGTAGTCGCTTCTCGGCCAGTGGATGAGATAGAGGTCCATGTAATCCATGCCAAGCTTCCTTAAGGACTCTTCAAACTCCGCCTTCGTGCTTTCATATCCAAGACGGTTCCTGTTAAGCTTGGATGTGATAAAAAATTCCTCCCTGGGTACGGCGCTCTCACGGACTGCTCTTCCCACTTCCTCTTCGTTGTTGTAAATGGCGGCTGTGTCCAGATGCCGGTATCCCGCCTTTATGGCATTGAGGATAACGGTATATCCGTCATCTACCGTGGTCTTGTAGGTTCCAAATCCAATACAGGGGATCAGAACGCCGTTATTCAGTTTTTTTGTTTCCATGTTAATGTCCTCCTGTTTTAAGAGCAACGGCATTTAACAGCCGCTTCACGACATCAATCCCCTTTTCCCCCTACTGTTCTTTTTAATACTGTTGCTACTGCAAGGTCTCCCAGGACGTTGACACAGGTGGCGCCCATGTCAGCCAGGGTATTGACCGAGATATAAACTCCAAGGATCTGCTGTACCGGAATACCTGCAATAGGCGCAAGTGCCGCAAATGCTGCAATGGCTCCTCCGGGAACTCCGGGAGTTCCGATACTTAAGAGAACATTGCAGGCTAAAATAGTGATCATCGTTCCCACAGAAAGCTCGATTCCCAGTGCCGAAGCGAAGAAAGTGATCATAAAGGACATGAGGATCGAAACCGCGTCCATATTGATGGTTGCTCCGAGAGGAAGGGTAAGGGAAGCGAATTCCTCGGGAACCTCAAGGTTCTCCTTCGCGCACTTCATGGAAAGGGGAATGGTTGCGCTTGAAGAGCAGGTGCTGAAAGCGTTCAGCGCTGCCGGCGCCACTCCCTTGAAGAAGGCCACGGGACTGTATTTTCCGAATATCTTAACAATACCGCCGTAGAAGATCACAGCGTACAGGAAGTATGTGACATATAGCGCTATCATGACCTGGGCAAGCTGGATCATGGTCTCTTTGCCGTTGGTGTGCATAACTGTAGCTATGCAGCAGAAAACTCCAACGGGAGTGCAGAGCATTACCTTTCCTACAACGTAAATTGAAATCTCATTAACCGACTTGCAGAGATCCACGAAGGCTGCTGCCTTTTCCTTGAGCGCCAGGCAAGAAAGGCCGATGATAACGGAAAAAGCAAGAACCTGCAGCATGTTGCCCTCGGTAAACGAAGCGAAGGGATTACCGGGGATTATGCTTTCAAGCGTATCC
>JAFSKT010000153.1 GCA_017448845.1 Lachnospiraceae bacterium
TGACCGGGTCTGCTGGATTTCTATGCCCTTTTCAGACACTTTTTCTCCTCTTAGGCATAGATTCTGTGCAGACCGGGCTGGGCTTGCCGGATTTCTATGCCCTTTTCAGACACTTTTTCTCCTCTTAGGCATAGATTCTGTGCAGACCGGGCTGGGCTTGCCGGATTTCTATGCCCTTTTCAGACACTTTTTCTCCTCTTAGGCATAGATCTTCGTTCAGGCCGGTCAAAGGTATTTGACCACATCAGGTCTTTTCCCGGTTTTTACGCCTTCTGCCAGGGGCCAGCCGAGGGCTATGGAGGCCCAGACCCTGTGGTGTTCCGGGATGCCGTAACCATCAAGCAGGGACTTTACCGGCTCTTTGTCTCTTAGGTCCATGAGGACATTGATCCATGTACTGCCAAGCCCCAGGCTTCTGGCGGAGAGCATGATGTTCTCTGCGGCGCAGGACGCGTCCTGGCAGCTGTGGGGATTTCTTATGTCGTTGGAAATCAGTATCATCGCAGCCGGGTTTTCAAAGCCGTACATCTTCACATTGTTCTTCGCGGCAGTCTCCGCAGCAGTTTCCTTAAGCTTTTCGATATCTATACTCTTAGTCAATACGGTGAACTTCCAGCTCTGCAGGTTCTGGCCGTTGGGCGCATGATATCCGCATTTTAAGATGATATCAAGCATCTCCTTCGGGATCTCCTTATCAGTAAAATGCCTGATACTCCGCCGTGACAGGATGGCATCGATGACAGGATTCCTGAGGGAAAGATTGTCCCTGTCTTCCCACATCCTGCGAAGTCCCTTCCGGTCGATCTTTTTCATCCGGTTCCTGGGGATCTCTTCAACCACCAGAGTTTTTTTCGGCATTTTGGTCTTTTCAATCCTTTCAGCCATCCACTTCTGAAATGCCGTATTGTCAAAGCCGATACCCGTCACAACAAAGAGCACCGGTATCTGACCTGAAAACTCATCATCCACGCCGATACAGCCGCAGTCTATGATACTGTCATAGCGGCTCACCGCATTCTCCACTTCTATTGGCGATACCTTTTCGCCGCCGTAATTGATAAGGTCATCTGCCCGGCCCAGCATGAAGATATTTCCCTTATCTTCATAGGCTAAGTCCCCGGTAATAAGCCAGCCGTCAATAAGGCTTTCTGCCGTCTTCTGCGGATCCCCCCAGTATCCGGACATTATCATATCCCCTTTGATGGCCATCCTTCCCGGGTTTTCCCTATCTGCAGAGATGCTGAAATCCCTTATGCGGCCCCGTATTTTTTCCGGCTCGCTAAAGGGTGCATCCTGGGATAAGAACATGACTTCCACCCCGGCTTTCGCTTTTCCCAAAGCCCCTGCCGTCTCTTCGCTTTTAACGGTTTCCTGCACATCACAGAAGATGGCGCCGCCGGATTCGGAGCTGCCCCAGACATTCATGATCCTTGCATCCGGGAGAGTCTTAACCAGGTCATAACGCTGTCCGGCAGACAGGGAGCCCGCTCCCGCCTCAAAGCTTTCAATATGGGACATCACCGGCAGGAACTTATCCTGCATCTGGTTCTTCATCATTTCATAGGACGCAGGTACAACAGCTATGGAATTGCAGTTATGTTCAAGGATATTCTTCTCCGCTTCCTGAGCGAAGGTAAAGCCGTTCTGCAGAACCACCGTGCCTCCCGCGTAAAGCACTGCCCTTAATACCCTTAAGGCAAAAGAGTGATTCAGGGGAAGGGGAAGAAGGATCACGGTGTTTTCGGAATATCCGCAACCCTCAACAGTGTTTTTTAAGATGTGATAAACCGCTTTATAAGAGAGCATTACCCCCTTGGGCTTTCCTGTGGTACCGGTGGTAAAGAGAATGTCCGCAAGCTCATCTTCCGGCGGCAGCTCAATATCGGTTTCAAGGGGCGCTGTCCCGCTTCCGTAAACCTCCTTTAAGGAGAAGACATTTATGCCCTCTCCCGCCTCCTTCATGGGCTTATCCGTAAGGAGTATCACGGCACCTGAGGCAGTATATATCTCCGCCATGTGCTCCGGAGTTGCGCCTTTATCCAAAAACACAGCCACTGCCCTGCAGGCATGGACAGCGAGATACACTGCCACCATTTCAGGTTTTGAAACCGCTGAAAAACACACCCGGTCCCCGGGACGGACTCCCATTTCCTTAAGCCTTGCAGCAACGGAAAGGGCTTTTGAGAAGAGTTCCGGATATGTAAGGGACTCCTTCTTAAATACCACCGCAGTCTTATCTTTCCGGCTTTGTGCCAGCTCTTTCACTCTGTGAAGCAGGGTGTCATGCATTCTTCTGTATCCTCTCTATCATCTTTTCCAAAGCCTCAAGAGAGTTGAAGTTTTCCTCATTTATCTCCTCATAGGGAATATTGATCCCAAACTCCATGGACAGGGCAGAGATCATACCGGTAATGGTAAGGGAATCGATGATCCCGTCATCGACCATGGTATCTGACGCCTCAAAATCAACTTCAGGCATCTCCCGGTTCAGTGCTGACAATATTCTTTCTCTCATTTCTTTCTCCTGATCTTTGATCAGCGGCAAAATGCCGCTTATACTCCTCTTACTTTAATACCTTAAGTTTCGTCTTAAACTTCTTTTTCGATCCGTTCTTTCCTTCACCGTACTCAGCGATGATAACTGTCCTTCCGGCCTTATGAATGGTTATGTTTCCGTCTTTATCCACTTCAGCTGTTTTCGTATTGGTGGATATCCAATTCGTCGGTGAATAGCTGGTCTTTGACAGGAAGGAATAAGCGGAAAGTCCCTTCTCCGAAGGGCTGACCTCGTATTTTTTCATCATCTCAGGGCGCTGCAGGTAGAGATGAAGGGGTTCTCCTATCTTTGTCCAGGAGCCGCCCTTAACCTTCTGTTCGCAGTTGATATCCACTTCTCCCCTGTCCTTCGGGGTAAGTATCCCCTTCTTATTTACCTTCGCCTTCTTTTTGTCGCTTGATATGTAGCGGTGCTTAGCTGAACCGTCATATCCTTCCGCAGTTTCAAAAGTGCTGCTTATATCCGTCTTTGTGAAAGCCACCACCACAGGATTTTTCTTAAGGTCAAACTCATATTTGGCGTTGTCTGCACTGACGCTTTCAATATCTTTGCCGTCCGTCCTGTGGAGGGGCGATGTGGGATCCGACAGACCCGGGGCCTTTTCCGGTTCCTTACTGTCTCCGTAATGGGGAAGGGTATCCTCATCGGTATAGCCCATTATGTAGCCCGTATCCTTTATCCCAAGGAAATAAACCTTTCCGTACCCCTGAGCGGCAACAGGGAATTCTATGGCTGTGTCGCAGATCTTTTTACCGCAGGCCTTAAATCCCTTTCCCGGATCCTTAAAGCTTAAGTAATAATTGTCCGCCGTAAAATCAGTGATATTCCCATCGCTTTTGACCGTACGGGGGCCTGTAAGATAAATACCATCCTTTACGCCACAGCCTGACCAGAACCATCTTTCATTACCATCGCTGAACCCTTCAGGATCCGCATCATTAAAGGTTTCCGGACTGAAATCATTTACCGTGAATCTTTCGGCAGCAAAATCATATCTATCGGTCGTGCCTTCTCTCATTCCCTTACCGATAACGTAAATATTGTTCGGCTTTCCGGATACTTCCTCATGGGCGATCACCACCTGGGAGGAATAACCGTTCTTCAGATCCCCGAGATAGGTTCCTTTTCCGCTAAGGGGATCCAGGAGGTAAACCGATGAATAGAAAAGCACAGATTCGTCTTCCTGCGGAATAGCGGTATTCCTTATTAAGATCATGTCTTTTCCGTCATAGTAAAGGTCTATCTGAAAATCCTTATCATCGGGAGCGTTAAGTATCCAGGGCCTGTCCGCGGGAATGTCGGCGCTCCCCTTCTCCGGCTTGAATTCCGTCTTTCTGATATTCCCCTTCCCGTCATGGAAACAGAGTGTCTTATGGTCAAAATAGTCTGAATAGACAAGCTCCCCTCCGAATGTCGCAATGCAGCCGTTGGCGCTTACAGCATTCTCAACTTTATCCCACTCCCCATCCTTAAAGCGGTATGTGTCAAATTTGGACATATATTCGGTAACATCATGGTTATATGAGCTGTCATAGCCGGTGAAATATATGGAACCGTCAAGGGATGCCGCCCTGTTAAAGATGGTAAAGGAAGAAAATATCCCGTCTGGAACGTCTATTCTTTGGTATATGCTTCCCTGTTCAAGGATCCCCTCCTGATCACCGGGCGTAAGGTATCTGGAAAAACTCTTCCTATCGTCGGACTTTGCCCTGTCTGTAACGGTCACATAAACTTCCTCATTACGCTTAAGCCCCTTGGGGACTTCAAGGAGGAGCTCTTCAGTGTCCTTTCCTGTCTTACCGGTGCTTTTAAGGACAAGTGATCCGTCTCCGGTTGAATAATTTTCTCCGCCCTGAGTCAGGGAAACCTCCGTATCACTCTTTTTCCCAAAGAAGAAACCTTCTATATGCAGCCCCTCTCCATCGGCATATATATCATTAACCACCGGAGTATAGGTGCTTTCATCTAAGGAATTTCTTACATTTGCAGTTCCTCCGGTTACACAGAAATCCCTTAAGACCTCGCTCTTCCCCGCGCCTGCAAGTACCCTGGCAGCCCTTTTTGCCGCACTGTCATCAGGGAAAGCCCTGGCAAGTACAGCAACTTCGCCTGTTACGGCAGGTGCAGCCATGGAAGTCCCGTTCAGATATACATAAGGATACTCCTGTGCATCGGTTATCCAGAATTCATCTATAACAGCCTCCTCAAGTTTAGGTGTATCTGTCTCAATATCCGGCTTGTAATTAAGGACAAGCCTTATTTGCAGGTCATCAAGATCAAAAGCATTTCCGTCCCTGCTGACATCAAGAGGATAATATTCACAGAGCGGTGTTTCCCTCATCGCATAAGTATGTTTTGGTCTCTCCCATTTTCCTTCCTTTGTCTTTACATAGACCATAAGGAACCACGTAATACCCTCTATAGCCTTAGCATGTCTGTTTAGTATCAGGCTGTATTTACTGCCTTCCGGAAGCTCTTTAAGCTTTCCTTTGGGCTTAATGGTCATAACGGCTGCCCTGTCCGGTTCATCTTCGGCAATGGTCTCTTTCGTGATGCTGTCTTTTATCGATAGATCTGTGCCGCTTATTACGAGTTTGTTATCCTTAAACTCTATCTTTGTTCCGTTTGCCGGGTTTGCCGCATAATCAAACGCTTTAGCACCAGCATAGTAGTTATCATACAGCTCATTCCCCGAAACAGTTTTCACCGGCTTTGAGTACCTGCTGTCCAACAACAGTTCACTTAATGTGTTTGGAATGGTTGACATTATCTCACTTCCCGGTGCAAAGATATGGGTATTCCGTATCCCGTAATCAGTAAAATCACACGGTTCTCCTGTCCTGTCCATAGCATTCACAGTGATCACCGAGGGAGCATTCTTTGTGATCGATCCATCCCACATGCGTTCGTCATTGTTCTTACTGTCATTTCCGGACGCAAAGCAGGTAACGACTCCGTTCTCACCTAATTCCCTGGCACAATAAGCTGTGGACAGGGATTTTAACGGTGACCCAAAG
Organism: Lachnospiraceae bacterium; assembly: GCA_017448845.1. GTDB lineage: Bacteria > Bacillota > Clostridia > Lachnospirales > Lachnospiraceae > NK4A144. The sequence goes on from JAFSKT010000153.1 coordinate 5,575, forward strand.
GAACAGTTGACCGAAGCTACCTTCACGCCGGCTTTCTTTGCCGTGAGCACATAATTAAATCCCTCTACTATGTCTGAATTATAGGCGTTTCCACGCTCAGGATCAAAATTCATCTTAACAGCCATTATCTTTGCGCCATTAGCGGTCCCGCTTACTCCATAACCGTCCCAGGGCGCGGCTGCGATACCTGCGCAGTGGGTTCCGTGACCGTTTTCTCTGTCCATAGGATCATTACTAAGCCTCTTTTCACCGGTATTACTCTCTGTCGCTGTAAAAATACCGTACTTACCTCCCCCAAGGGCTGTAAGTTCAGGATAGTCCTCCCCCTTATCCCACATTACAGGCTTTAATTCCTCATGTTCATAGTCTACCCCGGTGTCAATAATGGCGATCACCGTATCTTCATCAACGTTTTTTTCGCCGGTACTTCCCCAGCCCGGTACTTCTATCCCCCCGGGTCCGCTGCCGTATGCATATTGCAGCGGCGTCATATCCGGTGCATATCCGCTCTTTCCAAGGATCGGCGTTTCCCTGTCAGGATCTTCCTTCCCTGCGTAAGTCTCTGCTTTGATAATATAATTGGGTTCCGCAAAGAGAACTCCCGGCTTACCGGAATAGAGCTCTATAAGTTCCTCCGTAGACAGGGTATCGGAACTTATAAGCTTCAATACCGTCTTATCA
>JAFSKT010000154.1 GCA_017448845.1 Lachnospiraceae bacterium
GACGCTTTCAATATCTTTGCCGTCCGTCCTGTGTAGGGGCGATGCGGGATCCGACAGACCCGGATCCTTTTCCGGCTCCTTGCTGTCACCGTAATGGGGAAGGGTATCCTCATCGGTATAGCCCATAATATAGCCTGTATCCTTTATCCCAAGGAAGTAAACCTTTCCGTATCCCTGAGCGGTAACAGGGAATTCCAGGGCTGTATCACAGATCTTTTTACTGCAGGGCTTAAATCCCTTTTTCAGATCCTTAAAGCTTAAGTAATAATTGTCTGCCGCAACATTAGTAATATACCCATCGCCATTGACCGTATGTGGACCTGTAAGATAAATTCCATCCTTTACACCACAGCCTGACCAGAACCCTCTCTCAGTATTATAGAAGCTGAATCCTTCAGGTGCCGCATCATTAAGGGTTTCCGGGCTGAAATCACTTACCGTAAATTTTTCGGCTGCAAAATCTTTTTTCCTGGCATTCTCCAGCTTGCCTTTTTTCGTTACCATACCGATGACGTAAACGGTATTGGGCTTTCCGGCAATTTCCTCATGGGCGATCACCACCTGGGAGGAATAACCGTTCTTCAGATCCCCGAGGTATGTTCCTTTTCCGCTAAGGGGATCCAGGAGATAAACCGATGAATAGTAAATCTCAGATCCGTCTTCCTGCGGAATAAATGTATTCCTTATTAAGATCATGTCTTTTCCGTCATAGTAAAGGTCTATCTGAAAATCCTTATCATCCGGAGCGTTAAGTATCCAGGGCCTGTCTTCCGGAATGGCAACGTTCCCCTTCTCCGGCTTGAATTCCGTCTTTCTGATATTCCCCTTCCCGTCATGGAAACAGAGTGTCTTATGGTCAAAATAGTCTGAATAGACAAGTTCTCCCCCGAAGGTCGCAATACAGCCGTTGGCGCTTACAGCACTCTTAACCTTCTCCCATTCCCCGTCCTTAAACCGGAAAGTGTCAAATTTATGCGAACGTTCATAATTATCATGGTCATATGAGCTGTCATAGCCGGTGAAATATAGGGAACCGTCAAGGGATGCAGCTCTGTTAATGATGGTGTAGGAAGAGAAGAGTCCCTCCGGAACGGCAATCCTCTGATATATGTTTGCATTTTCAAGAATCCCCTCCGGATCACCGGGCGTAAGATATCTGGAAAAACTCTTTCTATCGTCGGGCCTTGCCCTGTCTGTAACGGTCACATAAACTTCCTCATTACGCTTAAGCCCCTTGGGGACTTCAAGGAGGAGCTCTTCAGTGTCCTTTCCCACCTTACGGGTGCTTTTAAGGACAAGTGATCCGTCTCCGGTTGAATAATTTTCTCCGCCCTGAGTCAAGGAAACCTCCGTATCATTCTTTTTCCCAAAGAAGAATCCTTCAATATGCAGCCCTTCCCCATCGGCATATATATCATTAACCACCGGAGTATAGGTACTCTCATCCAGGGAATTCTTTACATTTGCAGCTCCCCCGGAGACACAAAGGTCCCTGAAGACCTCACTCCGCCTCGCACCTGCAAGCACCCTGGCGGCTCTTTTTGCCGCACTGTCATCAGGGAAAGCCTTGGCAAGTATAGCAACTTCACCGGCCACGGCAGGTGTAGCCATTGAAGTCCCGTCCTTATATCCATAGGGATACTGTGGATCATCGGTTATCCAGAACTCCTCTAAAACAGCCTCCTCAAGCTTAAGTGTATCTACCTCACTTTCACCAATGTAAGCAAGAACAAGCCTTATTTGCAGGTCATCAAGATCAAAGGCATTTCCCTTTACACTGACATCCAGAGGATAATATTCACAGAGCGGTGTTTCCATCATTTGATAGGTGTAATTTGGTCTCTCCCATTTTCCATCCTTTGTCTTTACATATACCTGAAGATACCAGTAAATATCCGGAATAGTCTTAGCATGTCTGTTTAGTACCAGGCTGTATTTACCGTCTTTCGGGAGCTCTTTAAGCTTTCCCCTGGGCTTAATGGTCATAACGGCTACCCTGTCCGGTTCATTTTCGGCAATGGTCTCTTTCGTGATGCTGTCTTTTTTCAATAGATCTGTGCCGCTTATTACAAGTTTGTTATCCTTAAACTCTATCTTTGTTCCGTTTTCAGTGTTTGCCGTATAATCAAAGGCTTTAGCCCCTGCATCATAATTATCATACAGCTCATTCCCCGAAACAGTTTTCACCGGCTTTGAGTACCTGCTGTCCAACATCGGTTCACTTAATGGGTTTGGAAGGGTTGAAAGTATTTCGGTTCCCGGAGCAAAGATATGGGTATTACGTATTCCGTAATCAGTAAAATATACCGGATCTCCCCCCTTGTCCATGGCATCCACAGTGATCACCGAGGGAACATTTCCGGTGATCGTCGAATCCCAAAAAACGTCGTCACAGTTCATCGTATCATTGCCGGACGCAAAGCAGGTAATTACTCCGTTCTCACCTAATTCCCGGGCACAATAAGCTGTGGAAAGGGATTTTAACGGTGACCCAAAGGAGCAATTGGCCGAAGCCACTTTCACGCCGGCTTTCTTTGCTGTGAGTACATAATTAAATCCCTCTACTATGTCTGAATTATAGGCGTTTCCAGTCTCAGGATCAAAAAAGATCTTAACAGCCATAAGTTTTGCTCCGTTGGCAACCCCGCTTATACCATAATTGTTCCAGGCTGCAGCTGCGATACCTGCGCAGTGGGTTCCGTGGCCCTCTTCTAAATCTATGGGATCACTCTGAGGTCTCTCCATACCGATATTATGGTCTGCCGCTGTAAAAATACCGTACTTACCTCCCCCAAGGGCTGTAAGTTCAGGATAATCCTCTCCCTTATCCCACATAACGGGCTCAAGATCCTCATGTTCATAGTCTATCCCGCTATCGAGAATGGCGATCACCGTATCTTCGTCGGAGTTCTTTTTTTCAGGTTCATTCCAGTCCGGTACGTTCATTCCTACGGGTCCGCTGCCATATCCATGCTGAAGATCTGTCATATCAGGTGAATGTCCTGTAGTTCCAAGGATCGGCACTTCCCTGTCAGGCTCTTCCTTCCCTGCGTAAGTCTCTGCTTTGATAATATAATTGGGTTCCGCAAAGAGAACTCCCGGCTTACCGGAATAGAGCTCTATAAGTTCCTCCGTAGACAGGGTATCGGAACTTATAAGCTTCAATACCGTCTTATCA
>JAFSKT010000155.1 GCA_017448845.1 Lachnospiraceae bacterium
ATAACCTTAAAGAGCGCGTTCTTTATTACGGAATAAGCAAGACCTGCGGAAATATCGGAAACCGGAGCTCCTTCCTTCTGGGCCTGCTTAACCCTTGAATTCATGAATACAGTACATCTGGTGCCAAGATCTATGGGACGGGAAGCAAAGATCGCTTCCTTTGCGAAATCCTCCACCTTATAGGACAGGGAATTGGCGAAATTCTCGATAAAGGAACCGCAGCCGCTGGAGCAGGCCTCGTTTAAGAGAACCGAATCCACGGACCTGTTCTTTATCTTTATGCACTTCATATCCTGTCCGCCGATATCCAGGATACAATCTACTTCCGGATCAAAGAAGGATGCAGCGTAATAATGGGACACTGTTTCCACTTCACCGTGGTCCAGCTTAAATGCAGCCTGCATCAGGGCTTCGCCGTAGCCTGTGGAGCAGGCCCCTACGATACGCACGTCCTTCGGCTTAAGTTCGTAGATTTCCTTAATTGAGCGTATAGCGGTCTTAAGTGGTGATGCATTATTGTTGGAATAGAAAGAATAGAGGAGCTTTCCGTCCTCACTGATAAGTGCAGTCTTTGTGGTGGTGCTGCCGGCGTCTATGCCAAGGAAAGCATCTCCCCTGTATGAGGAAAGATCCATCTTTTCAACCTTAGCCTTAGCATGGCGCTTTTCAAAATCCTTATACTCCTCTTCATCCTTGAAAAGAGGCTCCATTCTGGGCACTTCGGTCTCGATCTTTATCTTACCCTTAAGCTTTTCGATAAGTGAGCTTAATAGAACCGTGCCCTCCTCATGGTTCATGGCGGAACCCATGGCCGCATACAGGTGGCTGAGCTCCGGGTCTATGGTATGCTCTTCATCCAGTTCGAGAGTACGTATAAAGGCCTGCTTTAATTCCGTAAGGAAGTGGAGAGGTCCTCCCAGAAACGCCACATGGCCTCTGATAGGCTTTCCGCAGGCAAGTCCGGAAATAGTCTGATTAACAACTGCCTGGAAAATAGAAGCAGCCAGATCCTCTTTCTTTGCGCCGTCATTTATAAGGGGCTGTATATCGGTCTTTGCGAAAACGCCGCATCTGGCAGCAATGGTATAAAGTGATTCGTAATTCTTCGCCAGTTCATTTAAGCCGCCGGCGTCAGTCTTTAGGAGAGCCGCCATCTGGTCGATAAATGCGCCGGTACCTCCGGCACAGGCCCCGTTCATACGCTCTTCCACGTTTCCGTCTTCAAAGTATATGATCTTGGCGTCTTCGCCACCCAGCTCCACAGCAACATCCGTCTTGGGATCATGCTTCTTTAACGCCGTGGCCACAGCCACAACTTCCTGGGTAAAGGGAACCCCCATGGCTGTAGCAAGGCCCAGTCCTCCGGAACCGGTAATCACAGGGCTCACATCACAGTCCCCGGTCTCCTTGAAGGCATCTTCAAGAAGCCCCTTTAAGGTCTCTCTGATATCCGCAAAATGCCTTCTGTAATCGGAATATATGAGCTTTTCATTTTCATCAAGGACCACCGCCTTAACAGTGGTGGATCCTACGTCTATACCTATTGAATATTTCATCTTTTTCAGCCTTTTATAAGAAACAGAAACTGTCTGCTTTTATTTTATACAATCGAATGAGATTATACGAAAAAATGCGGAATAAATCAATCCACAAGAACAAATGTTTGCTTTTTTTAAAAATATGTTGTAAAATAGCAATAATTACGGGATATGAAAGGAGATCATCTTATGTCAGATGTTTCATTGACTGCCAAGCAGACGGAAATACTGGAATTCATTAAGAATAATATTTTAGATAAGGGCTTTCCGCCATCGGTAAGGGAGATATGTGATGCAGTGCACCTGAAATCCACTTCTTCCGTCCATTCCCAGCTGGAGACACTGGAGAAAAAGGGCTACATCCGGAGAGACCCCACGAAACCCAGGACCATCGAGATCCTGGACGATTCCTTTAATCCGGTTATAAGGGAAATGACCAATATACCTGTGGTGGGACAGATTGCAGCCGGCGCTCCTCTTCTCGCTGAGCAGAATATCGAGAGCTACTTCCCCATTCCGGTTGACATGCTCCCCAAAGGCATGGGCTCAAAGGATGCCTTTGTTTTAAGGGTAAGGGGCGAAAGCATGATAAATGCCGGTATCATGGACGGAGATCTGATCTTTGTGAAAGTAGTGAATACCGCAAGGAACGGTGATACCGTGGTGGCTCTTATCGATGACAGCGCCACCGTAAAGACTTTTTATAAGGAAAAAGGTTATATCAGGCTGCAGCCCGAGAACGACAATATGGAACCCATAATCGTAAAGGACTGTAAGATACTGGGAACCGTATTCGGAGTCTTCAGACTATATTAAATACAGGAAAATATGCAATAAAAAACACCTGCTATCCGGTAGGTGTTTTCTTTTGGTTAAAATTCGATGATACCTTCTGTCTCGTTATATTCCTTCAGTATCTTCTTTATCTTTTCGGTAGGCGTCAGCACCTTGTCCATGGAAACGTCGTGGTTACTGAAATCTATGATGGATGCTAAGAATTTGCCCATGTCTGCCGTCTCATACCACTCCCTGTTTAAGAGTTCCGAAACCCTGTAGCTTAAGTTTGTGGTTACAAGCTTGTCAAAGATCCCTTCCTTATAAGCATCGTCAAACATCTTTATACCGTCTGTAAAGATACCGAAGGTACAGCAGATGAAAACCCTGCGGGCATTCATTTTCTTAAGCTTCACAGCGGTATCCAGCATACTTCCGCCGGAGGATATCATATCATCTACTATGATCACATCCTTGTTTTCCACGTTATCACCTAAGAATTCATGGGCTACAATGGGATTCTTTCCGTCAACAACCTTGGTGAAGTCCCTTCTCTTATAGAACATTCCGGTATCCACGCCCATAACGCCCGCAAAATACACGGCTCTCTGCAGAGCTCCTTCATCCGGCGAGATAATGAGGAGATGATCCTTATCGATCTTCATATCTCCCACCTTGCTTAATAGCGCCCTCATAAACTGATAGAAGGGGGTGAAATTGTCAAAGCCCATAAGGGGTGCGGCGTTCTGTATTGAAGGATCATGGGCGTCAAAGGTTATCATCCTTTTAACTCCCATATCTGAAAGCTCATCAAGCATCAAAGCGCAGTCCAGTGATTCCCTGTTGCTTCTCTTATGCTGACGTCCCTCATACATAAAGGGCATTACAACGGTGAGACGGTGTGCCTTTCCTGCAACAGCCGCAATAAGGCGCTTTAAGTCCTGATAGTGGTCATCGGGAGAATAGATATTCTCGTAACCGTACATGTTGTAAGTCATGGATCTGTTTAAGACGTCGCAGAGGATATAGAGATCCTTTCCCCTGATGGTCTCGTTTAGGATCCCCTTGCCCTCTCCGGATCCGAAACGGGGAGTGGCGTGCTCAACGAGGAAGCTATCGCTTACATAGCCCTCAAAGACCGGACTGTCATGATAGGCCTTGTTATTCTCTTTACGGAAAGAGACCAGATAATCATTGACCTCATCTCCCAGGGTCTTTATATTATCCATTACCAGAAGCTTTAAGGGAGCCGCAGGCATCCTGTTCTCAAGATATTCGCTTATCATGGACCATTATCTCCTTTTCAAACCCGCGAATTGCTTCGCAATTTTGCTCGTCATCTTATATACTCATAGGCGTTTTTCAGCCATTTAATGCTCTCAGGCGTGAGGGACAGCACATCAAATCTGTAGCTTAAGCTCTCATCCAGGGAATTCTTCATCCTGAAGTGATCGGAAGCCCTGCAGATCTTCTTCTGCTTCTTTCTGTCCACAGCCTCCTCGGGAAGCCCGTTAAGTAAGTTCTCCCTGAACTTGACCTCTCCGAAACAGACTGTATCCCCGTCCCAATATATCACATCTATCTCTCCCGCGCTGCAGCGGAAGTTACGTTCTATTATAGTACAACCCCGGCTTTCAAGGAAGTCTGCTGCCCTGTCTTCTTCACTGCCGCCGATCTTACGTGTATTATCTCTTTGTTGCATTATAAGCATCCATCTTCTGCTTCAGTTTATCCATCCTGTCTACAAAGACCAGGACTTCAGCCACAACCTCATATAATTCAGGGGGAATGGCATCTCCGATCTCAAGTCCCGAAAGGGTTTCGGCAAGCTTACTGTCCTCATGGACCGGTACGTCCGATTCCTTTGCGGTCTCAATAATTTTCTCGGCCACAGCTCCCTTACCGGAAGCCACCACAGTAGGGGCTACATTGGCAGGATCATAGGCGATGGCTACCGCGGTTTTGACTTTTTCCTTTTCCTTTTTATTATCTGCCATAACAACTGTTACCTATGCTCTGATGTCGAAGGAAGTGGTCTGTATAAGCTTCTCGTTAGCACCCCTGTTGAACATTATATCCGGAACATCCCTGGCCTCTTTATTTAAGGATACATCGGAATTCATCTTATATCCTCTCTTTGCCAGAGCTTCATCCAGCTCAGGAAGATGCTCCCCTATAAAGTCAAGCATTTCCTCTTTCTGCAGGATAAAGTGGGTCTTTACGTTCTCTCCGTTTGTCATCTGTACATGGATATCCATGGTTCCCAAATGCTGCATATCCAGATGGAGAAGGGCCGACACGTTCCCGTCTTTTTTCGCCAGGTTCTTTTTATTCGTATAGACATAGAGATCCCCGTGAGCCTTGTCCTCATTCATTTTAAGGGGAAGCTGCATATATGTCATCACATTGTTCAACTGGTTCATGAAATCCACGTTGCTTCTTAAGTTATTCATGCCCTGGGCCAGAGTGGTGGCGCCCCTGCCGCTGTTATTCAGGAATTCCAGGGTCTTATCCGCATTCTTAACAACCTTTTCATAATATTCCCGCACCTTTTCCTTATCGGCCACCTCTTCCGGCTTCATAAGGAATTCATTGGTGATGCCGTTATTTAGTAAAAGCTTGTATTCCCTGCTGCCAAGGAGTTCCCGGGCCTTTGACATCAGTTCCGGCGATGCTTCCCCGGACATTTCTTCCTTCATGGCCTTGTCTAAAAGGGCCTTTGAAAGAAGAAGGCTATCTTCTGTTGAAAGGCTTCCGTCGGCAACCTTTGACGCAATGGAGGGATTGAGCCCGGCTTCCCTCATCATGTCCGCAAGCTTATTGCTCCCCTCTTTCCCGAGAAGGGTATGAAGGTCATCGGTCACATGACCTGTGAGATCTGTAGATTGCTTTATCTGGCTCTGCCCTTCCTCCTTCGGAAGCAGTGCTTCTTTAGCATTATCAGCCCCCTTGGGGTTTTCGGCTCCTTCAGCCTCAGCCGCCTGCTTCAGCTCTGCCTCTAAATTCTTTAATTCCTCCGGATTAAGCTTTAAGAGTTTAGCAACGTCTTCAAAGTCCCCGTTTAGGGCTTTGTCCAAGGCAGAGGACAGACCTTCACCCTTTCCCTCAAAGAAAAGATTGAATACCTGATCATTGGTCATTAAGCCTTCTTTAGCTATATTGGAAAGATCCTGGGAAAGGCTGTCCAGACTGTCCGCTATCTTATACTGGTTTTCCTTATAGGCTTCAAATTCCTTTATATTGCTGTCATTAAGGGGTATTTCCAGCTCCTTCATCTGTACTATGGACTTGGGGTCTGCAAAGGGAAATCTTGCGGTGTCCGC
>JAFSKT010000156.1 GCA_017448845.1 Lachnospiraceae bacterium
ACTTGTTTAAGATGTTTCGGAAGAATTTATTTAATATCATTTTTCTACTTGTTTTAATGGCTTTCTGTCTTTCCGGTTGCGGTAAAAAGAGCGACGGGACCGAAAGTACGGAGGAGACAGCTCCGGTTATAGAGAACGGTTCTGAGACCGTTTCCGATCCAAATGCTTACTCCGATTTCCAGGAAGCTGCTGCGGAAAATGCCTCTACAGAGAGTGAAAAGACGTTTTCCAGCGGTCTTATAGCGGAATACGACCATGAGTCTTCCTACGGTATGAAGAGGGAGGAAAAGGACAACATGATCCGCAGCTACCTTACCGGTAAGTTTGTGGATAAGAAGATAGGTGAGAGGCGTCCCATAGCAGTAATGCTTAATAACATAGTGGATGCACAGCCCATGAGCGGCACTTCCATGGCGGATGTGCTCTATGAGTGCGTGGTGGAAGGTTCTCTTACCCGTATGATGGGTATTTTCGAGAACTATGACGACCTGGATAAGATAGGCTCCGTCAGGTCATGCAGGAATTATTTCGTTTACTATGCATTGGAATTCGATGCTATCTACTGTCATTACGGACAGTCAGCCTATGCCATGCCCCTTTTGAGCCAGGATTTCGTTGATAACTTAAGCGGCCTTTCCAGCGAGGGAGACACGGTATTCTACAGGACCACTGACAGGGTGGCTCCCCATAACGCCTATGCTTCTGCAAAGGGTATTAAAAAGGGCATAGAGATCAAGGGTTACGACAATAATTACAGTAGTGATTTTAAAGGGAAGTTCACCTTTGCCAATGATGACGAGATTATTATTCCGGATTCTCCCGATTCCTATGATGCGGTCCATGTGGAACCCGGATATCTTATAAACAAGCCCTGGTTTGATTATGATGAGGCCAGCGGAAAGTATTTAAGATATGAGTATGATGAACCCCAGGTAGACGGAGAGAATAATGAGCAGCTGGCCGTTGACAATATCATCCTGCAGTATTCATCCTGGGAAGTAGTGGATGAAAAGGGATATCTGGGCTTTGACTGCCATTCCGGCGGAAAGATGACCTATATCACTCACGGTAAGGCCAGGGACGGCTCCTGGATCCGCTTCGACGGGGATACCGGATCGGTCAGGTATTTCGATAATAACGGTAATGAAATAGTGATGAATCAGGGTAAGACCTGGATACTGATAATCCAGGATACCCTTTCGGATAAAGTGGTGATCACTTAAGGACCGCCGGACTGTCATTTACAGCCTTATGTTTAGAATTGATCTGATCCATGGCATATAAGAGTAGGAAAAAGCATAATTTCATAATCCAGGGAGGGATCCTGGCCATAGCCGGTATCATAACAAGGATAATCGGCCTTTTCTACAGGGTTCCCGTTACCAATATAATCGGCGATGAGGGCAACGGCTACTATGCCGCCGCCTATCAGATATACAATATAATGCTGCTCATCTCTTCATACAGCCTTCCCCTTGCCATTTCAAAGATAGTGTCCGCCAGGTATTCAAAGGATGAATTCGTGAACTCCAGGCGGGTATTTCACGGGGGACTGATATTTGCCTTTATTTCAGGCTCCATCGTATGTCTTGCGGTGTTCTTCGGGGCGGAATTCTTTGCGGGGACTCTGATGAGCGAGCCCAGAAGCGCCATCGCTTTAAGGATCTTTGCACCCACTCTGCTTATTGTTGCAATAATGGGTGTTATTCGTGGTTATTTCCAGGGAATGGGGACCATGGTTCCCACAGCGATATCACAGATAATTGAGCAGATAGTCAATGCGGTGGTCAGCATTCTTGCGGCTTCCGCCTTTTTCACTTACGGAAAGAAGATAGCGGCTCTGCTTTCAAATGAGAGCTATGCTGCGGCTTACGGAGCGGCCGGGAGCACTCTGGGTACCAGCATGGGAGCGCTGTCCGGACTTGTCGTACTGATCTTCATACTTCTTCTCATCAGCACCGCTATGAAGAGGGAGAGGCTCTTCCAGGATGATGAACATCCGGATGAGTATATGTCGGATATAATCCGTATCATTCTGATAACTGCGATTCCAGTGATCTTAAGTACCGCGATCTACAATATCTCCGATGTGCTGGATAACGGTATATTTAATAAGCTCATGTCCTTAAAGGGCCATGATGTGGAGAAGACCCGTATCTGGGGTATTTATTCCGGAAAATACAGGCTTATGATCAATGTGCCCGTGGCCTTTGCCAATGCCATGTGTTCTTCCACGGTACCTACCCTTACTGCCTGCATGGCGTCAGAGAATATAAGAGGAGCAAAGCGGAAGATCTTTTCAGCCATGAGGTTTACTATGCTCATAGCCTTCCCTGCTACTGCGGGCTTTATAGTGCTGTCAAAGCCCATTTTATCCATGCTCTTTACCGGAGATGTGGAGCTGGCGTCAAAACTCTTATCCATCGGCGCGGTGACCATCATCTTTACCTCTATTTCCACCTTAAGTAACGGGATATTACAGGGTATCAACCATCTCGAAGTGCCGGTGAGACATGCTTTAATAGCACTTGTTATTCACATTGCCGCCCTCTATGTAATGATGGAAAAATTTGATCTGGGGATCTATGCGGTCGTCTTTTCAACCCTGCTTTTCTCAATACTCATGTGCCTCATGAACCAGTTCACCATAAGAAGGTACCTTCATTACAAGCAGGAAATGGTAAGGACCTTCTTCATACCTTTTGTATCCTCTGTGATAATGGGTATAGTGGTCTATGCTGTATATAAGCTTTTCAGCTTCTTTACCGGAAATATCATAAGTACAATTTTCTCTATCATGTTCGGCGGATTCGTATATCTCCTGTCAATCTTAAAGCTTAAGGGTATCAGAAAGGAAGAGCTTTATGAGGTGCCTGGCGGCGCTATCATAGTGAATATCGGCAAGGCTCTCAGGGTAATGTGATTTGAAAAGGACAGCGGTCATCGGTGCTGGTGCAGCCGGAATGATGGCGGCTATAGCTGCGTCTGAGAATTCCCGGGTCACCCTCTTTGATAAAAACGAAATAATGGGACGTAAGCTCCTGCAGACCGGGAACGGGAAGTGCAATTTCTTAAATACTTCCCTGTCTCCTGATAATTACCGCGGAAGCCTTAAGGAGGAAGGTATATTTAAGGCTGTCCGGGACCGTTATTCCGAGGAGTTTATTCTTGATCTTTTTTCATCTTTTGGACTTCTGTATCATATAAAAAACGGGGGTTATTATCCCCGTTCCGATACTTCCGCTTCTGTAAATGACATACTTATCAATGAACTTAAGAAAAGAAAGGTGGATTTCCATCCCTTAACCCTGGTCAAGAACATTGAAAGGGAAGATAAGGGATTCTTTCTTACCCTTATTCACTTAAAGAGTGATAAAAAAAGCAGGGACGAAGAAAAATACGATTCCGTGATCATTGCCACAGGGGGAATGGCGGCTCCCAAAACCGGTTCCACCGGCGATGCTTATTATTTTGCAAAAAACTTCGGGCTAAGGGTTACGGAACCGCTGCCGGGGCTCACCAGGCTTTTTTCGCCGGATGTCTTTTTCAATGAGACAAATGTCCGGGCTGAAGTTGCTTTGAAGCTCTTCATAGATGATGAACCTGCCGGCTGCTCTAAAGGTGAGCTGCAGGTTACGGATTCGGGACCTTCGGGGATCTGCGTTTTCGATCTCTCGGGCAGGGCTGCAAAGGCTCTGAAAGCCGGAAAAAAATGCGTTCTTTCAGTGGACCTTCTGCCGGAATACAGCGAAGGACAGATTGTTGAACTGCTTAAGAAACATGCCGGAATTTCCGGGACAAAAACATCTGATATTTTTACCGGTATCTTTTCCGAAAGGCTGTCTCTTTGCATAGAGAATAAAATGAGGAAGGAGCTGTTCACTGACAGGGAATATCGTTTTATCACTTCCGATGAGGATATTAAGCTGATAGCTTCTTTCATAAAAGACCTTAAGTTTGATATAGAGGGTACCGGAGATTTCAATAACGCCCAGGTCACAGTGGGCGGGGTTCTTGGGGAAGGCCTTAATGAAGACCTGTCCGCCAGGGATGTGCCGGGGCTTTATTTCGCAGGAGAGTGCCTGGATATAGACGGGGACTGCGGAGGCTATAATCTTTACTGGGCTTTCAGCAGCGGATATGCGGCAGGGAAAGCCGCTTCGCTGTTTAACTGGGAAGGAGCGGAATAAATGATCAGGATAAATGAGATCCGCTCCGACCATGAGCTTACGAAACCTGAACTTATCAAAAAGGCGGCAAAGCTTCTTTTGGTTAAGCCTGACGTAATTCTTGAATTAAAGGTATTAAAAAAGTCAGTTGATGCCAGGAAAAAGCACATGATCCTCCATATCTTTTCGGTGTTGGTGTCCGTAAAGGACGAAGAACGGATACTGAAAAAGATAAGGAATAAGAATGTAAGCCTCTATACTGAAAAGGAGTATTCACTGCCATCCATAGTTAAGGCACATGGTGATCCTGTAAGATCACCTGTTATTATTGGCTTCGGACCTGCCGGGATGTTTGCAGCTCTTTATCTTTCCTATGCCGGCCTTAACCCTATAGTTCTTGAAAGGGGCTCCGATGTGGATGTACGGACCGGGAAGGTTAATGAGTTCTGGAAGAGCGGGGAGCTGGACAGGGAATGCAACGTACAGTTCGGCGAAGGAGGTGCAGGCACCTTCAGCGATGGGAAGCTTACTACCGGCATAAAGGATAAAGAAAACCGGAACGGTTTTGTGTTGAAAACCCTTGTAAAATACGGGGCGCCGGAGAGCATCATTACGGATTCCAAACCTCATATCGGTTCGGATGTATTAAAGACTATTGTTAAAAATCTCAGAAATGATATTATTGCTCATGGAGGAACTGTACGCTTTGATTCCCGTTTTACGGGATACCTAAAGGACAGGGACGGCTGCTTAAAGGGTGTTTACGTGAACGACGGGGAATTTCTGGAATGCAGTGACGCCATACTTGCGATCGGGCATTCGGCCAGGGATACATTTAAGGAGCTTTTATCTTCCGGTATGGTTATGGAGCCCAAGGGCTTCGCTGTGGGAGTAAGAGTTCAGCACTTAAGGGCAGATATAGACCGGGCTATGTACGGGGAAGACAGTCCGGGACTGCCCCCTGCCTCATATAAGCTCACATACAGAGCGGCTGACGGCAGAGGAGTATATTCTTTCTGTATGTGTCCCGGAGGATATGTGGTGGATTCTTCCAGCGAAGAGAAGATGCTATGTGTAAACGGCATGAGCTATTCAAGGCGGGACGGAGAAAATTCCAACAGCGCCATTGTGGTGACTGTGGATCCTTCGGATTTCATAAGAGAGGGCTTTGGTGAGTACGGAGTATTAGCCGGTATGGAATACCAGAGGATGCTTGAAAGAAAGGCCTTTCTTGAGTGCGGGGGAAGGATACCCTGTCAGAGATTCGGGGACTTTATATCCGGAAAGATATCCGGAAGTATTGGGATCATAGAGCCGCAGTGCAGGGGAAGATATGCCTTCGGAAACTTAAGGAACATACTTCCTGATCATATATCCAGTGATATTATATCTGCCTTCGGGGACTTCGGTAAAAGGATAGAGGGCTTTGACAGCTTAGATGCGGTATTATCCGGGATAGAAAGCCGAACTTCCTCCCCGGTAAGGATCTTGAGAAATGAATTCTTTTTATCCTCGGTACCCGGCATCTTTCCCGCGGGAGAAGGGGCCGGCTATGCAGGAGGGATAATGTCCGCAGCTATTGACGGCCTTAAGTGTGCAGAGGCAGTATTAAAGCGGATGTCATAACTTTAGTAAAAGGAGCAGGAATTAAAGTGAGGGATTTTTCAAAGCATAAGAGGATAGTTATAAAGATCGGTTCAAGTTCGATCACCCATTCCGAGACCGGGGGAGCCGATCTTATCCGTATAGAAAAGCTGGTTCGGGAGCTTACCGACCTTCATAACGGCGGAAGGGATGTGATCCTCGTGTCCTCCGGCGCCATTTCTGTCGGCTTAAAGGCTGCCAATATAAAGGACGTCTATTATAACGGGGAAACAAACAGCGACAGACGGGATGACAAGCTTCAGATAAAGCAGGCCGCCGCAGCTATAGGCCAGGCACGGCTTATGATGATATATCAGAAGATATTTTCCGAATATAACCAGCTTACGGCCCAGGTGCTGATGACAAAGCGGACTGTAAGGAATGACCTTAACAGATATAATGCCCAGAACACTTTTTCCGAACTGTTAAAATTGGGCGTTATCCCTGTAGTAAATGAAAATGATACCATTTCGACTTATGAGATACAGCTGGGGGATAATGACACCTTGTCCGCCATGGTCACGGCACTGACAGGGGCTGATCTTCTAATCCTTCTATCGGATATAGACGGACTTTTTACTGACGACCCCAGAAAGAACCCTGATGCAGAGTTTATTCCCGAGATCACGGATCTTACCGGAGACGTAGATTCCTACGGAAAGAAGAGTACCGGAAGCGAATCCGGCACAGGAGGGATGGCTACCAAGCTGAAAGCCGCCCACATAGCGATCTCCTCCGGCGCGGACATGATAATCGCCAATGCAAATGACCTGAATAATATACACAGGATCATTGCGGGAGAAGAAGTAGGAACCTATATACACGCAAAGAAAACACCTGATTTTTATCTGCCGGATTATCTGGAGGACGATTAATGGGAGAGATCATTTCTTTTGGCGACACAAAAGACAGCCTGAGAAAAAGAATGACGCTCCTCCGGGAATGCATGCCGCCGGGAGAGAGGGAAAAAGCATCGTATCTGATCTTTGATGCTTTATTTAACCTGCCCGAATTCCAGAATGCGGACACCATCTATTCCTTTGCGGGTTTCGGTTCTGAGGTATATACCCTGAACCCTCTCTTTAAGATGATCAAGATGGGAAAGAGAGTTGCTCTCCCCAGAATGGAGGATGACGAACGTTTAGAATTCTATGAAGTTAGAAAGATCTCCGATATCAGAAAGGGACCCCTTGGGATAATGGAGCCTGACGGCAGCTATCCGCCTATAGATGTTAAGCCTGATATCATCCTTATGCCGGGAGTGGCTTTCGACCGGAGGTTTAACCGCCTTGGCTACGGAAAGGGCTATTACGACCGTTATCTATACGAAACCGGCTATTACCGCTTTGTCTGGAAGATCGCCATCTGCTTTGGCTGCCAGATTGCTAACCGGGTTCCTTCAGACAAGCATGATATCATCATGGATATGATAATAACGGAAAAGGAGATAATCAGATAAACCGTGAAGGATATTTCCGATAAAAACAGTGAGGCGGAAAGACAGCTGTCCTTTGCCTCAAAGATAAAAGAGCTTCTGTCTGAAAAGAAGGGAAAGACCCCGGGGTTCTTTGTCCAGACCTTCGGATGTCAGATGAATGAAAGGGATTCCGAGAAAATGGCCGGGATCCTTTTAAGCTGCGGCTATTCCCCGGTTTCTTCCGAAGAAGAAGCAGATGTTATTTTATACAACACCTGTACTGTAAGGGACAACGCCAATGTCCGGGTTTTCGGCAGGCTTGGAGTCTTAAAGGGCTTAAAGGAAAAGAATCCGGATCTTATCATCTGTCTTTCCGGCTGCATGATGCAGGAAGCAGAGGTCATAGAAAAGATAAGGAAAAGCTATTCCTTTGTGGATCTTATCTTCGGCACCCATAATATATATAAGTTTGCGGAACTTCTCTATGAAAGGCTGATCTCCGGCTCTATGATAATCGATATATGGGAGCATGAGAAGGAGATAGTGGAATCCCTTCCCGCCTTAAGGAAATATCCCTTTAAGAGCGGCGTAAATATCATGTTCGGCTGCGATAATTTCTGCTCATACTGCATAGTGCCCTATGTGAGAGGCAGGGAGAGGAGCAGGGAGCCTAAAGACATAATAAGGGAGATAGAGGCCCTTGTGGAAGACGGAGTCAAGGAAGTCATGCTCCTTGGTCAGAATGTGAATTCCTACGGCAAGGGACTGGAACCCACGGTTACTTTTCCGGAACTCTTAAAGGAAGTTATAATGATAAAAGGCTTAGACCGTATCCGCTTTATGACCAGCAACCCCGGGGACTTAAGTGATGAGCTGATCGACGTCATGACCTATTCTCCGAAGATCTGCCGTCACATCCATTTAGCCCTTCAGTCAGGGAGTGACCGTGTATTAAAGCAGATGAACCGACACTACACTAAGGAAGAATACCTGGAAAAGACCCGTAAGCTTAGAAAGGCTATGCCGGATATCGCAATAACAACTGATATTATAGTTGGTTTTCCTACGGAAACTCCGGAAGATGTGGATGAGACCATAGACATAATAAAGAAAGCAGAGTTTGACGGAGCCTTTACCTTCATCTATTCAAGAAGGACAGGCACTCCCGCGGCTGCCATGCCCTTCGCCATGACAGACAGCGAGATACATGAGCAGTTTGACCGGGTATTAAATACCGTCCAGGAGACTGCCAGAAAGCGCACTGATTTTTATACTGGCATGACCCTTCCCGTACTCATAGAGAGCGTTAACGAGAAGGATCCCGCCATGGTCACCGGCCGGATTCCCCAGAACACCTCGGTACACCTGAAGGGAGACCCTTCCCTTATCGGGCAGATCGTAGATGTCCGTTTGGATAAAAGCCTTGGATTCTACTTCGAAGGAACAAAGGTATGAAATAATACTTGCTTTCTGCGGGTATTTATGATATTCTATTTGCTCGTGAGACTTTAAGTCTTTAGGAGATGGTCCTCTGTCACGCATATTACCGTAAGAAACGTAAGTGACATGAACGTCAAATTGCCCTATATCATGGAGTTCTATATTAAACAAAGTGATGCCGGGTACGTATGGAGGTTTTAAGATGAATTCAGAGATTATCAGAGAGATCGAGAGCGAGCAGCTGAAAGCTGAACCGCCGGTATTCAGGGTTGGAGATACCGTAAGGGTACACAACAGGATCACAGAAGGTGAGAAGAGCAGAGTACAGGTCTTCGAAGGCACAGTGATCAAGAAGCAGGGCGGAAGCAGCAGGGCAACATTCACTGTAAGGAAGAACAGCTACGGTGTGGGAGTTGAAAAGACCTACCCCATCCACTCACCCAACGTTGAAAAGGTTGAAGTGGTACGTTCCGGTAAGGCCAGAAGGGCTAAGCTCTTCTTCTTAAGGAACAGGACAGGTAAGAGAGCTAAGCTTAAAGAAATAGTTGATTGATGGCCTATTCAGATCAGCCCGAAGCACTTGCTGCTGAGGGCGTACGAAAGAGTAAAGCCAGCAATGGCAGAGCGCCTTTGCGAAGCAAACTTTAATTGCGCTCTGCCGTAACTGTTCAGAACTCGGAGAGTTATGAACAGTTGTGATTGATCATTGACCGCCATATTTCAAAACGAAGTATGGCGGTTATTTTTACAGGATGAGCAATGGCCAGGAAGCATAAGGGATTAAGCTTTTACAGAAAAGAGAAAACCATCACCAATGAGAGGCTGTCAGCATTTGCATCTTACCTTTTCATGGTGTTTTTAGGCGCGCTTTTAGCTTATTTCTTTGTATATACTCTGGGATTAAAAACAACCGTTATAGGAACTTCCATGGAGCCTTCCCTCTATAACGGCCAGGTGATCTTCTTAAACAGGATAGTCTATAATATCATACCACCGAAAAGAGGGGATATAGTCGCATTCCTTCCAAACGGAAATTCAAATGCCCATCAATCCGTTAAACGGGTGGTAGCAGTGCCCGGGGACTCCCTTGAGATAAGGGACGGCATACTATTTTTAAACGGAGAGCCGAAGAATGAGATGTTCGACGATATGATATCGGATCCCGGTATCGCGTCGGAGCCGATAAAACTCAAGGAAAAAGAGTATTTTGTAATGGGTGATAACTGCAA
>JAFSKT010000157.1 GCA_017448845.1 Lachnospiraceae bacterium
ACCAACGGACTGTATGTACATTCCGAGGGAAGTATTCTTTAATACCAGGGCCACGATGGCGATACAGATGGCCGCTATTATGATAGGAGTGGGAAGAGGTCCCGTAAATGCTCCGAAAACACCGAATGCGCTGTTACGAACGTAAACGATAAGGTTGTTGCAGAGCAGAAGTCCTATAGCCCTGGCTGCCGAGAACAGGATCAACGTGGCAACCATTGGCTGGATTCCGAAGTAGGCCACCAGCGTTCCGTTAAAGGCTCCGCAGAGGGTTCCCATTGCAAAGGCTGCAAGGACACCAACGATAAGCGGTACTGCCAGCTCTGTGGTATTGGCTACGCCGTAGCCTGCAAGGAGCATACAGCAGAAACTTGCTGAAAGGCTCATTACGGAACCGACCGAGATATCTGTTCCGGCAGAGGACGAAACAACCAAAGTCATTCCAAGGGCAAGGATCGCAACCTCACTTCCTCTGTTCAGGATGTCGATGATACGTCCGTAGAGGATCGTTCCGCTGGACGTGGTCTGGTTCAACGTGATCATGAAGAAAGTGAAGGGATTTGAACCCTGTGCAAGGTCGTGGAGGATATTGACCGCCATGACCAGGATAAGTGCCACTACCGGTAAAAGAAGCGGCCAGGCTTTTATCTTTTTCCAAAGCTTGTTATCTTTACTCATTCTGACTCACCTCCTGCTATAGCATGCATTACCCTCTGTTCCGTAATATCTCCGCCTACTTCGCCGACCTTTTCGCCGTCTCGCATGATGACCATGCGGTTGCAGGTACGTACCATCTCCATGATCTCGGATGAGATGAAGATTATGCTCTTACCCTGCTCAGCAAGCTCAAGTATCAGCTTCTGTATCTCTGTCTTGGTACCGATGTCGATACCACGGGTAGGCTCGTCAAGTATAAGGAAATCGGGATCCGTTGCCAGCCAGCGGGCAAGGATAACCTTCTGCTGGTTTCCTCCGGAGAGCTGCTTAACAAGAGTCTCGGGAGTAGGCGTCTTTATTGACAGGAGGTCTATATACCTGTCTGCAATCTCGTTCTGCTTCTGGCGGGACAGCCTCTTAAATGTACCTGTCTTTGCCTGAAGGGCGAGAATGATATTTTCTCTTACTGTAAGGTCTTCAATGATACCCTCGGCCTTTCTGTCGTCGGGAAGCATTCCCATACCTAAGTTCATGGCATCGATGGGCTGATGTATCTGAACTTCCTTATCCTTAACCTTAAGGGTACCGACATTGGCTCTGTCCGCACCGTAGATGGACCTTGCCAGCTCGCTTCGTCCGGAACCAAGGAGGCCGCCTATTCCGATGACCTCTCCCTTATGGATATCAAGGTCGAAAGGCTTAACCGTACCGGTGTGGGCAAGTCCCTTTGCGGATATCTCCATGGGCTCATGGGAAAGATCCTTGGCTTCACCCTTGATGGATGCCAGATCGTCCAGATCCTTACCCATCATTGCTGCTACCAGCTTAACTCTGGGAAGCTCGGCAATGGGATACTCTCCTACAAGAGTTCCGTTACGGAGAACTGTGATCCTGTCACATACAGCATAAACCTGCTCAAGGAAGTGTGTAACGAAGATGATTCCAACGCCCTTGTCCTTAAGCATACGCATAAGCTTGAAGAGCTTTTCCACTTCTTCGTCATCAAGTGAAGATGTGGGCTCGTCAAGGATAAGCACTTTACACTCCATATCTACAGCCCTGGCGATCGCAACCATCTGCTGGATCGCAAGGGAATAATTTTCCAGATTCTGTGTAACATCAACGCTTATTCCCAGGTCATCCATTATCTTCTGGGACCTTGCGTTATAAGAATTACGGTCAACTGTTTTTATGGCCGTTAAAGGCTCACGCCCGATAAAGAGGTTTTCCGCAACGGAAAGATTCGGGCAGAGATTTACTTCCTGATAAACTGTTGAAATACCGACATTCTGGGCATCCCGCGTGGAATGGTTCCTGACGGGACCGTCAACTCCCTCTATATGAATTTCCCCGCTCTCAAAATCGTTTATGCCCGTGAGGCATTTGATCAACGTAGATTTTCCAGCCCCGTTTTCTCCCATAAGGGCGTGTATCTCTCCCTTCCTGAGAGTGAAATCCACATTTTCCAGTGCTTTTACCCCCGGAAAGGTCATGTTTATACCGCGGGCAGTCAATACAACATTTTCTTCCATTTGCACTGTCTCTCCTTTCTAATGGAACAGTTAAAAGCTTTCAGGACACTTTTTGTCCATATCCCTTAAAAAGGGGAGCCCTGAAATCCGGGGCTCCCCTTAAGTTTTTAAGGGTAAATCTTAATACTGAGCTTCAATAACCTCGTCGGTTACTTCGATCATGCTCATTGCCTTGCCATCAACTGAGAAGTCAACGATCTGATCCTTAAGTGCATACCAGTTATCGGGAACGAGGATCTTAGCCTCAGGTGTTCCACCGGACTGGAGAGTCTTGATAACTCCTTCAACTGTAGGAGCTGCAAGAGGGTTACACTCGAAGTCTGCAGTGATCTTGCCGGCCTTAACTTCCTTAAGACCTGCTGTACAAGCATCATAAGAGATAAGGATTACATCGTTGCCAGGACCATAGGTAACACCAGCGTTATCCATAGCTGTCATAGCACCGAATGCTTCGTTATCGTTCTCGCAAACTACTACGTTGAACTTGCCTGCATAAGACTTGCAGTATGATTCCATAACCTGCTGGCCGCCTTCTTCTGTGAAGTCACCGGTCTGCATATCAAGGATTGTCCATCCTTCTCTGTCAGCGATTTCCTTGAATCCATCGGTACGTCCGATCTGAGCTGAAGAACCGGTTGTTCCCTGGATGATAAGAGCGTTAACTTCCTTGATGCCCTGCTTCTCAACATAGGACTTAAGCCATTCGCCTGCTGCCTTTCCTTCTGTAAGGAAGTCAGATCCTACCCATGAAACATACTTGTCGGAGTCGTCGATAGTTCTGTCGATAACGATTACAGGGATACCTGCATCATCACACTCTGTAAGAACTGTGTCCCAACCTGTGGAAACGATGGGGTCGATGATGATGTAGTCAACGCCCTGCTCGATGAATCCACGAACTGCCTCAAGCTGTGCTGCTGAATCATTGTCGCAGTCAACAAAGCTTAAGTTGTAGCCGTTAGCCTCTGAGAAAACGTCCTGTGCAGACTTGGTAGAAGCTGTACGCCAGTCAGACTCATGTCCAACCTGTGCGAAACCTACGTTGATAAGTCCGCCGGCATCAGCTGCAGGAGCTGCTTCTTCAGCAGGTGCTGCTTCTTCAGCAGGTGCTGCTTCTTCAGCAGGTGCTGCTTCCTCTGCTGCAGGTGCAGGCTCTTCAGCCTTAGGTGCCTCAGCTGCAGGTGCAGGAGCTGCTTCCTGTGCAGGAGCTGCTGTGTCTGCTGCGGGCTGTGAGCCGCCGCATCCAGCGATGGTAGCTGCTACGAAAGCTGCTGTTAAGAGTACGCTTAAAATCTTACGCTTCATTATTAATTCCTCCCTTTGTTTGGTTTACCCCTTTGGGGTGTTATCTTGATCCTTTCGGATCGGGTTAATTTATTGCAAAACGTGGTAACCACGTCAGGCAACTATGATGATAATACAGCGTTCACAGATTTTCAATACTTATGAACAAATCTTAAGAAAATTGTAAATACTTCGTGAACGCGCCCGTAAAACCGACGCCAGGCACGCCCGGCGTGCTTTAATCGCTCTATGCATTATCTGCCGGTAAGTATTCCGGGGCACTGACTCGCTCAGCGAGTCAAAGCGTGCCCGTAAAGCATCCCCCGGATGCTTTACCAGTCCATTGACTCTATAGCGGCCTTTTCAACCACGATGGCTTTCTTGTAGTTGTCAATGAACTTCTCATATCCATCTACATCAGCCTTGTCGGGCTCGATGGTGGAACCGGTCAGGTTCGCGAAGATTTCCTTATCTAAGTAGTCTTCCAGCTTCTGTCCGTTGCCGTTTACAAGGAAGGCTGCAAGAATTGCCATTCCCCAGGGGCCTCCCTCGCTGGCGGTATCCATGCAGGTAACGGGAGCGTCAAGTGCTGCCGCAAGATATCTCTGGGCAACTCCCTTCTGTGTAAAGAGTCCGCCGTGTCCGGTGATACGGTCGATGGCTGCATGCTCTTCCTTTATAAGGATGTCCATACCGATCTTAACAGCACCGAAAGCTGTATAGATATGGGACCTCATAAAGTTTGCAAGCGAGAACTTGCTGTCAGGCATATAAGCGAGAACGGGACGTCCCTCGTTTAAGTGGGTAACGCCTTCTCCCGAATAATATCCATAGGAAAGAACTCCGCCGCAGTCCTTGTCACCCTCAAGAGAGTTAAAGAACAGGGTATCGAATATCTTCTTCTCATCCACATCAGCGCCGGCCTTCTCGCAAAATTCCTTAAAGATATTAACCCATGCATTGATGTGTGTGGTGCCGTTATTAGCGTGGCTCATGGCAACGGGAAGTCCGGTGGGAGTGGTAACCATGTCGATCTCCCTGTAAACCTTTGAAAGAGGCTTCTCCATTACCAGCATTGCGAAGGTGGAGGTTCCTGCGGAAACATTACCGGTCCTGGGTCCAACAGCATTTGTAGCTACCATTCCGGTTCCTGCATCACCCTCTGAAGGAGCAACAGGTATGCCTGCTTCCAGATCTCCGCTGGGATCTATCCACTTTGCGCCCTCTGCCGTAAGTGTGCCGGCCTTCTCGCCTGCAACCAAAACCTTAGGCAGTATATCCTTTGTCTTCCAGGGATAGCCCTTATCTGCGATAAGCGCATCGAACTTGTCCATCATTCCCTGGTCATAGTCATTTGTGGAAGAATCGATGGGGAATATTCCGGATGCATCTCCGACTCCCGTATTCTTCTCTCCTGTCATAACCCAGTTCGCATAGGAATCAAGTGTTGTACAGAAATCGATATCCTTTACGAAGGGCTCGTTGTCAAGAACGAACTGATAAAGATGGGAAATAGTCCATCTTAAAGGTATGTTGAAATCAAAGAGCTCGGTAAGCTTATCAGCTGCAGCCTGGGTATTGGAATTTCTCCAGGTCTGGAAAGGAGAAAGAAGCTTTCCGTCCTTATCCAGTGCGATGATACCGTGCATCATTGCGCTGATACCGATGGCTCCGTACTTTGTAACCTTAGCTACTCCGTACTTCTCTTTGATATCGGAAACGAGCTTTTTGTAGCAGTCCTGGATACCGTCCGTAACTTCGTCCATGCCGTAGGTCCAGATACCGTCAACTAAGCTGTTTTCCCATCTGTGGGAACCCTTAGCCAGCACATTTCCCTTGAAGTCTGTCAGCACCGCTTTGATATTGGTGGAGCCGAATTCGATTCCCAGGGCTGTCTGTCCGCTTTCAATAAGTTCTTTACTCATGTCTTGCTTCCTTTCTTTGTGTTATAGCCGCGCCTTCCGGTGCCGCTTTTCAGGCCACTCCTCCGGGCCTTTTACGTTCCACGTTTATATCCCTGATCGAATTCCTTATCACCGGTTCCGACTCGAACATGTAGCTCGCATCAAAGCCGGGGTCTTCTATCATCTTAATGAGGTTGTCTGCCGCTTTCCTTCCCAGCTCCTCCTTGGGGTGGATGAAGGAAGTAAAGGGAACCTGGCACATCCTTGAGAGATCGGAGTCATCGAAGCTCACTATGGAAAGATCCTCAGGAACCCTTATATTCTCTGAAATACAGAGATTGATGAGCTGGAATGCCGCTTCATCGTTGTAGCAGACGCAGGCGGTACAATCCTTAAGCCTGTCAAATATATAATCCTTTATAAGTC
Organism: Lachnospiraceae bacterium; assembly: GCA_017448845.1. GTDB lineage: Bacteria > Bacillota > Clostridia > Lachnospirales > Lachnospiraceae > NK4A144. The sequence goes on from JAFSKT010000157.1 coordinate 5,801, forward strand.
CCAGATTGGAAAGAACTCCCGTATCTATCCAGATGACCTTTCCCGCATCCGGTCTTATATGTGCATCCAGCAGCGCCTTGTTGTATCCGTTATACCTGTGGTGCCCCTGGCCGTCGTCGCATTTGAAAAGTCCGGCTATCTTTCTGTGACCGTTACTTATAAGAAGCTCTGTGGCGCTCTTTGCGGTCCTGTCGTCATCCATCCTCACACAGGGCATGTGGAGCGAATGGTATGATGCATTGAAGAAAAGTACCGGTATGCCCCTTCTGGAAATCTCCCTGTAATACTTCATATTCGCATTTGGGAGAGCACTCTTGCTGGGCTCTGCTATAAGCCCGTCTATATCGTTCTTTGAAAGAAGGTTCTCAAGAATATCTGCTTCCTGAGCCATCTTATCATCCGTGAAAAATAACTGGGTCGTATAACCGTGGGCCGAGAGCACTGTCTCTATACCCTTAAGTGTGGGTGGGAAAATGTAGCTGTCGATGTAGGTACTCATGACGGCCACGTTCATATGCCGCTCATGCCTGATACCCTGTATCCTGTCTCCGATGTAGGTTCCGCTGCCCTGAACTCTGGTTAAGATCTTGTCCTTTTCCAGTTCCGAAGTGGCACGCCTGACAGTCTGCCTGCTGAGACCGAACTGCTCGGACAGTTCCTTCTCTGATTTGATCCTGTCACCATACTTCAAAGTACCGGATTCAATATTTTCTTTTATCCAGTCTATAACCAGCTGGTACTTAGGATCCTGTCCGGCCATCTTTCCCCCGCGATCAGGATCTGTCTCCCAGAACAGCCCCCTGATCTGTCTTGTCTGTACATCTCTTCGAAAGTTGTACAGGTCAAAACCACGAATTTGTATTGTCAACTTATGTTGAGAATTATGTACCATATATACGTACAAGTCAATGGAATAATGCAAAAATGTCACTATTAACAGATTACAGCTGTAATTTTTATGAAAAATTACCAAACTACCAATTTTGTGAATTTTATGACATTTTCGAAAATGATACGAAAACATAGAAAGTGATACGGACAATTATCCGCCGGAACATTGTATCATGAACGCCGTCTGCGAAATCCATGTCTTTTCTCAGCCAAACCTCCCGGTTTAGGCATACACCCCCGCCTCCGGATCCCCATCCCGGCCGGTTTCTATGCCCTTTTTCAGCAAAACTTCCCGGTTTAGGCATACACCCCCGCCTCCGGCAAGTTAGCTGAGAGCAGGAATACTTGCCTGAGAGGAGTTTTCGCTGAATAGGCAAGTACAATTCAAGCCGGCAGAGGGCGAGAATACTTGCCTGAGAAGAGTTTTCGCTGAATAGGCAAGTACAATTCAAGCCGGCAGAGGGCGAGAATACTTGCCTGAGAAGAGTTTTCGCGAGAAAGGCAAGTACAATTCCAGCCGGCAGAGGGCAGAAATACTTGCCTGAGAAGAGTTTTCGCTGAATAGGCAAGTACTTTTCCAGTGAGCTGAGGGTCAGCGAGCCAAAGGCAAGCAGGCGAAACCACCCCCAACAAAAAAGCTCCCCGGAACAAACACTCCGGGGAGTCTTAAAAAAGCCGCTTTACAGCGCAAAGCGCCGCGCCACCGCTGTTGCGATCTTTATGTACCAGGGCCTGAGTTCCTTGTCCGCGGTCTTTAAGAGTTTCCTTATCTCCAGGTGCTGTGGACAGTGGGATTCGCACTTCCCGCACTGCACGCAGAGAAAAGCGTCCGAGGGATTCTTCTGGAAGCCCACGGTCTGGAAGTACTCTTTCCGGCCGGAGCTCTTTGACTCGGTGTACATGTGGTTGTAGCAGCGGAAAATGCTGGGGATATCCACTCCCTTGGGGCAGGGCATGCAGTATCTGCAGCCTGTACATCCTATCTTCATCTTCTCGCTTATGATGTTCCTTACCTTTTCGATAAGTTCCCTGTCTTCATCATTAAAGGACCCGGCTTCGCAGTTCCCGGCCACAAGGCAGTTCTCTTCCAGCATATCAATGGAATTCAT
>JAFSKT010000158.1 GCA_017448845.1 Lachnospiraceae bacterium
CGGGGGCTTATTAAAGACAAACATCAGAATGTCACTTCCACATCAAAATCATCATCATAGGGAATATCAAAATCAAATTCCAGTTCATTTGGGTTGATGTTCTCCGCATATTCCCTGTATTCAGCGATCCTCTTCTGCTTTTCCTCCTCCGTCTCATTTTCCGGAGTGGCAAATCTGCTCACGGGAGGAACCTTATTTGCAAGGGCTTCCTTCATGCTCTTTTCCAGATCGGCAGCTTTGGAAGCTGAATAGAGCGCAGCAGCCGCATTGGCGTTAGCTACTGCCACCGTGTTATCATTTGTTTCCACCTTTGCATTAACGACCACATCAGCCTTGGCATCGGGTTTTACTTCAGGCTTTGTTTCAGGTTTTGCCTCTGCCTTTACCTCTGCTATGTCCTTTGCCTTGTCTTTCTTCTTAAAGAAGGACTTCTTTTCCTTAACCGGCTTTTTTTCTTCCTTTTCAGCCTTTTTATCGGCCTTTTTTTCTTCCTTTCCGGCGCTTGCGATCAGAGCCTTATCATTATCCCCGGCCCTGTGCAATACAAAGTCTCCCGGAAGACCTCCGGTGGAAACAGGTCTTTTCTTCATCTCTTTTTCCATTTTCTTTCCCGGCATAAAACTTACTATCATCTCTATCATACAGAGGATCAGTAATAATATAGCCGTGACTAAATACTCGGTTCCCCAGGGATCCAGGAGATGGGCTAAATAACCCTTCATCAGATCCGATAAGAGCAGGGCGGTATTCATGACTCTCATGGTAATGAGAAGCAGGAATATCACTGCACATGACAATATTGCAATGAGATACTCGGGCAGAAGCTTTAATTTCCTCTTCGATATAAGGAAATACAGGGCAAGCAATAGTGCCAGGCCTATCATTATAACATTGCCCGGCATCATGAAGATCGCAAGTCCTGCCGTCACCCCAATGAACACATATCTGAAATAAAGGGGACCCTCATCGGAAAATTCTTCAAACCTCCTGGTAAGCGAAAGCATGACAAGAAACAGCAGCAAACATAACACAGGAAGTTCTTCATAGACACTGATGGGAACACCCAGGAAATCCATGATCAGGAATACAAGAAAGAATAAAAAGGCATAGAAAGAACCTATCATCTTCTTTGCCAGTATGTAAAAAAGCACGTTTGAAACGGCCTCAAGACCGATTATTATCAACATGGCCAGATTTTCATTCACACCTGTCACGTTGAAGATGGCTGAATACGCTTCCACCGTGCCCGCCGGGGAAGGAACCGTAAAGAAAACGGATTCGGACATGCCGTCAAGGAAAAGACCCGCTTCCTTAAGGAGCTCGTTCACCTCCGGAGTCTTATAGTAAAAATTGTAACGGAAAAAGATCCCTGCACCTACAAGGATCATTAAAAAAACGATCTCAACAACGGAAAATACCGGATTCTTATCCTTTTCCATTACTTATCCCCAAACAATCCGCCTACATCGAATCCGAAAATAGTTGTACGGAAACCTGCATAGATCTCCTCATAAGTTGCTGCGCTTATGGTCTCCTTCGGGAAGGCCTCACACCAGGTGGAGCATATCACATCCGTGAAGTGCCTGGAATCCTCCTCTGAAGGGATCTTAAGTATTGCCGGCAGCACATAGAAGACCATCATGCACTGCATATCAATAAGCTCCGTAGACTTCTTTAAGAAGAACACATGCTCGTACCTGTCCTTAGCGTAACTTACCAGGCTTTTAGCAGCACTCACCATCTCCTCTTCCTTCGTTTCGGAAGCGTACATCTTTATTATCTCCTCGGTAACATCGGAGATGGACTTTCTGTAATTATAAAAATAATCTTCGTAAGTCTTCTTCTTGAAATTACTCATGGCGTCCCTGAAATCAAGGACGGACAGGAGTTTACTCATATTGCTGTCAAGTGTTTCGGACATCTATATTTATTCCTCTTTCCCGGGTCAGTTGTTGGTATTTGTATATACCGCCTGAACATCATCTTCTTCATCCAGAAGATCCAGTATCCTCTGAAGCTTCTTTAAGCTTTCCTCGTCAGTAATATCCACATAGTTCTGGGGGATCTTTGTGACTTCCGCGGATACTGTGGGAATCGAGTTGTCATCAAGGGCCTTCTTCACATCCGGAAAAGCTTCGGGACTTGTCAGTATCTCAAAGCTGTCATCTTCCTCATTGAAATCATCGGCACCGGCATCAAGAGCGATCATCATAAGATCGTCCGCCTCCATGCTGCACTCTTCCTTATCGATTATTATCTGTCCCTTGTCATCGAACATGAAGGACACACAGCCCTGAGCGCCAAGGTTTCCGCCGCCCTTTGTGAAAGCCGCCCTTACATTTGCTGCGGTACGGTTCTTGTTATCGGTAAGGCAGTCAACAATAATGGCTGAACCTGCGGGACCGTATCCCTCGTAGGTACAGTATTCGTAATTCACGCTGGCGCCTTCGCCGGAAGCCTTCTTGATACCTCTTTCAATGGTGTCGTTAGGCATGTTGTTGGCCTTTGCCTTGGCGATCACCTGTGCCAGCTTAAAGTTATTGGCGGGATCTGCGCCCCCCTCCTTTACGGCAACAGCGATCTCACGGCCTATGATGGTAAAGATCTTACCCTTAGCCGCATCGTTTTTCTCCTTCTTATGCTTGATGTTAGCAAATTTTGAATGTCCTGACATATGTAGCACTCCTTCTTTTAATAAATTATAATATGTTAACAGCCTCCCGCAAGAAGGAGTGCTGCTCTGTGCAGCCGCGCGCGAAGCGCCTCTCATCGGCTGCACATCCACTTTACTCTGATTCTTCAGGATTGTTGATCTTTACAATCCTCACGGTCTTGACTATCCGCCCCTTTACATAGGCGATACGGAATTTCCATCCGGAAAACTCCACTTCGAAATCCTCTCCGCTCTTGGGTATGTGTCCCAGCCTGTCGGTCATAAAACCGTTCAGGGTCTCATACCCCTCCTCCGGGAACTCTATACCCAGCTTTTCTCCCACATCGGATAACAGAGCAAGTCCGTCGCAGATAAAGGTATCATCCCCCTGCATACGGATCATGACTTCGTCCTCATCGAACTCGTCAAGGATGTTGCCCACTATTTCTTCCAGGATATCTTCCATGCAGACTATACCGGCTGTCTGGCCGTATTCATCCACTACGATCACCATGTGGATCTTCTTCTGCTGCATGGATTTGAAGAGCAGGTCTATCTTCCGGGTCTCGGGTATGAAGTGGGCTTCTTTTATTATACCCTCCAATTCCTTTAAGGGCTTACTCCGGTTCTCGCTCCTCACATTGGCCTTCATCACATCCTTAAAATGGATGATGCCTATGATATTGTCAATGTTGTCCTCGTAGACCGGATATCTGGAATTCTTGCCGTCCAGCATGAATTCCGCCACATCCTCCAGCTTCTCATTGCAGTCAACGCTGATGATGTTCTCCCTGTGGGTCATAATGTCCCGGGCTTCTTTGTCACCGAATTCAAAGATATTGGTGATCATCTGGGCCTCGGAAGAATCCAGCACTCCCTGCTCATGGCCCTCATTGACCATGGAGATTATCTCGTCCTCATTGACATTATCCTTTTTAATGAGATTCTTAAATATATCCATATACTGTCAGGCGAAGGGAATCCTCTCCATAGCAGCCTGCCCTCTTTTCAGAAAGACCCGTGGTATCCTGGCACCCAGGTCACAGGTGAACTCATAATTAAACCTGCCGCTTAAATGCCCCAGTTCTTCCGCACTGATAAAAGCACCGCCGTCGGATCCCAGAAGTGTCACCGTATCCCCTTCCTTTGCATCGGGTATATCGGAAACATCTATCATGAACTGGTCCATGCAGATCCTGCCCACTATAGGGGCCTTTTCCCCGTGGAGCAGCACATATCCCTTATTGGAAAGGCTTCTTGGATATCCGTCTCCGTAACCCACCGGAACGGTGGCGATCCTTCTCTCCTTCAGCGCCACATAGGTTCCTCCGTAGCTTATCTCGTCTCCGGAAACAACATCTTTAATATATACGATATGGCTTTTCAGTTCAAGCGCCGGTTTTATCTCTGCCCTGCTCAAAGGCACATCATCAGAGGGCCACATACCGTACATGGTTATGCCCACCCGTACCAGATCCATATTGGCCTCCGGGTAAAGAATGATGCCTGCGGAATTGGAACAGTGCTTGTACCGGAAATTGATGCCCTCGTCTTCGCAGAGGAATATAAAATCCCTGAAACGTCCGATCTGACGCTCTGTAGCCTTTGTACCCGGCTCATCCGCTTTCGCGAAATGGGTGAATATCCCCTCCCGCACCACATTCGGAAGGCACATGATATTCCTCACGGTATCTAAGGATGACTCGTCACACTTTACGCCTATCCTTCCCATACCGGTATCTACTGCCAGATGAAAGAAAACGTTCTTATCCTGCCTTACGGCTTCATCGGAAAGGGCCTTTGCCTGATCCTCCCTGAAAACCGCCGGGCGGATCTCGTATTTCACTATATCCTCATAGCTCTCGGGGAAGGTATATCCCAGGATCATAACCGGCTTCTGAATGCCGTTCTTCTTAAGGCTTACCGCTTCCTCCGCCGTTGCCACCGCAAATCCGAAGATGAAATCCTCGCTCTCCGTTTCCCGGGCGATCTCCAAGGCACCGTGTCCGTATGCGTCGGTCTTGATGACCGCAAGCATCTTGGTGCCGGCCCTCACATTCACATAGAGAGCTTTCAGGTTATCATGTATTTTATCCAGATCTATGTAAGCTGCTACCCGTTCGTGTTTATTCATCTTATATTCTCTATTATGTCCGTTGCCATCATGCCGTGGGCACCGGTCTTCTCATATGCTCTGTCCCCGGCTGCTCCGTGTATGGAAACTCCCAGATACGCGGCCTTTTCCGGAGGAAGTCCCTGGGCAATAAGAGCCGCTATGATACCCGTCAGAACATCCCCGCTTCCCGCTTTTGCCATACCGTTATTACCGTTTGTGTTAATGATCACCCTGCCGTCGGGAAGGGCTGTAACGGTCCTTGAATCCTTAAGCACAGTTATCACATGATACCCTGTTGCGAAGTCAGATGCAACACTTGTTAAATGACTCTTTATCTCCGCAACCGGGATCCCCGTAAGCCTTGACATCTCCATAAGATGCGGGGTGATAACTATTTCCGAACTGCAGTCCGTAAGGAGGTCCATATTCCCGGCTATGATATTCAGGGCGTCCGCATCTAAGACCACCGGCCGGTTCTCCGCATTTTTAAGGATATATTTTAATCTTTCCTCCGCCTGACTGTCAGTACCTATCCCCGGTCCCGCAGCTATCACACTGCACCAGGACAGGGCTTTTGCCATGCTTTCCTCGGGAACATTTACACTGTCAAAAAGTGACAGCTGCTCTGCGGAAGCCTTTTCTTCACCCTTATCCCTGTATGTGCTCACAAGGAGTTCCGGACAGAAGGACTGCAGCACTCCCCTGTTCTTCTCATGGGTCAGGACCCTTACCATGCCGCAGCCGGATTTCAGGGCCGCTTTTCCCGCAAGACAGGCAGCTCCCGCTATATCACTGCTTCCCGCAAATAAAAGGACCTTTCCGTAGCTCCCCTTATTGGAGTCCTCTGTCCTCTCCGGAAGGCAGATATCATTTTTCTCAAGACAGGAAAACTTCGGGGTTCCTTCAAGGGACTTTTCCGTGATCCCTATATCCCCTAAAATAAGCTTTCCCGAATATCTTGTGCCGGGGTGCAGGAGGTTCCCGTATTTATAAAAACCGCAGACCAGTGTCTCGTCCGCTTCCACGGCGATCCCCATGACCTGCCCGCTATCGGCTTCGATCCCGCTGGGTATATCGATGGAAATAACAAAGGCTCCGGTTTTGCGGGCCTCATTTATCTTTCCTATGATATCGGCGTAGTCCCCTTCAACATTCCTTGAAAGGGAGATGCCAAAGATTGCGTCCACGATGATATCATGATCCATAACCGGCAGGGAACCCATGAAAACAGCTTCTTCCTTCAGTGCTTTAACTGATAAAAACTGCTCATGTTCCAGGGGGGACATCTTTCCCTCGTCCCCAATATAGAGAAATTCGGTCTCTATCCCCTTTTCCAGAAGGATCCGTCCGCAGGCAAAGCCGTCTCCCCCGTTATTTCCGGGACCGCAGACTATAAGAACCTTGTTTCTCTTTTTACCTATCCGCTTACTAACCCGCTCCGCTGTGAGGAGAGCCGCTCTCTCCATCAGTACCGCATTGCTTACATGCATGACCTCTGAAGTACGGGAATCCGCAGATCTCATTTCTTCAGCTGAAAGAATGTATTTCATTTATTCCTGGTCTCCCGTATTTTTAGCCGCATCAAAAGCCGTTTTTATGCTCTTCTCTTTTTCTTCCCTTTCCTTCTCTTCCATCATGGCTTCCTTCTTCTTGATAAGGGCCTGCCTGGTGGCCTCGATATCATAATTGATATCGAAGATATCCAGCACATCCGGGCCGAATATCCCCTGCATATAGGAATAAAGCTGTACGTTCACCAGCTCCATATGCTGTTTATGGAGGATGTTCTTCTTTAATTCCATCCTCATCATCTTGATCCAGTCGCCGATCTCCTCTATCTCGCTGGTATTGCTCCTTATGACCTTATAGCTCTCTTCCATGGTGAGGAGCATGAGCTCGGTGTTGACCTCCGCTATCTCCTTCGGAAGATCCAGCATCTCATCATTGTAATGATCGACTTTTTCATTTATCTCATTAATAAGCCTCTTATTGTCATCCAGCTTCTTTTTTTCCGCACTTCGGGAAGCCGATTTCTCAGCTCCTTCCATGTTGTTCACGATCTCGTCCATGAGATTGGCCTTGATCTTTTTCAGGTCCTTCAGCTCATTGGTGATCTTACCCTGCTCCTTCACAAGCTGGTTAAGCTTATCTTCCAGCTTGCTCATTTCAGGGGTCTTCCCAACCTCAGCCATAAGCTTATGCCATTTATTGTCCAGAGTCAGCGTGGGAACGTTCTTCCCCACCAGCGCAGCCTGGAATTTATCTTCCTTATTACTGCCAGCCATGTAAACCCGCCTTAATCATTATCCGGTTTTTCACCGTATTCCACTCTGCTTAAGTTATATGAAAGCCTCATAAGGCTCTCGGAAAGATGCACGGACTCCACCACCACATCATCCGGAACCTCTAAATCCACATGGGAAAAATTCCAGATCGCCTTGATGCCGCATTTCACAAGGGTATCCGCCACCGATACCGCCTGGGTTTTCGGTATGGCAATGACTGCAATGTCGATATTATTCTTCTCGATGAATTCAGGCAGCGCGGACATGGGCAGGATGGGGATATTCCTTATATACTGCCCTGCAAGAGACGGGGACACGTCAAACACGCCCTTCATGATAAATCCTCTGTTGGCGAAATTCCCGTAACCCGCCAGAGCACTTCCGAGATTTCCCCCTCCGATGATTATAAGGTTGTGCTCCCGGTCCAGACCCAGTATCCTTCCGATCTCGTCATAGAGGTGCTTGACATTATATCCGTACCCCTGCTGTCCGAAACCGCCGAAATTATTTAAATCCTGTCTTATCTGGGACGCAGTTACATGCATGATCTGTGAAAGCTCCCGGGAGGATATCTTTTCCACCCCGGCGTCCTTCAATTCTCCAAGATACCTGAAATATCTGGGAAGTCTCTTTATAACCGCTCTTGAAATCTCTTTGTCAGTCATATGGCCACCATTGCCCGTTATATATGATTTGTGCTATAGTGTGATGTCAGTGTTAAAAATGCTATGTGACTTTTGACCCTAAAATCATAGTAATACACTAATTCAAATTATATTTGTTTGTTAAGAAACTGTCAAACTATGTTACTGCAGATAAATGATATAACTAAATCGTTTTCCGGGAAGGAAATACTGTCAGGCTGCTCCTTTCATATGGAGGAGCATGAAAAGTGCGCCCTTGTGGGGAATAACGGCACCGGAAAGACCACTCTCCTAA
>JAFSKT010000159.1 GCA_017448845.1 Lachnospiraceae bacterium
GAAAAATGGCTCTAAAATTGTTGAGTGGCGCAGGGGGCAATATGATACAATAATTGTGTTGTACTGGGATGGAATGAAAGGAGTTTACGGTAGATCATGATTCTTTTTATCGATGCGTGCGCCAGGGCGCAGTCCAGGACCAGGGAGCTGGCGGAGGCGGTGCTTTCGCATATTGAAAGGGAGGACCCGGAGATAGAGAGAGTAAGGCTGTATGAATGCGGCCTTAAGCCTCTTACGGCAGAGGATATAGCGAAAAGAGATGATGCCCTCATGAGAGATGATTTCTCAGATCCCTTCTTTGATCAGGCGCGGCAGTTTGCGGCGGCGGACTATATGGTGATTGCAGCGCCCTATTGGGATCTATCTTTCCCGGCCATATTAAAGCTTTATCTGGAAACAGTCAGCGTGAACGGGATAAGCTTCATGTATGACAGTGACGGCGTACCCCATGGGCTTTGCAAGGCAAGGAAGCTTTACTACGTGACAACTTCTGGCGGGGAGATAGGAGACTTTAATTTCGGCTACGACTATGTAAAAACTCTGACCAGGGGCTTATACGGCGTTCAGGATTCCATCTGCATCCGGGCGGTGGGGCTTGACCTTGAAAACGTTGACGCAGGGGAAGTGCTTGATAATGCCAAGGCCCAGCTGAAGGACGTGCTGTAAGAAACGGAGGATTTCCATGTTTTTCCCTAAGGACTGGGACAAGCCCTCTAAGGAAAACGAGGGGTTATGCAGACTGTTCAAATACGGTGTTTACGAAGATCAGGGGAAGCTCCTCTACAGGATCTTTGAGCCGGAAACGGTGGAAAAGGTGCCGCTTCTCGTGTATCTTCACGGGGCTGATGCCTTCGGGGACGATAATGAGGCACAGCTTGCTATCCATGATATAGGGACCTGCTTTGCAAGACCGGAGAGGCAGAGGGAGCACCCCTGCTTTATACTTGCGCCCCAATGTACCCAGAAGAGCCGCTGGTCTGTCCGTTCCAGCGGGGGAAGGCTTTTAAGATATATAGATAAGCTGATATCGGAAGAAAACAGGATCGATAAGGACAGGATCTATATATACGGATACAGCGCCGGAGCCATAGGGAGTCTCAGGCTTATTAAGGAAAGGCCGGAGCTCTTTGCTGCGGCAGTGCCCATATGCGGCGCCACGGAGAAGGATAAGATGGAAATACTGGAAGAAATCCCTCTCTGGCTTGTTCATGCCGTAGATGACGAGATAGTTTGGGCTTCCTTTAATTCCGGTGATTCTCAAAGCGCCCTTATGGGTTCGGCGGAGATATACAGCATGCTTAAAGAAAAAGCGGCGGATATCCGTTATACCGAATATCCCGCTGGTTTCATGAAAGAAAAATACGGGGTGAATCCCCATTGTACCTGGGTTCCCGCCGCGGAGGATGAGGAGATCGCTTCCTGGCTCTTCTCTCATGCCGGGAAGAGAACCGGCTGACCTTAAGGATTTACGTCTTCCCACTTTGGAAGAGGGGAGTTGTTTTTAACGGATTCACTTACCAGGGAATAGAAGCGGATCTTCTTTTTCAGGTGAGTAAGCCCTGCCTGAAGGGCATCGATGGCGTCCAGGGTTTTTGCCTCCTGGTCTTTCATCATATCAAGGATCTTATCGGCGTTAGATGCCATGTCCTTTTCGTAAGTGAAGAAAAGCCTGATCTCATCCAGGGGAAGGAGGGCTTTCTTAAAGCATTCTATGGCGTTCAGGCGGTCCACATGCGAATCGTCATAGGATCTGCGGGAATTGATGTGCTCAACATTTTCAAGTAATCCGATCTTCTCATAGTAGCGTATGGTTGAAGCGGGGAGATCAAACTTCTTTGACAGGTCTGTTATAGTATATTTCATGATAATCACCCTTAAAATAATGTTTCTTAAAAAGTACTTGAGTTAAAGTTAACTTCAAGTTGTATTATCAATAATACAGGACAATCTAACCGTTTGCAAGAGGAGGTTACAAAAGTATGAATGAGACTTTGAAAGTACTGGAGAACAGAAGAAGCTGCAGAAACTTTAAGCCTGATATGGTTAAGAAGGAAGAACTTGACGCCATCATCAAGGCCGGAACTTACGCGGCAACGGGAATGGGTAAGCAGAGCCCGATAATCGTTGCGGTTACCAACAGGGAACTGAGAGACGCCCTTTCAGAGGAGAACAGAAAGATCGGAGGCTGGAATGAGGGCTTTGATCCCTTCTATGGAGCGCCTGTTGTGCTTATAGTGCTGGCTGATAAGGAGGTTCCCACATATGTTTATGACGGAGCCCTGGTAATGGGCAATCTGATGAACGCCGCTGAGAGCCTTGGAGTTGCAAGTATCTGGATTCACAGGGCAAAAGAGGAGTTTGAATCTGATTTTGGAAAAGAGATCCTTAAAAAACTTGGTATAGAGGGCAATTTTGAAGGTATAGGCCATTGCGCCCTTGGATATGCTGCTGAGCCTGCAAACGCTGCCGCGCCTAGAAAAGCTAACTATGTTTACTATGCCGACTGAGAGGGCTTAGGTTTTTGAAGGGTACCCGATGAAACAGAACAGAACCGTTGTCATAGATGAAAACACACCGCTATTGGTATTGGCAGGACCCATGTTTCTGGAGCTCCTGCTTAATACCATGCTGCAGAATGTAGATACCATAATGCTCAGCCGCTATGACGAATATGCCGTGGGGGCGGTGGGAAACGCAAATATCATCATGTTCATGATGCTCATACTTTTCAATATCATCGCCACAGCCACAAGCGTAGTTGTGGCCCAGTATCTTGGCGCAAAAATGTATGACCGGATGAATATGATATATACCCTTTCCATCTTTGTGAACCTTGTATTTGGGATCATACTCAGCGCTACTTTTTGCGTGGCAAATCCGTTTATCATGGACTTTCTCCATGTTTCGCCCGAAATGCGGCCCTATTCCATGACCTATATTTACATTGTGGGAGGCTGCGGCTTTTCCATGGCGGTATATAATGTCATGCTGCAGATACTCAGATGTAACGGATATACAAAGATCGGCATGTGGGTAACATTTGCGATAAACGTGATGAATATCATCGGGAATTACTGTTTCCTGTATGGACCCTTGAAATTCTTGAATTTAGGAGTTGCGGGGGTGGCAATATCAACGGTCACAGCCAGATTTGTTGCAGCAACCGCGGTGATCGTGTTTTTCTATGTGTCAAAGACCGGAAAGCTGTCCTTAAGCTATCTGAACCCCTTTCCCGGGAAACTGCTTTCAAAGATGATAATGATCGGGCTTCCTTCCGCAGGTGAAAATCTTACCTATAACCTTTATCAGATCACCCTGCTTTCCTTTGTTAACGCCATGGGAAATGATGCGGTTAACGCCAGGGCCTATTGCAATACCCTGATTTCCTTTGCGATGATCTTCTCCAACGCCGCTGCCATGTCCACCCAGATAATCACAGGACATTTAGTGGGCGCAGGAAAAACGGAGGAGGCATATAAAAGAGTATTTAAGACCCTCAGGACTTCCATGCCTATTACCATAGCGCTGGCCTGCGCAAATGCCATCTTCTGCGGATTCACCCTGCACATTTTTACGGATAATCCCCATATAATCAGCCTTGGCCGGCAGATAATGATAGCGGATATTTTCGTGGAGACCGGGCGATGCTTAAATATGACCTTTGTCAGCAGCTTAAAGGCCGCCGGAGCATATGTATTTCCGCTTATAGCAGGAGTCTTATGTAACTGGGGGCTTGGTCTTACCACGGGATATGTCGTGGGAGTACTGCTGGGAACAGGCGTTGCGGGGATCTTTATAGGAACGGCTACGGATGAATGTATCCGGGGGCTCATCGTCATGTATTACTGGTA
>JAFSKT010000160.1 GCA_017448845.1 Lachnospiraceae bacterium
AATATGGTGCATTGACGGTGATGGTGCGGTACTTATGCACATGGGATCGATGGCTGTTATTGGAAGTAATAAACCGTCCAACTTTATTCATATTGTTATTAATAATGGGGCTCATGAGACAGTAGGTGGTATGCCTACGGTTGCATCTTCTATTGATATGGTGGCAATTGCTAAGGCCTGCGGGTATCCGAATGCAGTCAGTGTTGACAGCTTTGATGAACTGAACAGAGAACTTGAAAACGCTAAGAACAGAAATGAGCTTAGCCTTATAGAGGTGAAGTCCTCTATTGGTGCTCGTGATGATCTAGGACGTCCTACTACTACGGCGATTGATAATAAAAGGGCGTTTATGGATTACTTGAATTAATCCTCTCAACTTCCTAAGAAATTCCCACTAAACGGAAATTGAGTGCAAAATTTGACAGAAAAGCACATTGAAAATGACCCTTTACAAGAACTCATTTTGCTGTTATTCTTATTGCCATCTGAATCAGGGACGGCCGCATCAGGCTTCCGGGCATATCGCCCACAGATTCCACAGGACAGATAAGAACAGTGAATGGTTTTAGTAGAGGATTTCTTTTATTCTGTTTTTCTTGACCGCATCCTGCCTTTGCAGCAGTCCGGATTCAGGTACTGAAGACTGTAAAGGAGGATTGTTTATGTCCGAAAAGATTCAGGAAGACAGGAATCCGATGTATTCGGCCACGCCTTATGATGATGCTTTCAGAACAATGGAAGGTGAGTGCGATGATCTTCTGATCCCGCTGGTGAATTATTTCTTTAATGAAAGCTACGGTTCCGATGCGGTCGTTACGAGGATGAGAAACGAGCACTTCATCGAAATCCCGGATGGTTCGGAACAGAAGAGGATAACGGATTCCTATTTTAGTATCACTTCAAAAGAAACAATAAAGAAGTATCATCTGGAATGTGAGAGCAGTGGGTATGATCAGTCAATTTTGATCAGGATCTTTGAATACACCTCACAGATAGCGCTTGATGACTCAGAAAAAGGTGATCAGATCTTACGAGTCAGCTTTCCTCATGCAGGGCTGCTGCTCTTGAAGGAGGAAAGATCTGCTCCCGATAGTGCAAAGATAATCATAACTACTCCGGAGGGGGAGCTTTCATATCATGTTCCGATAGTAAAGCGTTCCGACATCGGCTTGGATGAATTGTTTGAAAAAAGGCTGTATTTCCTGATTCCCTTTTATATTTTGAATTACAGGGATCGAATTGACCGTTTGGAGTCAGATGAGAAGGAACAGGAGGACTTTATCAGAACATACAGCGAAATACGCAGGCGTTTGGATTCGGATCTGGAAGAGAGAAAGCTGACTTTATTCTCATTTGGCGTTATCATAGAGTCGATGAGGCGGGTGGCATTTAATGTGACAGAAGGTCATGGAACCGTACAGGAGAAAGTGGGTGAAATGATGGGAGGACAGATAATGGAGCTTGACTGGATCAAGGCATGGAGAAAAGCTGAGGCAGAAGGCAGGGAAGAAGGCCGGGCAGAAGGCAGGGAAGAAGGCCGGGCAGAAGGTCGGGCTGAAGGCAGTACTGAGACCAGGACAGAAGACATTAAGATCTTCATTTCCGACAAGAGGGAAGATAACATTCCTGATGACAGAATTAAGGAAAAGCTGATGAAGCATTATAACCTTACCGTTAAAGAAGCAGAAGGATACCTGAATTGTGAACTTCCCGGATAATTAACTCTCGAAACGAAAAACGGAGGAAAAAAATATCAGAAAATATGGATAAGCACGGCTTCCCGTTCCTGATGATGGTAAAGGGAATGAAGACGCTGGTGCGTTCCATTGTCTTGGGTGAAAAAGATAGGAAGTTGACAATTTGGCAAAGTGGTCGCAGAGACCGTCCGCATAATGCAAAACGCAATATATCAAATCAATGTTGATATATTGCGATATATAAAGTATAATCTTCGCAGTTAGTATTATGCTAATCCTGATCCTGATCGGAGGAGATGGTCGATATGATGACATGCAAAGAAAAAGCGGAAGAATGGGGAGTGTCTGTCAGGACGGTTAACGATCTTTGCAAGAAGGGCAAGGTACCGGGTGTAATAAAAGAAGGCGGAATTTGGCGGATACCTGATGCTGCACCTAAGCCTGCAGACGGTCGTGTAATTACAGGGAAATATAAGAAGAATCAGATACAAAATGAAAAGAAACCCTTACCGATTGGCATTTCGGATTATGTGAGAGCTCAATCTGAATACTACTATGTTGATAAGACGCTGCTTATCAAGGAGTTCCTGGATCGAAAAGCATATGTGTCACTTTTTACAAGACCCAGGCGCTTTGGAAAAACCCTGAACATGGATATGCTACGGGTATTTTTTGAGATATCGGATGAGGATACGAGCAGATATTTTACGGATAAGGCAATCTGGAAGAGTGGGGCAGAGTACAGAGAGCATCAGGGGAAATACCCGGTAATCTTCCTTTCCTTCAAGGATGTTAAGTTTGATTCCTGGGAGGCGACGTTTGCCAAGATCAGTGAGCTGCTGCAGGAGGAATTCGGAAGGCATTCGGAGCTTAAAGACAGCGGCAGGCTTAAAGATTATGAAATTGATTTTTTCCGGAAGGTATTGAATGGCCAGGCAAGCGAAGTTGAGCTTTCCGCATCACTGCAGAAACTGTCAAAGATGCTGAAGGAACACTATAGCATAGCCCCGATCATTATCATTGATGAATACGATACGCCTATCCAGGAAGGATATGCTAAAGAGTTTTATGATGAGATCATCGGCTTTATGAGGAATTTCTTCTCAGGCGCCTTTAAGGATAACAGCAATCTTTCATACGGATTACTTACAGGGATACTCCGGATTGCGCAGGAGAGCATTTTCAGCGGTTTGAACAATCTGACCGTGAACTCCGTGATGGATGATGAGTATGATGGATATTTTGGATTCACTGAGCCGGAAGTTCTCAAGATACTTAAGTATTATGGTTCATTCGATAAGGAAGCCGAATTAAAGGACTGGTATGACGGATACTTCTTCGGGAGCAAGGAAATATATAACCCCTGGTCTGTGATCAACTATATTTCGAAAGGATGCCTTCCGCAGGCATACTGGGTCAACACAGGGAAGAATGAGGTTTTGGAGGATGTACTAAGGACAGCATCCGAAGATATTACGGAAAAACTGTATTCCCTCCTGCAAGGAGAACGTGTCATTGCACGAATCGACCAGAATGTGGTTTACAGATCATTAACAGAGGATCCGGCTAATATATACAGCCTGCTTCTGGTTGCCGGTTATCTGAAGGCACTGAAAAAGGATCTGCAAGGCGATGGATCATGGTTGTGTGAGGTGGCTATTCCAAATCGGGAAATTGCTGCGGTTTATAAAAAAGAGATTTTGTCTCATCTGCAGCAGATAGGAGCTATCACCCGTACGACGGCAGATAAGATCGCAGAGAGCTTGTATGCGTCAGACTTTAAAGGCCTTCAGAGGGGAATCTCAGAGTATATGAGTAAATCTATAAGTTTCTATGATTCAGGAGCGGAGAGTTTTTATCATGGTCTTGTACTTGGTCTTATAGCAATGATGGATAATCAGTATAAGATAAAATCCAACCGGGAATCGGGTGACGGCAGATATGACATCAGTATGATCCCGCGCGATGAAAAATATCCCGGTATTATTATGGAGCTAAAAGCGGAGAAAGGTCTTAACGAGAAGAGTCTTGAGGATTTGTCAGCAGATGCGCTTAAGCAGATCGATGACAAGGGGTATGATGCGGAAATGAGGGAAGATGGCATTACGGACATCATGAAGCTTGGAATTGCATTTTCGGGCAAAAAGGTTAAGATCCGGACAAAGTAAACTGTTTTGATACGGAGCTGATCATATCAATGAATAAAGAGATTTTTAATCCTTCAGTTAATGATTATTTTGAAAAGTGCACAGCATTTATTCAGAAAAGCTTTCTGGAATACTCCCTGAAGCCGAATGACAGGACGAGAATGGAGCTTTTATGTGAGGAAGCCCTTGTCCGGCTCACTGATAATATGACAGATGGCGCCCTGATGGAGATCAGCGTCCGGTCCTCATTTGGCAAAGTGATCGTGGAGATGAAAGCTCGGGGAGAAGAGCTCACCACATTAAGCTCCGGCGGTACTATCGCTCTTGCTGCGGAGAGTGCGGAAAATGAGGATGCCATAAGAGATCTTATTTTCAAGGCGTACAGCGATAATTTCCGTTATGTCTATAAATCCGGAGTCAACCGGGTTCGTATCCTTTCGGGAAGCGGAGACAGGAATAATCAGCTTATCTGGACGCTTGGGGCCCTTATTCTTTCTATCCTGGCAGGTTTCTTATGCAGGATCTTTCTTCCCCAGGAGGTCAATGCTGCTCTTTGTAAATATGCTTTTACACCAATTAAGACCATGTTTATCAATGCACTTAAGATCGTAGTGGGACCTGTGGTCTTTTTCTCTATTGTTACCTGCATTTCGGATTTCAAAGATCTCTCGGAGCTTGGAAAGATCGGCGCCAAGGTCATGCTGATGTATTTACTGACAACCTTTATTGCCATAGTGATCGGAATAGGGATGTTTTCCCTCATCAATCCCGGAGAATGGGGAATGGCACTTAAGGGTGGCATGGAAAGCGTAGAGGTTTCGGTGAACAGTGATGCAGAGGTTTCGATTCTGAATACTATCGTTAATATCGTTCCCTCCAATTTGCTGAAGCCTTTTGTGGAGTCGGATACCCTGCAGATCATTTTCCTTGCCATTCTCATCGGAGTGGCTGTGGGAATGATAGGTGAGTATTCCGCTGTGCTTAAGGATATCTTTACTGCCTGTAATGAACTCTTTACCACGGTAACATCACTGATTGCCAAGCTCATACCCGTCGCGGTCTTCAGCGCTATGTTCATTATGATCGTATCCACCGGTACGGATTCTCTTATGGCCATGCTTGGTATGGCCGGCACAGACGTTGTTTCTCTTCTGTGCATGATGCTTTGCTATGGTATTCTTATCCTTATTTTTGCCAGGATCAATCCGCTGCATTTTTACAGAAAAGACTGGCCGGGAATGCTGACCTCTTTTTCCCTCTCTTCCAGTAATGCGGCAATGCCCGGAAATATCGCTATCTGTAAGGATAAGCTGGGTATATTCCCGAAGGTTTGTGATTTCTCTATTCCCCTGGGAGCAACTGTCAACATGGACGGAACCAGCATTCATCTTGCGGTGGCTTCACTGTTTCTTGCCAAAGTCTACGGTGTGGCGATACCCCAGGCTGCGATGGTTTCCATTGTGATAACCATTATCATGCTCTCTCTGGGAACTCCGGGAGTCCCGGGGGCTTCCCTTGTCTGTTTAAGTGTTCTATTAACCCAGATCGGGGTTCCCATCGAAGCCATTGGCCTTATCATGGGTGTTGATTCTCTTTTGGATATGTGCAGGACAACCTCTAACACCACCGGCGATATGGCAGTGACTCTGATAGTCGCAAAATCAGAGAGTCTTTTGGATATGGATGTTTACAGGAGCTGATCGTTTCGGAAGGTTAGCGGGCGGAGAACCTTACCGCAGCATTACTGCAGCAGCGAGAGGACGCCCTGATTTGCCTGGTTTGCCTGGACGAGCATGGCCTGTCCGGCCTGCTGCAGGATGTTGTCTTTTGAGTATTTCACCATTTCATCCGCCATATTTGTGTCGCGGATCCTGGACTCTGCGGCGGAAGTGTTCTCGGCTACGTTGTCTATATTCTTTATGGAGTGCTCGAGACGGTTCTGCTGGGCACCGATGGATGCGCGTTCCATGCCCACCACTCTTAAGCCATGGGTTATGGTATCTATGGCCTGTCTGGATCCTTCGATGGTGGTGAGGTCTATGCCGTTGACGCCGATGGTCTTGCTGTTCATACGGTTGATGACGAAGTTCAGCCCGTCCCCGTTATTGTCGCTGGCCTGAAGCCATATCCGGCGGTCATCTGACCTCTTTTCAATGCCTGTAAGTGAATCACAATCCACTACTCCCATACCGGGGGAATAATTCTGCCATTTTGATGCTGCGTTTTCTTTTGATGAGCCGGTGACGGATCCGATAAGTGAAAAAGTTGCCGAGTTGACAGAAGGCCTTACGATGATGTTTGAATGGCTGACTGACAGGCTTAAGTTATTTGCGTATGTGGCATTGTTTACGGGATTATTATATACTCCATCAAAGATGGCGTTGACTAACTGGGCTCCGTTGGAGATCCCGCCGATTCCGATGTGATATATATGGGGATTTCTGTCGTTATTCTGCCCGTCTACGGTTACCGTTCCTACAGGATTATCTTCGAAGATAAACTGGAATGATTCTTGGCAGCTCTGAGTACAGGTGAAAGTGAAGCCCTTTCCCACCAGAAGATCGATGTTTCCGGAATTGATCCCGCTGAAATCAAGGGTTGCTCCATTCCGCCACTGGCCGTTATATTGGATTCCTTCTGACATTACTATATCTCCGGCGGCGTTCCGATGACCATTGGTCAATGATGGACAGGCCACCAGGTCTGTCATTTCTTTTTTTACCGGTCTATTGGGATAAAGATCATCAAAGAGCTTGAGTTCGTTGAATTTAGTGGTCTTTCCTATCCTGTCTATTTCTTTTAAGATCTCAGATGCTTCCGCATGTATGTCCTGTCTGTCACTGGGGGAAAGTGTGCCGTTGGCTGATTTTACGGACAGTTCCGTAAGCCTGTGGAGCATATCGTTTACTTCCGCCAGAGCCCCGTCCGCTATCTGGGCCATGGAAATGCCATCCTGGAGATTTTGCGAGCCCTGAGTCAGGCCTCTTATCTGTTTCCGCATTTTTTCGGATATTGAGAGACCGGCGGCATCATCCGCAGACCGGTTTATCCTGTATCCGGAGGAAAGCTTCTCCGCGCTCTTGGCTTTTCTTGTTGTGACCATGCCAAGAGTCCGATTGGCAAATATGGAGCTTATATTATGAGCAACAACGTACATTTGTTATTTCCTTATCTTGTATACGTCTGAAAAGATTTTCGGTACTCTATTATTATTATCGGCTTGACGGGACGGATTGTTTAGAGGATCCGGAAATTAGTGAACAGATTATGAACGTTTGTTCGAAGCCCTTGACGGGCTTATTTTTTGGGAATATAATCCGTATATTAGTATAAATAACCAAATACATATCTTGACATTCCCTATTGAGTAGGGTAATCTTAAGGGGTGACTTAATGAAAAATACGAGATTATACGAGGGTTTATTGGAATGAGCATTTTTTATGATGAAATCATGACTTCTATAAATGAAACAATGACGACAGAAAAGGGAAAACTTAGAGAAACTGTATTTATAAAGCCCGTAAAGAAGTATAATGCTGAAGGGGTGAAAAAAGTAAGAAAATCACTACATATGACACAGGCGGTGTTTGCAGGCATGATAGGTGTTTCGCAAAAAACAGTGGAAGCATGGGAATCAGGCAGAAATACTCCTATGGGTCCGGCATCAAGAGTTCTTGATCTTTTGGAATCGGACAGCGCTGTTGCAGAACGTTTTGTGATCAACGGACCTTTACAGGAAAAGATAGCAGCCAAATAGCTGTCAATGGTATGTTTATGAGCGATATTTAGAGAGAAATAAAGGAAGATGACAGTAAGAGACAGGATATTTGATAAACTGGATAATATGGGAATGACCCAAAAGGAATTCTCCGAAAAGACCGGGATTCCCCAGACAACGATCAGTGACTGGAGAAAGAAACGCACAAATCCGGCAGCAGAGAAGATCATGGTGATCTGTAAGGTGCTGAATGTTACGCCGGAGTGGCTTTTGTCGGGTGTAGAGCAGGAGCAGACCAGGAGCAATCCCGCGGAATGGTATGCTATAGATGCAAACACTGAAAGCGGAAGGATAATTACCGCTTTCAACTCAATGGATAAGAGCCTCCAGCAGAGGCTTTTGGGATATGCTGAAGCATTGGCAGCGAAGGAATCAGGAAACTAAGGCTATTTTAAAAGGGGTTAAGTATGAAGCCTTGTCATCCACCCGACGGAAAAGGACAAGCTGAAGGTGAATTATCAATACCTCAATAAGAAATACAATATTCCCATAAAGATCAAGTGATGAAGAAAGGCAGGATAATACGCAGATGCCCACAGACCCTGTGATTTTACTGAGTTTCATTAATACAAAGCTGAGGGATGAGTACGGATCCTTAGACGAGCTGTGCTCTGCCCTTTCGGCGGACAAGGCGGAGATCGTTGAAAAGCTCGCCGCTGTAGGCTATTCCTACGATAAGGAAAGCAATTCTTTCAAATGAGGGAGCTTTATGGATCTCTTTGACTACATGCAATCGGAAAGCTTAAAAAAGGAGTCCCCATTAGCGGCCAGGCTAAGGCCTGAAACCCTTGAGGAGATCGAAGGTCAGGAGCATATCCTGAGCGAAGGGAAGATGCTGAACCGGGCCATCAGGGCGGATAAACTCAGCTCTGTCATTTTCTATGGCCCTCCGGGCACGGGGAAGACCACCATCGCCCACGTGATCGCCAATACCACCAAGGCACTCTTCAGGGAGATAAATGCCACCTCCTCCGGTAAGAAGGACATGGAGGAAGTGGTTAAAAAGGCCAAAGAGGATGCGGGGATGTACGGGAAAAAGACCATCCTCTTTATCGATGAGATCCACCGTTTTAATAAGGCCCAGCAGGACTATCTCCTGCCCTTTGTGGAGGACGGCACGGTGATCCTTATCGGCGCCACCACGGAAAACCCCTATTTCGAGGTGAACAGCGCCCTTCTTTCCAGGTCCCTGATCTTTGAACTGAAGCCCTTAAATGAAGGGAATGTAAGGAATATCATCCTTAAGGCCCTGAGTGACAAAGAAAAGGGCCTGGGGGCTTACAATGCTGAGATAGACGAGGAAGCTTTGGACTTTCTCTCACGGATCGCAGGTGGGGATGCAAGGGCCGCTCTGAACGCTATAGAGTTAGCGGTGCTCACCACGGAGAAGTCAGATGACGGCGTGCTCCATATTGACCTGAAGGTTGCTGAGGAGTGCATCCAGAAGAAGGCTGCCAGATACGATAAGAACGGGGACAGCCACTACGATACCATTTCCGCATTTATAAAGAGTATGCGGGGGTCGGATCCCGATGCGGCGGTTTATTATCTGGCCCGGATGCTTTATGCAGGTGAGGACATCAAGTTCATCGCCCGCAGGATCATGATCTGCGCTGCGGAGGATGTGGGGATGGCAGACCCCATGGCTTTGGTTGTGGCCACAAATGCAGCTCTCGCTGTGGAGCGTGTGGGGCTTCCGGAGAGCAGGATCATTCTTTCCGAGGCGGCGGTCTATGTGGCAACTGCCCCGAAATCTAACGCTTCATATTTAGCCATAGGAGATGCCCAGAGAGTTGTGGAATCCGGGGAAACGGCTCAGATCCCCAGGCATCTGCAGAACGTCCACGCCGATTCCCACGGGGAGGAACGGGAGCAGGGTTATCTTTACGCCCATGATTTCCCCCATCACTACGTGAAACAGCAGTATCTGCCTTATGAGCTGGACGGTACGGAGTTCTACAAGCCTTCGGGCGAAGGTTATGAAGTGAAGATCAGAGAACATATGAAGAAACTTAGAGAGGGGGAGGACTGATCCCCCTCTCTTAAATTGTGGGGCTTCAGCCCCGCAGGAGTTAAAGAGTTTCCTGTTTACTGTCTGCTCCTGTAGTCATCAAGCGCAGATTTAATCGCTTCTTCCGCCAGTACCGAGCAGTGCATCTTATAGTCCGGAAGGCCGTCGAGGGCCTCTGCCACAGCCTTATTCGTGAGCTCCATTGCCTCGGATACGGGCTTTCCTTTTATCAGCTCTGTAGCCATTGAGCTTGACGCGATGGCGCTGCCGCAGCCGAAGGTCTCGAATTTCACGTCCTTTATTATTTCATCTTCGATCTTCATATACATCTTCATGATGTCGCCGCACTTGGCGTTTCCCACTTCTCCTATGGCGTTGGCGTCCTCTATAACGCCTACGTTCCTGGGATTACGGAAATGATCCATTACTTTTTCGCTGTATAATGCCATTTTTTCTTTTGTTCCTTTCTATGTTATGTAAACCATATTTATGTCCGATATTTATTCTTACAGTATAAACTGTTTCTTTCCGGAGGTGAGGTCACGCCAGATGGGGGAGAAACTCCTTAAGTATTCCACCACTTCCGTGACATTTTTGATCATATATTCCACTTCCTCGTCCGTGATATCTTCTCCGAGGCTCAGTCTCAGGGACCCGTGGGCCACGTCGTGGACTCTTCCTATGGCAAGGAGCACGTGACTGGGGTCTAAGGACCCGGAGGTGCAGGCGCTTCCGGAGGAGGCCAGTATCCCTCTGTCATCGAGGAGTAACAGGAGGGATTCTCCCTCTATCCCTTCGAAACAGAAGTTCACGTTGCTGGGGAGCCGCCTGGTCCCGTCCCCGTTAAGGGCGGAGTGGGGTATTTTCTTTAATCCCTCGATCAGCTTATCCCTTCTCTTGCTTATATGCTCCGCATTCTTTTCAAGGTTATCATATGCTTCCTTAAGGGCTGCCGCTGTTGCCGCAATTCCGGAGACATTCTCAGTTCCGCCTCGCCGGCCCTTTTCCTGGGCGCCTCCTTCTATAAGGTTCGTTACGGGTATCCCTTTTTTTACATAGAGGAATCCTACCCCCTTGGGGCCGTGGAACTTATGGGCTGAGGCCGACAGCATGTCGATATTGTCCTGCTGCACGTCGATCTTTATGTGGCCGATGGCCTGCACTGCGTCCGTGTGGAAGGTGACGCCCTTCTTCCTGCATATCTCACCGATCTCCCTTATAGGCTGTATGGTGCCTATCTCATTATTCGCGGTCATTACAGTAACTAAGCAGGTGTCCTCCCTTATGGCGGCCTCCACCTCTTCCGGGGTTATGATGCCGTTTTCATGGACATCTAAGAGAGTCACATCATAGCCCTCTTCCTTAAGGCGGTTCAGAGTGTGAAGGATGGCGTGATGCTCAAAAGCCGTTGAGATGATGTGCTTCTTTCCCTTTCTCGCACCGGCCTTCGCCGCGGTCCGGAGGGCCTGATTGTCTGCCTCGCTGCCGCCGGAAGTGAATATGATCTCTTCGGGAGCGGCGTTTATTACGGCTGCCACGGTCCTCCTGGCCTCTTCCAGCACTTCCTTTGCCTTCTGTCCGAACTCGTAGAGGCTTGAAGGGTTCCCGGGGGTTTCCTTCATTACCTTCACCATGGTGTCTATGGCGGTTTCGCTCATCTTCGTGGTTGCTGCGTTGTCTGCATATATCATTTTTCTACCTCATTTTTTCAGATCACTTAAGTGTTTACTGTCCAGAAAATCATTTATCAGTCCGGAGAGCTCCTGCCATATGGGATATGTGGGGCAGATATCGTGCCTTTCACAGGGCTCGCTGTCGGCAGAGGTGCAGGCTACCGGTTCCAGGCTGCCTTCCGTGACTCTCAGCACTTCTCCTAAGGTGTAATCCTCCGCAGCTTTTTTAAGCCTGTATCCGCCGCCCTTTCCCGAAGCGCCGATAACTAACTTATGCTTAACGAGGATGGACATAATGCTTTCTAAATATTTAAGCGATATATCCTGATGCTTTGCTATTTCCTTAAGGGGTACTGTTTCATCGGGTTCATGTGAGGATAATTCTGTCATGACCCTCAAAGCGTAACGTCCTCTGGTCGAGATCATCATGGTTTTTATCTCCTTTTTGTGAGTCCCGGTATTATTAAGGTTTTGCATAGACGGGGCTTTTTGTCTGGCCTTCAGTATATTTCCTTTTACCTACCATGTCAATAGGTAAAAGAGGATTGATTGACGGAAACCCTGCAGCGGAGTAGAATAGGCGTAACTATTGGGTTGGAAGGAGGCATGGCAGAAATGAATAACAAAGCGATGTATAAGCTTTCATACGGTTTATTCGTATGCACAGCAGTTCGTGGGGAGAAGATGAACGGTTGCATCATCAATACGGCAGTACAGGTGGCCTCTGAGCCGAATACCATTTCCTTTGCCGTAAATAAGGGGAATTTCACTCATGATATGATCATTGAGTCGAAGAAATGCAATATCTCGGTGATCTCAAAGGACGCGGACTTCGAGCTTTTCAAACATTTCGGCTTCCAGTCCGGCAGGGATGTGAATAAATTCGGGGATGATTATCCTGCTGCATCCTATAAGATGGCAGAAAACGGCATACCCTACATAGTTGAGGGCACCAATGCGTACTTTTCACTGAAGGTAAAGGATACGGTTGATCTTGGCTCCCATACCCTCTTCATTGCTGAACCTGCAGCCATGGAGGTGCTTTCCGATTCACAGTCCTGCACCTATGAGTTTTATCAGAGCGACATCAAACCCAAGCCTGAAAAGGTGGGGACCGCTCCCTCCGGAAAGACGGTATGGCGCTGCAGGATCTGCGGATACGAGTGGGAAGGCGAGGAACTGCCCGATGATTTCATCTGCCCTATCTGCAAGCATCCCAAGGCAGATTTTGAGAAGATAGTAAAATAAACGGTTACGGAAAATAAAGGAACGAGTGGAGATAACATGGAAAAAAGGCATATAGTTGTTGCGGGTACCGGTTATGTGGGGCTTTCCCTTTCGGTGCTCCTGTCTCAGGAAAATAAGGTTACGGCGGTGGACATCATCGAAGAAAAGGTGAAGATGCTGAATGAGAGGAAGTCCCCCATCCGTGACGAATATATCGAGAAGTATTTATCGGAAAAGGAACTGGATCTCACAGCCACCCTGGACGGCCCCGGAGCCTATGCCACGGCGGATATCGTGATAATAGCCACCCCCACCAACTATGATCCCACCAGGAATTTCTTCGATACCACTGCGGTGGAAGCTGTTGTGGAAGCGGTGATCGAGGCTTCAAAGGACAGGGAGAATAAGCCCATTATGGTGATAAAGTCCACCATCCCCGTGGGCTATACCGAGTCCTTAAGAAAGAGATACGGGATCAAAAATATCCTCTTCAGCCCGGAGTTCTTAAGGGAATCAAAGGCGCTCTACGATAATCTTTACCCTTCAAGGATAATCGTGGGCTGTGATGAGGAGACCCGGAAGGATGCTGAGGAGTTTGCGGCTCTTTTGAAAAAGGGCGCGGAGAAAGAGGATGTTCCCGTGCTGATAATGGGCCTTACGGAAGCCGAGTCCGTGAAGCTTTTTGCAAACACCTATCTGGCATTGAGGGTTGCTTTCTTTAACGAGCTTGATACCTATGCGGAGAGCAAGGGCCTTGATTCTGCGGACATTATCAAGGGCGTGAGCCTGGACCCCAGGATCGGTGATTATTACAATAACCCTTCCTTCGGTTACGGCGGCTACTGTCTGCCTAAGGACACAAAGCAGCTTCTTGCCAATTATCAGGACGTGCCCGAGAATCTGATACAGGCCATAGTTGAGAGCAACAGGACCAGGAAGGACTTCATTTCCGACAGAGTGCTGGAGACCGCCGGATATTATATTGGAAGCTCCATGTGGAATGCGGAGAAGGAGAGGCCGGTGACCATCGGTGTTTACAGGCTTACCATGAAGTCCAATTCCGACAATTTCAGACAGAGCTCCATCCAGGGCATTATGAAGAGAGTCAAGGGAAAAGGGGCCACGGTGATCATCTACGAGCCTACCCTGGAAGAGGGCAGTACCTTCTTCGGCTCCCTTGTTGTGAACGATCTGGAGCGTTTTAAGAGGTCTTCTGACGCCATCATTGCGAACCGCTATGACTCCTGCCTTGATGATGTGAAGGACAGGGTATATACCAGGGACGTTTTCAGGAGAGACTGAGATCTGATAGCGCGGTAAATTTTATAAAAAGTTTACAGAATGTTCATGTATACAATCCGGGATCTGTGTTATTATCAGCTTAACATAGGTTGGCTATTTACCAACTCGTGGTTGATATTTATAAATTACCGAAGCATTTGTACTCCGGTCTTTTAATGGCACTAACCTGATGCCTCTACCTGATCTAATTCAGGCTACTTATAACCGAACAGGGTTTTTATTCAGTTTCGACCCTAACCTTTAAGATTTTACGCTATTCAAGGGTGTTTTAAGATAGCAACCCGATATCTTGTCAATGTTCGATATAAACATTATACCAAACATACGTTCTATCGTCAACCATGAATGAGAGAATAGCCACATAGGTTTAGTTTCCGGAAGTATATCTTCCGGCTAATGAAAAGGGGAAAGCTTATGGATTCTATTTCATCTTACGGCGGATATTCATATAACAGCAGCTACAACGGATATATCAATACTGCAGAAAAGGCCATCGAGCAGAAGGCCATCTCCCAGGCAGGAGGACTGCAGGCCGGTTCCGAGAATGTGAAGGCGGGCGAGGCTCTTACAAAGATCTCTGACGGAGCCCAGTCCCAGATCACTGATTATCTCCAGTCCATACGTGAGCTGGCGGTAAAGGCTTCAAACGGGCTTGCTTCAGCCAGTGACAAGGCGGATTACCAGAGCCAGATCGACAATTACATGAAGGGCATCAATGATATCGCCGGCACTGCCAAGTATAATGAGACTAAGCTCTTAAACGGAAGCAAGGACAATATCGATATCGTCACCGACGGGAATAAGACCACCATCGGCATCAGCGGATCCAATTCCCTTATTAAAGAGCTTGGTATCGAGGGCTTTGATGTAAGAAAGGATTTCGACATCAATAAGATCGACGAGGCTTTGAAGAAGGTCAGCGACCAGAGAGCTTTGAACGGAGCCCAGGCCAATGCCCTTTCCGCGCAGGACGCTTACAATCAGACAGCTATCTACAATACCTACGCATCCAGCTCCATCAAGGACGAGCTGCAGGAGATGGTTGATCAGTACAATAACAATAAGCAGGGACAGCTTCTCGACAGCATGAAGATGATGATGCAGAAGCGTGATGAAGAAGAGATGAAGCAGTCCATGACGAACTTCTTCGTTTGATGAAGTATAGAAACAGAATAGCAAAGTATAACCCCGGCCATGGTGCCGGGGTTTTTATGTGAAATAACGTGTCTTTGCAGCCTGTTCCCGGCATGGGAACGTCTTTGACTGTTTCAGCCCTTACGGATTACTTCCATTATTGCGTTATAAAGATCGTCGAATTCCGTAAATGCAGGGAGCTCAGGGTTGTCCTCTATGATCTTTTCCGTGGATCTGAAGAGGAAACCGGCGGGCCCTGCCTTTATCATCTTAAGGTCGTTATAGGAATCCCCGGCGGCAATGGTCTCAAAGCCTATGGACTGCAGTGCCTTTACCGTGGAATACTTGGAGTCCTTTGTCCGCATCTTATATCCGACGATCTCTCCCGAAGGGGCAACCTCTAAGCTGTTGCAGAAGAGGGTGGGGTATTTGAGCTTTTTCATCAAAGGCATGGCGAACTGGGTGAAGGTGTCGCTGAGTATCAGGACCTGAGTCTCCGCCCTCAGCTTGTCTAAGAACTCTACTGCGCCGGGCAGCGGGTCGATACCGGATATAACTTCCTGTATCTCCTTCAATCCCAAAGAGTGTTCCTTGAGGATGGAAAGCCTGTATGCCATGAGCTTGTCGTAATCGGGCTCATCCCTTGTGGTCCTTTTAAGCTCCGGTATCCCGGTGGCCTCCGCAAAGGCTATCCAAATTTCGGGTACCACTACCCCTTCCATATCAAGGCATACTATATACATCTCTTTCCTCCACTGCGTGCTCTCACGCTTCTCCCACATTTCGCGCTATTATTATTTAAACATAAAATGCCTGCCGATTTTCACCGGCAGGCTTTCCGGAACATCGTTATTATTATTTCTTCTTTGCGCCGTTTACCAGATCCTTAAGGGCCTTACCTGCCTTAAACTTAGGTGACTTGGAAGCTGCGATCTTGATCTCCTTACCGGTCTGAGGATTGCGTCCCTTCCTTGCTGCCCTCTTAACTACATCGAAAGTACCGAATCCGATAAGCTGGATCTTTCCGCCCTTCTTAAGCTCTTTACCTACAACATCGGTGAAAGCCTTAAGTGTAGCGTCGGTGTCCTTCTTTGATAACTTGGTCTGCTTTGCAATTGCTTCGATTAACTCTGTTTTGTTCATATGGTTCCTCCAATCCTTATGATCTTGTTGAACAGCAAGCTAATTATAACAGAAATATTCAGTAATAGCCACACTTTTTTAAAAAGTTTTTAAAAAAATCCCTTATTTTGTAACAACTTCACGACATTGCAGTATTAAAACACCTTTATTTTAAGGCGTTTTCTATGTCAGCGATCAGATCTTTGCTGTCTTCAAGCCCGCAGGACATGCGCACAAGGCCTGCAGGTATTCCTGCTGCTGCAAGCTGCTCGTCTGTCATCTGCCGGTGGGTACTGGTGGCGGGGTTTAAGCAGCAGGTCCTGGCGTCAGCTACGTGAGTCTCTATGGCTGCCAGCCTTAATTTCTTCATGAATTCCATGGCAGCGCTTCTTCCGCCCTTAAGCTCGAAGGATACTACTCCGCAGCCTCCTTCAGGCATGTACTTCTTTGCCAGAGGATAGTAAGGATCTGTGGGAAGATCCGGGAAGCTTACCTTTGCGACTTCTTCCCTTGACTCTAAGAACTTTGCCACAGCCATGCCATTTGCTGCGTGCTTCGGCATGCGGACATGGAGGGATTCCAGGCCCAGATTCAAAAGGAATGCGTTCTGGGGAGACTGGATGCAGCCGAAGTCTCTCATGAGCTGTGAGGTGCATTTTGTGATGAAGGCCCCTTCCAGACCGAATTTCTCTGCATATACGATGCCGTGATAGGAATCATCGGGAGTGGTGAGGCCGGGGAATTTATCTGCATGTGCCATCCAGTCGAATTTTCCCGAATCCACGATGGCTCCGCCCACAGCTGCTCCGTGACCGTCCATATACTTGGTGGTGGAGTGGGTCACTATGTCTGCGCCCCATTCTATGGGACGGCAGTGGACCGGCGTGGGGAAGGTGTTGTCAACGATAAGGGGTACGCCGTGCCTGTGGGCTGCGTTGGCGAATTTCTCTATATCAAGTACCGTAAGGGCCGGATTTGCTATGCTCTCTCCGAAGACCGCTCTGGTATTATCCCTGAAGGCGCTCTCCAGCTCGTCATCGGAGGCATCGGGAGCCACGAAGGTCACGTCTATTCCCATCTTCGCCATGGTGACGCTTATCAGGTTAAAGGTTCCGCCATAGATGGAAGAAGAGGATACGATATGGCTTCCGTTCTCGCAGATATTGAAGAGTGAGAAGAAGTTGGCAGCCTGGCCGGAGCTTGTGAGCATGCCTGCGGTTCCGCCCTCTAACTCTGCGATCTTTGCAGCCACGTAGTCGTTGGTGGGATTTTGCAGCCTGGTATAGAAATAGCCTGAGGCCTCCAGGTCAAAGAGCTTTCCCATATCCTCGCTGGTGTCATATTTGAAAGTTGTTGACTGCACAATGGGGATCTGCCTGGGCTCTCCGTTTCCCGGCCTGTATCCCGCCTGTACACACTTTGTTCCGATCTCGTAGTTTTTCATGGTTGTTAGTACTGCTCCTTTCCTGTTGATATAACAGGGATTATACCATATCCCGGAGGGAATTACTTGCCCCCGGGGCGTTTTTAGCAAAAAGGCAAGTAAAAACGAGGGAGCGTGAGCAGAGAATTACTTGCCTCCGGGGCGTTTTCAGCGAAAAGGCAAGTAAAAAAGAAGGTGCGGGAGAGGGGAAGTACTTGCCTTCGGGGCGTTTTCAGCGAAAAGGCAAGTAAAAAAAGAGGAGCGTAAGCGGAGAAGTACTTGCCCTGAGGGCGAAAATGCATTAAAGGCAAGTAAAACGCGGAGGGGGAGAGCGCGGAAAAGAGAGGAAAAGAGAGGAAAAGAAGTGTGATTGCAAATATAGCTAAAATTAGATAGAATTTTACTGTTGCCGGCGCAGGAAAAAGAGTGCAGAACGCGGGATAAGGCGCAGCGGGGTCGGCGCACGGAAAAGAGGACTTTGTAATGAATAAGTATAAAAACCTGTTTTTACAGCAATCATATAATGACAGTACTGCTCACTATGCTGAGGTGATCTCAAAGGAGCAGGAAAAAGTGGACAGACAGGAAGCGGTCTGGGATTATGTGGTGCTGTCGGCGTCGAATGAGGCCCAGGCCCTGTCATACCGCAGGCAGATCGATATAAGGCTTTCGGAGAAAAGGCTGCCCGCAAGGACGAGATACGCGGTGGTGGCGGATCCCGCAGGAAAGAGAGTGGGTTCCGGAGGAGCTACCTTAAATATTCTGAGATATATAAAAGAGAATGACGACAGGGATCCGGGAAAGCTTAAGATCCTTGTGATACATAGCGGCGGAGACGCCAGAAGGACGCCCCAGTACAGCGCCTGCGGGAAGATCTTTTCCCCGGTGCCGAGGATGCTTCCCGACGGACACCGTTCCACCCTGTTTGACGAGCTGATGATCGCCATGTGCGGCATTTCCGGGCGGATATCTTCCGGGATGCTTACCTGTTCCGGGGATGTGACCCTTCTTTTTAACCCGTTGCAGCTGGATTTCTATGAGGAGGGGGCGGCGGCCCTTTCCATAAAGGAGAGCGTGAATCTCGGCAAGGATCACGGGGTTTTCCTGGGTTCGGAGGACGGCTATGTTAAGCAGTTCCTGCATAAGCAGACAGAAGAGGATCTCCGGGCAAAGGGCGCCGTGGATTCGAAGGACCTGGTGAATATCGACACGGGAGCGGTGATCTTCAGCGGCTCCATGGTTTCTTCCCTCTTAAGCCTGATGGGCAGCGCCGAGGAATTTGACGCCCTTGTAAATGACCATGTGCGGCTTTCATTTTATGCGGATTTCCTCTATCCCCTGGCGGAAAGCAGTACTCTGGAGCAGTTCTATGAAGAGAAGCCGGAAGGGGATTTCAGCCCGGAGCTTAAGGCCGCAAGGGAGAAGATCTGGGAGAAGCTGCATATCTACAGGATGAAGCTTATAAGGTTTTATCCCGCCTCCTTCCTGCATTTCGGCACCACCAGGGAAGTTCTGGACATGGTGACTAAGGATATAGGGAGTTTCAGCGACTTAGGCTGGAGCGGCTCCGTAAACAGTAATTACAACGGGACTGATTTCGCAGCCTCCAATTCATATATCAGCAGCCGCGCTGTGATCGGGCAGGGCAGCTACATTGAAGACAGCTGCATCCATCATGATGCTGTGATCGGAAAGGGCTCGGTGGTTTCTTCTCTTTCCATGGGAAACACGCCCGTAACCGTTCCCGACGATACGGTGCTCCACGCCCTGAAGCTGAACGACGGTTCCTTTGTGGTACGGATGTACGGCGTCAACGATAACCCCAAGGAAAAGAAGTGGTTTGGAAAGGATATAGACGTGCCTCTTTGGGAAAAGCCCCTGTTCCCCGTGAGGGACAGCATGGAGAAGGCTCTCGCCGACACTCTGTCAGGAAATCAGGAGGGAGAGCTTATAAGCCTGAAGGACAGCTTTAACAGGGCGGATGTGAATGAGATCATCCCCTGGCAGGAGAGGCTGAATGACAGGATGAAAGCAGGAAGCCTGTCGGAAGCCATCGACAATAACATCCCTGCGGATGAGGCTAAAGCTATCTTCAGGAACGGGATCTCCGAGGGGCTTAAGGAAAGGCTTCTTAAAACAGCGGACAGGTTTGACGGGGCGAAACTTCAGGACTTTTCAAAGAAGATCCGCATGTATTACTACCTTTCAAAGGTTACCGACAGGGAAAAGATGGCGGATCTCTGCTTTGGCAACATAAGAGACACCATACTTGCCACAGCCCTTAAGGATACAGGCTATAACAGGGATTTCCGTATTGCGAAGGATGAAGTGGTGGTGCGGCTCCCGGTCCGGGTGAACTGGGGCGGAGGCTGGTCCGATACGCCTCCCTATTGCATGGAGCACGGCGGGACGGTACTGAATGCCGCAATAACCTTAAACGGAGAGCTGCCCATAGAGGTCACTGTAAAGAAGATAGACGAGCTGCAGGTGGTCCTTACCAGTACGGATATAGGAAGCTACAGGGAATTTACAGGGTTGGAGGCGCTGCAGGACTGCCATGATCCCATGGACGCCTTTACCCTCCATAAGGCTGCCCTCATAGCCTGCGGAGTCATTCCCTACGCTGCTGACGGAAGTTCGGAAAGCCTTCAGGACATCCTGAAAAGGCTGGGCGGCGGCATCTACATAAATACCAGAGTCATCAATATCCCCAAGGGCAGCGGTCTCGGCACAAGTTCCATACTGGCCGGAGCCTGCGTAAAGGGCATCTACGAATTCCTCGGGACTGAGATACAGGAAAACGACCTCTATAACCGGGTGCTTTGCATGGAGCAGATAATGTCCACCGGCGGAGGCTGGCAGGACCAGGTGGGGGGCCTTGCCCCCGGCATTAAGATGGTCACCACGGAAGAGGGTCTTAAGCAGAAAATCACCTGCACGCCTGTGAGAATAGCCGATAAGACCCTGGAGGAGCTGGACAGAAGATTTGCCATAATCTACACAGGCCAGAGGAGGCTCGCAAGGAACCTGCTCCGGGACATTGTGGGGAAATATCTTGGCAATGAAGGTGAAGTGTCTGATGTGCTCTACAGGATACAGCAGGTGGCAGTGCTTATGCGCTTAGAGCTGGAGAAGGGCCGGGTGGACGGCTTTGCGCGGCTCCTGAACGAGCACTGGGAACTGTCCAAAAAGCTTGACAGCGGCTGCACCAACACCTGTATAGACCAGCTCTTCTTATCCATAGAAGACCTGATCTCCGGAAAAATGATATGCGGAGCCGGCGGCGGAGGCTTCATACAGGTCATAATGAAAGAGAACGTCACCATAGCAGACCTGCAGGCCCGCTTGGACGAAGTCTTCTCGGACTCCGGCGTTACCGCCTGGGAAACCTCATTATTCACATGACCAAAGCCGCTTAAAACAAAAAAACACGGGGTGCTGCATTGAACAGCCACCCCGTATTTCTTAATACGTTTCTTTATCAGTCCTCCAGTGCTTCCTTCTGAGGCACCTGGACTTTTCTTTCGAAGCTTGTGAACATCTCATCTACGGTTGTCTCGTCCATTTTAGCGGTAAAGAGGCTTACCACCGGAACCACGATCAGACCACCCACCATTGCGATAACGCCGGAATTGATGGAGGATTTGAAGATGTAGCCTAAAACAGGGCCCCAGCCTGATACATCAGTGCCTGAAAGGGTGATGAAGAGCTGGATCAGGGCAATGGCGCAGCCCCAGACATAGCAGGCTCCCACAGAGGCGGGAGTGACCTTTTTCCAGTAAAGCCCGTAAAGGAAGGGTGCCAGGAAGGCGCCGGCCAGGGCTCCCCATGAAACGCCCATCATCTGCGCGATGAAGGTGAGTCCGGGATAGGAATCCTTTATTACCGCGATGACTGC
>JAFSKT010000161.1 GCA_017448845.1 Lachnospiraceae bacterium
AATGAGGCTTTCGAAACTTGACACCCTGCGGGGACTTAATCTCATCAGCATGATGGCCTATCACGCCATGTGGGACGTGGTGTATCTCTTTGGCCGGGATATGGCCTGGTATAAGGGAATGCCCGGTTATATATGGCAGCAGCTCATCTGCCAGACCTTTATCCTGCTTTCGGGTTTTTCATGGAATCTCGGAAAACATCACATAAAAAGAGGCCTCACCGTCTTTCTGGCGGGGGCCCTTGTCACCCTTGTAACCCTTATATTTATGCCGGAGGCTGTTGTGATCTTCGGTATCCTGACCTTCATGGGAAGCGCCATGCTTATCATGGTCCCATTTGACAGACTGTTCCGGAAGTTTTCCGGCCCTCCTGCCAACGCTCTTTTCCTTATCCTCTCCCTTGTTCTCTTTATCGTAACGAGATATGCGGGAAGATATATTACCGGAACTAACTATTTCACAGCCTATTTAGGCTTTCCTTTTCCCGGCTTTTTTTCCGATGACTATTTCCCTCTGATCCCCTGGTTTTTCCTGTATATGACAGGTTATTTCCTTTACCGGGTCCTGCCCATGGAAAAGATCGGTCCGGCCCTTACAAAAGGCCTCTGCCCTCCCCTGGAATTCATAGGACGTCATACTCTTATTATATATCTCATGCACCAGCCCGTGATCCTCGGGGTGTTGATGCTCATCTTCCGTTCCCGGTAATAACAGGCAGCCGTTACAGGCTGTTACGCTCCCAGAACACTCCGTCCCTGAAACCCTGTATAGAGGGATCCTTTTCAGCCATTTCCAGCCTTTTTTCAGCCCAGGCGCAATAAAGAGCTTCCTTTTCCACTGTGATGAAATGCCGCTTTAGTTTTTTAGCCGTAACTGCTGCGGTACCCGCCCCAGCAAAGGGATCAAAGATCAGGTCCCCCTCACCGGAGCTTGCAAGGATAAGCTTTGCGTACAGTTTTTCCGGCTTCTGTGTGGGATGCGCTGTATTTTCCGGCATGGACCAGTAGGGAATGGAAATATCATCCCAGAAATTAGAGGGGCAGGTATTCCGGAAATTTCCCTTATCCGTCTCCTCCCAGTCCTTGGGTTTTCCCTTGTCCCTATATGGTGCGATGACCTTTCTCCGGATCTTTACCGCATCCAGATTAAAGGTATAATCCTTCCCCACCGTTGCAAACCAGATGTCCTCCATGCCGTTCTTCCAGTTTTTTCCGGCTCCCCGGCCCTTTTCTCTCTGCCATGTGATACGGTTCCTCACATTTAAGTGCTCATTTAAGACCTCTCCGATAATGAGGCTGGATCTCCAGTCACAGCAGACATAAACGGACGCCGTCTCCTTTAACAGGGGAAAGGCCTTATTTAACCAGCTTTCCGTATATTCCCGGTATTCAGCGGCTCCTTTTTTATGGAAATACTCTCCGTTAAAATCCTTGTCCAGATTATAAGGGGGATCCGCGATCATCAGATCTACAGAGTTAGATGGAAGACAGTCCATTACCTCTAAGCAGTCTCCGATAATTGTCTTATCCAGCACCTTATCCATACTGCAGGAGTTATTGACCTTTATGCACTTTGAAAGATATTCTTCCCCTTCTTCAAGGGGAAAATCTATGGTTTTATTTCTTGGGGATTTTCCCTTCATTTATCCAACCTCTGTCCTGTTTTCCTTAATATTATTATACAATCCTTCCCCTGATTTGCAAAAATCATCATTATATGCTATATTGCTAATGTTTTTCCGGAACACAGGGAAAACGAACGCCGGCGTGGCGGAACTGGCAGACGCCCGGGACTTAAAATCCCGTGGGTAGTGATACCCGTACCGGTTCGACCCCGGTCGCCGGCACCTAAGCCACAGATACGGGTTTCCGTGTCTGTGGTTTTTCTTATTCTTTTGGCTTTTACAGAGATTGCGAGGAGAATACAGCTATGAATATCGGTATACTTCCTGACGGTTCGTTATCGGAAAGACTTAAGGGTGATCTTTACTGGCGGAAGTCAAATCTTCTGTCCCGTTCAATGGCTGAAAAGGGAATCTCGGTCCGGCAGTACAATTCCGAACTTCTTGTTCTCGACATCCTTACGAAATATGAAGAAAAAAAGTTTGAAAATGCCGCTATAGAACCTGACGGTCTGGAATTTAAGCCCTATCCCCCCACGGCATCCGGGAGGGATGCGTCTACTTCCGGTATCGTCAGGGCCATGCTCATACGGGACCGGTACCTGAAAAAGCAGGCGGTCTCCGGCTCTCTTTCAAAGGAAGAAAGCACCGTACTGGACATGACCTCAAGGGCAGTTAAGCTCTTTTTCCACCTGAACAGATATGACGTGGATAGGGGTGAGAAGATCACAGGTGACCCAAAAAGGGAAGAAATAAAGGAATATGTAAAAACCGTAAAGGAATACTATAAGTACATCTGTAAGATCAGCAAAAATGAAGTTCCGGAAGATGAAAAGGCTCCTGAAAGCGGATATGACTTTGATGGCTGGAAAGATGAGAATATCCCCTATGAGGATGTAGATAAATTCCGGAAATTTGTCCCGGAAAACTACCTGTCCCAGATAAAAGACGGGATCCTTACCGTTACAGCCACCTATGATAAGGATAAGAAAATGAAGGGGGTTTCCATCACAGCTGACCATGAACGCTGGCTGGAGATTGTATGGCTCTCTTTTCCCGATGAAAAGACCGGTAAGGATGCCGCAGAGGCTTTTCTGACCTATATACTTGAAAGGGGCCGCAGCAGCGGTAATTATCTTGGGGCTTTTATGGAGCTCCACATGGTGGACGGGACCGAGAAAATGCTTCCCATCTTAAAAGATACGGGCATGGACGTAACCATAGTAAAAAACAACATCTATGAGTTCACCCTGAAAGAGGTCAAAAAGGACCGGACCCTGGTAATGGCAGCAGACAGGATGCTCTGTACCCCGTTAAACGGCATAAATGATGCTATCGCCGATGCCATGGCCGGGGGGATCCTTGAAGGATCAAAGCCTGTTCCCGTACTGTATCCTGTCCCCTGGAATAATTACAGGAAAGACCTGAGCCATCTTTTCTTAAGTGACGAATCTGCCGGAATGATCCTGTTTTCGGAGGTGGGAGATTCCATCATATTTGACCTGGCCTACAGCAGCAACAGTGTGGTACTGGCAGGCCTTATCGGGGCTGCCCTGAAGAGAGCGGGCAGGACCCTCTCCCCGGATCAGAAGATCCTGGTCCCCATAGTCTCTGAAGAGACAAGGGCTTTAGCCTCACGCCTGATCCCCCATGCTAAAAGAGGAAATAATGCTGAAGCATGCATTTGGTATTAAGGATACTATCATTAAAATAAAAGGAGATGACAGATGAAATACGACGTACTTCTGATCGGCGCAGGTCCCGGCGGGATATTTGCGGCATATGAACTGATAAAGAAAAAGAGCAGCCTTAAGGTGGCGGTCTTTGAGGCCGGCCATGCCCTGAAAAAGAGGAGCTGCCCCATAGACGGAGAAAAGATAAAAAGCTGCATCCACTGTAAAAGCTGCTCCATCATGCAGGGTTTCGGCGGTGCAGGCGCCTTTTCCGACGGAAAATACAATATCACCAATGATTTCGGCGGTACCCTTTTTGAGCATATAGGCAGAAAAAAGGCTCTGGAACTCATGAATTACGTGGACAGCATAAACCTAAGCCACGGCGGAGAGGGCACAAAGCTTTATTCCACAGCGGGAACCGCCTTCAAAAAGAAGTGTATGCAGAACAGGCTGCATCTTCTTGACGCCTCGGTCAGACACCTTGGTACCGACATAAATTATGTGGTGCTGGAAAAACTCTATGCGGAGCTTAAAGACAAGGTGGATTTCTATTTTGACACAAAGGTGGAAAAAATAGAGATTTCGGATGACGGCTCCTACAGGGTTTATTTCAGCGGCGATGCCGAAAAAACCATAAGCGAAGGCTATGCTGACGGTAAGTTCTGCGTTATTTCCGTAGGCCGCAGCGGCTCAAAATGGATGGAAAGCGTATGTGAGGACCTGAAGCTTAAGACCCTTTCAAACAGGGTGGATCTCGGCGTCCGGGTGGAACTTCCCGCCGAGATCTTTTCCGATATCACGGACGAACTCTATGAGGGAAAGATAGTTTACCGTACCCAGCTCTATGAGGACAAGGTGCGTACCTTCTGCATGAATCCCCACGGTATCGTGGTAAGCGAAAATACCAACGGCATTGTTACCGTAAACGGACACAGCTTTGAAGATGAGAATAAAAAGACAGACAATACCAACTTTGCCCTGCTGGTGGCAAAGCACTTCACCGCGCCTTTTGAGGACAGCAACGGCTACGGCGAGAGCATAGCAAGGCTTTCCAATATGCTGGGAGGCGGCGTCATCGTGCAGAGACTGGGCGACTTAGAGAGAGGACGGCGTACAAACCAGAAGCGTATAGACGAGAGCTTTGTCCGTCCCACCCTTAAGGCCACTCCCGGTGACCTGAGTTTAGTTCTGCCAAAGCGGATTCTGGATTCCATAATAGAGATGCTCCATGCCCTGGACAAGGTAGCCCCGGGCACGGCAAATGAAGACACCCTTATCTACGGTGTGGAAGTTAAATTCTACAATATGGAAGTGGTGCTGGATGAAAACCTGGAAACCGAGCACCGGAACCTCTTCTGTATCGGAGACGGAAGCGGAGTCACCCACTCTCTGTCCCATGCCTCCGCAAGCGGGGTATATGTTGCAGACCTGATCGCGGAGAGATGATCAATTAACGCCAAACGCCTTATTCACCGCACTTTTTATGCTTTCCATATCTGCATAAAAGGTGCCCTGTATCATTTCCTTTGAACCGCCGCCACGGCCCTTTAACACATCATTAAGGGCCTTCGCAGCGCTCTTTAAGTCGTGCTTTGTGCTCCCTATTACATATAGATAGGCTTCTTCCCCCGGCTCATCCTCTTTATCGGCCGGGGCCAGAACTACGGAAGTTCCGGCTTTTCCGGATTTATTCAGCCTGTCACAGAGCTTTCTTATTTCCTGCCCGTCCAGCTCCTTTTCCACCGTAAAGATGATGTCATTATCGCCCTGGAGCTCAGCGGTCCGCATATCAAAATAGCGGCTGTTAAGCAGAGCGATCCTCCCGGATTTTTCGGCAGATTCCTCCAATACACGGTTTACCGCCTCTGTCACTTCCTCCGGTTTCACGGAAAGAGCATTTTTGATCTCCGTGATACTGTCAAGCTTTCTCTCATAATCCAGAAGGGCCTTGTCTCCGCATACCATTTCCAGCCTGACTCCCCCCTTATATCTGATAAACGAGAGTATTTTAATTAGTCCGATCTCTCCTGTCCGTTTTACATGAAGGCCGCAGCAGGCACAGCTGTCGGTATCTTCGATGTTTACGAGCCGCACCTTTCCGCTTAATTCCTTTTTGCTGCGGTAGTTTAAGTCCTCCAGCTCTCCCATTTCCGGAAATATTATGTTAACCGGAATATTCTTCCATATAGCCTGATTTGCCTTTCTCTCTATGTTTATGATCTGCTCCCGGTCCAGCTCTCCGGAAATATCAATGGTGATCACATCCGACATGTGGAAACCCTCGTTTTCAAAACCGTATTCCCTGTTAATGAGTCCGGATACTATGTGCTCTCCGCTGTGGTTCTGCATCAGGGAAAAACGGAAATCCCAGTCTATGACCTGATGGACGGTATCCCCGGAGGAAACCGGACTTTCCATATAGAGTTCCACCATATCTTCCCCGTTCCTCTTCACATCATTTACCGGGATCCGGGTACCATCCCCGGTGACGAGAAAGCCTCTGTCCGAGGGCTGTCCTCCTCCTTCGGGATAAAAGATTGTGTCGCTTAATACCGCTTTATATCCCTTTTTACAGGGTTCGCAGGACTGTACCGTTGAATCCTGTTCCGTGAGATAGGGGTCATTATAAAAAGCTTCCGTAAACTCCATTTCGGCTCTCCTTTTCAGGTCAGGTTTTCGTCACATTATATCCTCTCATTTATTTTTCTTCAATATATTAAGAAAGCCTTAAAATGGCTGAAAATATAAAGTTTTTCCTTATTTTGCCGATATATAGGACAAAGAGAGAAACATCTGTTCTTTTAGGACAGAAAGGTCGTAAATGCACAGGGAGGTGAGTTTATGATGATGATCACACCGTATATGCCATTCCCGGCGGTCAGGTACTCTCCTCCGCCACATGTGGTAGCAGCGGTGGGGGTAGCGGCAAGGCCCTCCGCCGACAACTCGTTCGAAGAGAAACTGAAGGCAAAAAAGAAACAGGAGGTGAAGAACAAACAGAAAAAAAAGAAAGCGCCAGACAGAGACTCTTACGAACACGCATTACCTGAAACAGAAGACATGTATGCTATGGAAAGGGCAGAAAGACTATTATGGTAAAACTCAACAACTAAAGCGGCTGGCACGAGACGCATGCTCCGGGTCAGCCGCTATTCTATTTTAAACGGAACTGTCCATGACCGCCGGTCATTGGCATTTTTTATTATTGGAAGTATAATCGTAAATGTTAAAAAACTTGATGAAAGAGGTATTAAAGTTGAGCGAATTACTGGAAAAGATCTGTAACACCGCAAAGAATGCCGGAAAGATGATCCTTGAGGGATCCGAGAAAATTCAGGCTTTGAAAATAGACAATAAATCCGGACACGGAAATTATGTGACGGAATATGATAAAAAGGTACAGGAGCTTTTATACCGGGAACTTTCTGCCATCCTGCCGGAAGCTAATTTCGTGGGTGAAGAAAACGGGCAGGAAGTATTTAAGGAAGAATACCACCGGGGATATACCTTTGTAATAGACCCCATAGACGGCACCACGAATTTTATCAAGGGCTGGAACGAAAGTGTTACCAGCATCGGGCTCTTAAAGGACAGTGAGCCCTATATCGGCGTCATATATAACCCCTTCAGCGACTGGCTTTACTACGCTGAAAAGGGACAGGGTGCCTTCATGAACGGCAAACCCATACACACTTCCGAAGATCCCCTCATAGATACCCTTATCATCATGGGAACCGCCCCCTATTATGAAGACCTTACCGACAGGGCCTTCATTCTTGGCCGGGAGGCAGTGCGCCGTTCCGTGGATATAAGACGGGGAGGCAGTGCAGCAACGGACATTTGCCGGCTTTCCTCCGGACAGGCGGGTATGTTCTTTGAATTGAGACTTGGTTTGTGGGATTATACTGCAGCCGCTGCCATACTTCTTGAAGCCGGCGGAGAGATCATGGATATAAAGGGAAATCCCTTAACCTATGACAGACCCTCTTCCGTGGTAGCTCTGTCCAAGGGGGTCAGTAAAGAAGATGCTGCGTGGGTGTTCGATAATTAAGGATCATTCCTCCCGTAGCAGGCACCATAGCCTTAAATTTACCCCGTGACACGGTATATTCCATGGTTTCGGTGGTAAATCCTTCGGCATAAGTCAGAAGAAGTCTCTTCAGCCGGCATTCCGACGGGATGCCTGCTGTCCATACGTCACCGCACCATTCCACATCATGGGTATTATTATTTAAGATAATAAGTGAAGCTGAATCTCTGTTAAATCTCGCAAAGGAAAGTATCCCTTCGTCGTCTCCATTCATAGGAACGGGGATCATGCTTCCCGTAAGGAGCTCGGGATTTTCCTTATGTATCCTGATACAGGCTCTGTGATAGTCTATGAGCTCAAAATCCTCATTTCCCCAGGGATAGGTCCTTCTGTTATCGGGATCCGTGAAGCCGCAGAGACCCGCTTCATCCCCGTAGTAAATTGTGGGCGCTCCGGGCCAGGTCATCTGGAACAGTACGGCTTCCCGCATGACAGCTTTATTTACGCCCTTTTCTGCCGCTTCGGGACCCAGCTTGTCAACTCTTCCCACCGTCCTGTTTGTCCGGGTTAAGAATCTGGAGTGATCGTGATTTGAAAGCTCATTCATGGCGCAAAGTCCGGACCCGCCGCTGAACTGCCTTCTGTGGACTCTCATGGCTCCCCAGAATGCCATAGGGTTATTTAAGAGGTCTGACCTGTATTCGTCCGAATGCTTCTGCATTCCCGTTAAGAAGAAGCTTATGGGCTCCATAAAGGCGTCATAGTTCATTATGGTGTCCCATTCACCGTTTGAGATCCAGCTTTCAGCATCACCGTAATGCTCCGCCAGAACAATGGCTTCCGGATTGGCTTCTCTTACAGCCTGTCTGAAATCGTGCCAGAATTTGTGGTTAAATTCCGGGGTATGGCCCAGATCCGCAGCCACGTCAAGTCTCCAGCCGTCTGCGTTATATGGCGGCGATACCCATTTTTTCGCCACATTTAATATGTACTCACAGAGAGCAGGCGAATCCTCATAATTAAGCTTAGGCAGGGTAGCGTGTCCCCACCAGCCGTCGTAGCTTCCGTTATCCGGCCACTGCTTTTCATCATAAAAGTGGAAGAATGACCTGTATGGGCTGTCGGCACTCACATAGGCTCCGCTCTCATAGCCTTCCCCGTTCTCGTAAATCTTTTCCCGGTCCAGCCACTTATTAAAGGAACCGCAGTGATTGAACACGCCGTCGATTATGACCTTTATCTTCATGGAATGGGCGATCCTTACAAGCTCGGCAAAGAGCGCATTTCCCGCCTCAAGATTCCTTTTATCCGTAACTCTCTTTATATATTTAGTGGCA
>JAFSKT010000162.1 GCA_017448845.1 Lachnospiraceae bacterium
AGCACGATATATGACTTTCAAACTGTGCAGCAGTTGCCCATACAAAAAGGAATTCTATGAGACCCTTCAAAATATCCGGGGATTGCAGCCACAGTTAGAATAGCAACAGTTTTCAATGTACATTGACAGTTTCTTATGATGATAGGGTTTCAAAGGGGATAGTATACTCTTTTTTGAGGTAATACCCCATACTGTCATCAAAGGAACAGTCTAAAACAACGTATCGGGGACGGTCGTTTTATATTTTAAGTCCCCGTGAATAATTCAGGATAAACAATCTGAACCAGAAAAAGTATTTTGAACATAAGGCATTGCAGGGCTCCGGTAGCATAGAGGAAATTCTTGGGGTAAGGAGCATGGCTGCGTCCATGAAACCAACACCTGCTTCAGGGGCAGCATCCTATGAGGCGTTATTTTTGACTATGTAGAGTTTAGACTTGCAGGATAAGAAAGGAGAGGGGTATGAAAATAGCGGAAAGTACAGTATCAATGGCTTCATCAAGGAGCTATATCCAGAGTGGGAGCAGAGCAAAAGGCGGTGTAAACATAAGTTTCTATGAAACCGCTAACAGCATGGTAAACTCAGGGGAGCAGAATAGCAGTGGCTCGGACAGTTTTTTAAGAAGCGGAAATGATGATCTTAAGAGTCAGGATTATTATCCGGTAACATACAGTAACCTATCAAATGTAAGGAAAACCATGCTGCAGAAGGCAAGCGAATTCCAGAACAGCATTTTTCAGATGATCATGGGCAGGATATCGGGAGGAATGTTCGGCGGCAGATCCATGCATTTCGTAACCTATCAGGAGTATGAAAATACGGAATTCCATGCAAAGGGGCAGGCAAAGACAGAAGATG
Organism: Lachnospiraceae bacterium; assembly: GCA_017448845.1. Taxonomy (GTDB): domain Bacteria; phylum Bacillota; class Clostridia; order Lachnospirales; family Lachnospiraceae; genus NK4A144. The sequence goes on from JAFSKT010000162.1 coordinate 860, forward strand.
GCAGGACTATCGATTTTAATGTGGATATAATGATGAGCCGCAGTTATATGGAATACATGGACGTACAAATCCCCATGATGCAGAATGCCCTTTGTGATCCTCTGGTGATAAATGTGGGATCTGATACGGCAGATGTCAGGGATCAGAAATTCATGTTTGATATTGATTCAGATGGGACCGAGGATGAGATATCCATGCTCGGAAGGGGCTCCGGATTTCTTGCCCTGGATAAGAACGGCGACGGCATTATTAATGATGGCAGCGAGCTTTTCGGGACAAAGAGCGGGGACGGCTTTGCTGATCTTAAGGAGTATGATTCTGACGGTAACGGCTGGATAGATGAAAATGATGAAGTGTTCAGTAAACTTAAGGTCTGGTGTAAGGGAGACAATGGTGAGGATATCCTGATGGATCTTAAAGATGCTGATATAGGAGCGATCTATCTGGGATCCTCGGATACGGAATTTACAATTGGAGGATCGGATGGCATAAGGGACGGAGTTGTAAGGTCAACGGGATTCTTCCTGAAGGAAAGCTCCGGAGCCGGAACCGTGCAGCATGTGGACATGGCCATTGGCAGTGATGATTATGCCGTACAGGGACAGGATGTGGTTCAGGCCCTCACGGTTGACAGGGGAAACCATACCCAGACCAACAGACAGCGTGAGAATGCTCAGAAAGCAAGAAGAGAGAAGGCTCTTGAAAAGAAACGTGCCGATGAAAAGCGGCTGAAGAAACAGATGGAGCACCGAAGGGGGCAGAAAGAGCTCCTGAACAGGAGATTTACGGAAAGACAGCAGGCGGCATTATGATGAGCAGGGTATTAAGAAAAGCATTGTTTGTGCCGATATTATAATAGAGATATCCGGTATTATCTCATTTTGCGCCAAAAAGGATTTTGGAATCATTCTACAGGGAGGTAGGGCGATATGACATCTATGAATGGTATTTCTGCTTATCAGCAGGTAAGCAGCAACTGGAAAGAAACAAATACGGGGATGAGCCGTACAAATGGGACGGCTTCTCCCCGTACAAATCAGACGATTTCTGAAAAGGAGAGTGCAGCCGGTAATGTTGACACCAGAAGCTGGGCTCCCGTCAATGCATCAAGTTTCCTGATACCCAGACAGACGGAATATGGTAATACGATAGGTGACGTGCAGCTTTCCGATAAGGCTAAGGCGTACTATGATAAGCTGAAATCCAAGTTCCATAACATGGAATTCATAGCTGTGAGCAAGGATATGAAGGCACAGGTTCAGCAGAATGCAGCTTCTTATGGCAATGCCAATAAGATGGTCGTACTGATAGATGATGAAAAGATTGAGCGTATGGCTACCGATGAATCATTCCGGAAGAAATATGAAGGTATCATCGCGATGTCGCAAAACAAAATGGCTGCTGCGAAAAACAGTCTCACAAGCAGTGGTGCAAGTGTAAAGAATTTTGGTATGTCCGTTGATTCGGATGGAAAGGAAAGCTTTTTTGCAACTGTAGGAAAGTCACAGGATATTCAGAAAAAGCGTATAGAAAAGAAGGCTGCCGAAAAGAAAGAGCAGAAGATCAGAGACAAGAAAAAGGCCGAAAAGAAGGAAAGGGACGAGCGGATTCGGAAGGCTAAAGACAGGTATGGAGAAAATGCCACTGTCTCAGATGAAGAAACAGAAGTACCAGAAAAAGCAGAAAGATTTGTAACCATTGAAGCGGATTCTATGGATGAACTTCTTTCAAAAGTACAGGATTTTACCTATAACAGTATTTCATCCCTGGTTAAGGCGGATGCGGAACGTGTACTGGGAACAAGAGTAGATTTCAGAGGATAAGGGGGATAACCATGGATATCAAGATCAAATCTTCAACTGAAATGTACAGAAACCTTGGGTTTTCCATTTGGGTATCGAATGGTGTGGCACCATTTGACCGGTTTTACGTTCCCTGTTATATTCAGGGAACTCATCATATCTACTGCTTTATTTCCTGTTGAATTCATGTTATGCTCCTTTTGATTTTAAGGAGAATTTCATAACAAAACCTGAAAGTACCCTATGAATTAAATGGGTTGGAGTGAACTCCAGACATCACTATCGACATCACTATCCGTTGGGAAAAACACGAAAAAACAAGTGTTATCAAGAAAAAACGTTCTGATTTGTTCTGATCAGTCTATTGAAGATTTATCAGTAAGAAATTCCTGAAAAGCCCTGAAATACAACAAAAATCCCCAGTATATACTAGATACTGGGGTTAATTCTGACTGGGCTAGAAGGATTCGAACCTTCGAAGTGACGGAGTCAGAGTCCGTTGCCTTACCGCTTGGCGATAGCCCAATGAAACAAACGACATTATACATACATGAAGAAAAAAATGCAAGTATTTTCTGAAAATGTTATAATGAACATAAAAAAGGCGGAAAAATGGGGCTTAAGAACGAGATCACAATGACACATTCGGGGGTACTTACGGATAAGGAGACCGGGAAAAATTATGTCCTGGTCCGTTTTGAGCGCCCGGATGAGGGAAAAAAGCCCAAAAAGGTGGTTTTCGGGGAGAACGGTGAAAAATCCAACCTTCCGGCTAAAAATAATGAGATTGAGATAAAGGTGCCTTATTTCGAAGTTGCATTGAATAACGGTTTTAGTGATGATGAGGCTGAAGAACTGATAGCTTATTTAAGAGAGCACGAAAAAGAGATAATTGAGAAGGCTAAATCCATCAGCAGTTTCCTGCACATCTTCGGATAGAGTTCAGATCAGCTCTATCCCCTTTTCCTCGCAGATTTCCCTGAGTTCATTATAGAGATAGGAATCCCTGTCGGCGTTGCGGCCGATATAGATACGTCTCGGCCTGATGCTGGACATGATCTTTCCTATATCAGTGGAATGCATGTCGATCTTCCAGAGACGCCATTCATATTCATCGGATTCTATCCGGGGTTTATGCATCATGGACATGACGGTGGCGACCCGGTCTTCAGTGCTTTCGTCACCGGTTTCGTCACTATATTTCACAGGGGAAAAGAAAAGACCGTTTTCTTCGGCAAAATCCTGGATATCTATGTACTGGTATTCCATACACAGACCCTGAGCTGCGTCGGCGTAGTCATTCCACATGCTTAGGGAATTCTTCCGGTCGGTAAAGCAGGAAACATAGCTTTTGAACCGGAGCATCCCGTCTGTGTGGTTATCGAAACGGACTGCCCGGCAGAGATACATCTGATCGAAACGGATGCTGGAGATCTCCGCCATGTCCAGAGGACGATAACGGTAAAAAACGCCCCCTTTTTTCTCGATCAGATCCTGCAGCAGAAAAGAAGCGGCTTTTTTATTATTCATCATAAATGCGCTGAAAATATCATCGCGCAGGTCGTATTCCCACTGCTCCATCTTAAATACCTTGCCGCAGGCGGATCCATTGTGTCCCGTAAGCTTATATAGGACCCCCGGAGTATGACCGGCATTTTCTGCCGCCCTCTGACCGGGATTTTGACGCAACGTATTCATGATAGAAGATGGAGGGAGAAAAATCAAGAGAATACACCTGTTGTTTATTTATGTTTTATTTTTTGTACCTTGGTGGTATAATGTCTGAACGAGAACAACAGGATTTTATTTAAAAAGGGAGGAGTATTAGGTGACGATCGCATTTGTTCTATTTATTTTTACGCTTCTCGTCTCCGTTTGCGTAGGGTTATCCCGGGATGACAGGATAAGAGAAAGCATAGTGACATTCGGTAGCATCATTATGATGGTGATGGATGTCATTTTCTGTGTATGGGCTTTCGGAGCCGTGAATAACAGTACCGGGTATATCACCTGCCTCATGCCGGAGAGCCGGCCTGTGGAGATATTCAACATAGTGATCATTGTGGGGGAGATATTCCTCTTCCTGCTCATCACTTTCCTTTCCATAAAACATGGGAAGGTCTATTGCATACTGTTAGCTTTTGCAGGCACTGCCCCGGTGCTCTGGCTGGACTTTACCGGAAGGGCTGTGGAAAACGGTGCCATGCTAAGGGTTGATACCCTTACGATCTTAATGTTTCTGGTGGTAGGGCTGGTAGGAGGCCTGATCTCCATCTATTCCAACGGATACATGAGGGATTATCACCATCATCACACAGATGTGGAGAAGAGGCCCTGGTTTTTCCAGTCCATGCTCTTCCTTTTCATGGCGGCCATGTACGGCCTTATATCTTCCGATAATATTTCCTGGATCTTCTTTTTCTGGGAGATCACCAGCACGGTTTCATTCCTGCTTATCGGATATACAAGGAAGGAAGAAGCGGTTAATAACAGCTTTAAGGCCCTGTGGATGAACCTGCTGGGAGGCTGCGGATTTACCGTGGCGATCCTCTACAATACTCTTGTATATAAGAACGGAAGTCTTATAGAGCTAATCGGCAAGGGCGCGGATTTCAGGGGAATAGTGATCCCTGTGGCCTGCCTTGCCTTTGCGGCCTTTACAAAGAGCGCCCAGATGCCTTTCTCCAGATGGCTGCTGGGAGCGATGGTGGCACCCACGCCTTCATCCGCTCTTTTGCATTCCGCCACCATGGTAAAAGCGGGTGTTTATCTTCTTATAAGGATTTCTCCCCTGATGGCCGGTTCTCAGGCCGGGATCATGGTGACCACCCTGGGAGGCTTCACATTCTTTGCCGCATCACTCCTTGCTATTTCACAGAGTGACGGAAAGAAGGTGCTTGCTTATTCCACCATATCGAATCTGGGGCTGATCACCGCCTGCGCCGGAGTGGGAAAGCCGGCGGCTACCTGGGCTGCGATAATGCTGCTCTTGTTCCATGCGGTTTCCAAATCCCTTATGTTCCTCTGTGTCGGTGCGGTTGAAAACGCCACCGGCAGCAGGGATATTGAGGATATGCACGGCCTTATAGTGAAAATGCCGAAGATGGCCTTTGTTATGACGGTGGCTATCTGCGGAATGTTCCTCGCCCCCTTCGGAATGCTGGTTGCAAAGTGGGCGGCGCTCAAGGCCTATATTGATTCCAACAACGTTCTGCTAGTTATCTTCCTGGTTTTCGGTTCTGCCACCACCATGTTCTACTGGGGCAAATGGCTTGGAAAGCTTTTTGCGGTGCTGCATCAGTCGGAAACCCTGAGGGATATCATTCATAAGAGCGAGTGGTATGTGATGTACATGCTGACCGGTCTGGTCATCGCGCTCTGTGTTTCATTCCCCTTCTTAGGACAGATCTTCATAGAGCCCATGCTCTGGGTGGAATACGGCTTTAAGGCTGGACAGATCATAAGCTCCAGCGACGTACGTGTAATGCTGATGATGCTTATCATGATAGCGCTCATGCCTGTGCTGGCCATATTCCTTATCTTTAACAGAAAGGAAAAGATGACCATGTCCTATATGTCCGGAGCAAATGCCGGAGACGACAGGCATTTCGTGGACGCCTACGGCGGGATCCGTCCTTCATACCTCTCTAACTGGTATATGGAGGAAATGTTCGGGGAGAAAAAGATACTGGTTCCTTCCCTTTGTGTGGCAGCCGCCTTTGTAGTGGTTTTGATGATCCTTTCCATAGGAACCGGAATAGGAGGTGGCTTCAGATGAACCATACTATGATAATACTTTTATGTATAGCCGCATTTCTCATACTGGGCCCGGTAGCAGGTTTCTTCTTAGAAGGCTTTGACAGGGTGCTTTCTTCCAGACTGCAGAGGAGGATAGGACCTCCCTTCCTTCAGCCTGTGTATGACCTTATAAAGCTTTTTGAAAAGCAGGCCATTGTCGTTAATAACTTTGAAACGGCTCTGGTGATGGGCTTTACCATATTCACCATTTTTTCCGGCTGTCTCTTCTTTGCCGGAGGTGATATCCTTTTGGTGTTCTTCGCCTTTTCACTGGCGGATATGTTCCTGGTGCTGGCGGCATCCAGCGCGAATTCGCCCTATTCTTCACTGGGATCACAGAGAGAGTTCGTGCAGATGATGGCTTATGAGCCAATGACACTGCTTACAGCCATCGGTTTCTACATGACCTGCGGAAGCTTCAATGTTTCCGATATCATCAGTCAGGATATGCCTGCCATAGTAAGGACTCCGGGAATATTCCTGGGTTACTGTTTTATCCTGATAATCAAGCTCAGGAAGTCCCCCTTCGACCTGTCCACCTCCCATCACGCACATCAGGAGATGGTTAAGGGCCTTACCCAGGATATAGCGGGTAATGTGCTGGGAATACTTGAGTTGGGTGAGATCTACGAGGAAGTATTCCTTATGGCCATAGTCGCGCTGTTCTTTATCTGCAAAAACCCCATAAGTTATGTGGTGGGAGCAGTTGCGTCCCTGGTTGTATTTTTCATAATGATAGTAATCGACAATGTTTTCCCCAGAGTGAAGTGGAATAATATGCTGATCACCTCCTGGGGAGTGACCCTCAGTCTGGCGGGAAGCAATTTCCTAGTTCTTACCATACTGAAGATCGCCAGGATATAAGGAGAAAGTATCATGAAGATTTCAAAGTCACCTTGGCTTCTGCACTATGACGCATCAAGCTGCAACGGCTGCGATATAGAGGTGCTGGCGTCCACGACCCCCCGCTTTGACGTGGAGAGATTCGGGATAATAAATACGGGTAACCCCAAGCACGCCGATATTTTTGTGATCACGGGAGGTGTCAATCATCAGACCCGCCATGTGGTTAAACAGCTCTATTCCCAGATGCCGGACCCCAAGGTAGTGGTAGCGGCAGGGATCTGCGCCTGCGACGGCGGTATATTTAAGGATTGTTACAACGTCTCCGGCGGAGTGGATACTGTGATCCCTGTGGATGTATATGTTCCGGGCTGCGCTGTTAAGCCGGAAGCGCTGATTGACGGGGTTGTAAAGGCCCTGGCAATATTGGATAAAAAGAGAGAAGCCATGAAGAATCACGAAACCTGTGAGGTTCCCGGAGCTTCCGACAACCGGGAGGAGGAGAAGTAATATATGGAACAAGAGTTCAGAAGAGTGTCGCATCACGCCATCCTTTCCGAAGTGCAGGAGCTGGAGGAAGAGCATTACAGGCTGATCCAGATCTGCGCCACCACGGTTCAGGAGGGTTACGAGATCTTATATACCTTCGGTAAGGGATATGATGAAGTACAGGTGAAGATCCATACAGACGTGGGAGAACACGTGCAGAGCATAAGCCGTCTCTTTCCCCCTGCATGGCTCTACGAAAACGAGATCCACGATCTTTACGGGATCGAGATCGACGGCATAACCCTGGATTTCAGGGGCGGGCTTTACAGGACTGCCGAGAAGGCGCCTTTTGCCCATAAAGAAGAAGCTAAGGAGGGGAAATAAAATGTCATCAAGAAGTGTAATTCCCTTCGGGCCCCAGCATCCGGTTCTGCCGGAACCCATACATCTGGATCTGGTACTGGAGGATGAAAAAGTAGTGGAGGCAGTGCCTTCCATAGGCTTTGTACACAGGGGACTTGAAAGCCTTGTGTCAAAGAAGGATTTTAAGGAAATGGTTTATGTTGCAGAACGTATCTGCGGCATCTGCTCCTTCGGCCACGGTTTCGGCTACTGTGACGCCGTGGAGCATATCATGGATATCCACGTGACTGAGAGAGCGGATTATCTACGCACCATTCTCTTTGAGCTCTCCAGGATGCACAGCCATATCCTGTGGATGGGTCTTATGGCTGATGCCTTCGGTTTTGAAAATCTTTTCATGGATACCTGGAGGATCAGGGAAAAGGTACTTGATATGCTGGCAGCTGCCACCGGAGGCAGAGTCATCTTTTCAATCCTGGATGTGGGCGGCTTGAGACGGGACATTCCGGACGATCTCTTAAGAAGCTTTATGCCGGTGTTAAACGATATAGAAAAGGAACTGGCTATTGATATCAAGACCTTCTTAAACGACAGTGCCGTTAAATCAAGGCTCTGCGGAGTCGGGGTTCTGAGCCCCGAGCAGGTGGAGAACCTGGGCTGCT